>NZ_JBNYXR010000003.1:0-344551 GCF_051380805.1 Janthinobacterium paucivorans
ACCTTAGCAGGTACAGAGGATAAGACGGTACAACGTTGTGAGTTTGTTGATACCATTCATTACCCAAAAATCTTTGCTTCTTCCAGATTCAGGCCTTGTTGCTCTACCGAGAACAAGTGCCAGTACAAGTTATGCCTGATGACCATAGCAAGTTGGTCCCACCCCTTCCCATCCCGAACAGGACCGTGAAACAACTTTGCGCCGATGATAGTGCTGCAACCAGTGTGAAAGTAGGTTATCGTCAGGCTTGTTATTTGGTGCAACAGCCCCCGGCTGTTCCACCTTGAGAAAAACCCCGCCAGTGATGGTGGGGTTTTTTTTCGTCTGTTGGTTTTAGTAAAAGCAGCGCTATGCGCTGCCTTTGTCATGTGTGAAACCGGTCACCATCGAGGCGTGCGCTGTGCGCACGGGGGCTTGACTCAGGAGGGTTTGCCGCCCTTGAGCCGCTGCAGCAGCGTGTCCACGCTGTCGCTGACGGGCAAGCCGTGGCGGCGCAGTAGTTGCACGTGCAATACGAGGTTTTCCAGCACCAGCTTGGCCGCCACCGCCAGCAGGGCCAGGTTGCGGTCTTCCGGGCTGAAACTTTCCATGGCATCGGCCATCTCGCACAGGTGGTTGGCGATCAGGCCGCGCAATTCCTGCTCGTCAAAGGGCAGGTCGGCAAAATCGATGGGATCGGCCACTTCCACTTCCTGCATCAGCACGGCTAGTTCTTCCGGGGTAATCGTCATGCCTGGCCTCCTTGTTTACGCTGCTCTATTTTATGCCATGCGTCTTTGTATTGTCGGCAGTCTGGCATTGCGGAGATGAGGAAGAACATCGGCCGGCGGTGTCTGCCCAGTTGCCGCCTGTTTATGCAGTCGGTTTTGCCACGCTGTAGTAGCACAGGAAGATGTCGACAGCCAGTTGCGTCACTTCGTGTTGGCGTGCCGGGCCCAGCAAAGGTTCACCTAGGGTGATTTGCGGCCAGAATGCAAAGGTCTTCAGTGGCGACATCAGCAGGTGTGCCACTTCCAGCGTGTCGCCCGCCTTGATGCGCCCATCTTGCTGCGCCGCACGGATCCAGATATTGAGGCCTGTTTCCTTTTCATTCAGGCGTGCCACCATCGCTTGCGCACGCTCGGGCGAGTGGATGGTTTCGCCACAGATGACACGTGCTAGGTCGATGAATGCCGGGTCGCATAGCAAGACCATTTTCTGCTCGACCAAGGCCAGCACCTGCGGTCGCAGTGGCTGGTCCGCGACGTAGGGTACGGCAGGCTGTGCCACGATGCTTTCCCACATACGCTGCAGGATTTCCGCGAACAAACCGTCTTTGCTGGGAAAATGGTTGTATACGGTGCGCTTGGAAACGGCGGCCGTGGCGGCGATCTTGTCCATGCTGGTCGCGTCAAAACCGTGCTCGCGAAACTCGGCGATGGCGGCATCGACGATGGCGACGCGCTTGCGGTCGGTGAGGCGTTGCGGTGCGGCCATGGCGGGAAATCTCCTTTGAAAACAATATTTTACACCTCTCGGTTTACTTTGCCAGAAATGGGAACTGTACTGTGTAGTGCAACTTTATCCCTGTGTTTTATTCATTGTTCGCATAGGCATGCAGCGCAGCTTAGTCTTCGGGTTTCTGATCGTCATGCGTGCTGGCACCTTGCACACTGGGCCAGTGGCACCAACTTCTTCCCCAAGCTCGTCGTTACAACGCCACGCAGGCAAGTTGCACAATTGCGTGCAGATGCACAAGCTCGGTACGGTAGCAATGTTCAAGCTGATATGGATCTGGTTTGTTGCGATAAGCCCGACAGCACGCCGCCGGCCCCTGTCGTGCCGGTGCAGGCGCTGAGCTAGGCGGTCGACTTGACGTAGCCAAAGAAGGGGAATAAATGGTGGTTGGCGATGCTGGAAGAGGAGATGGCCCGGTAAAAACGGCTCAGGCCGTCACATTGATCAGGCGGCCCAGACTCTGGCCATAACTGTTCAGCTGGGGCGCACTTTTCGGCGCTGCCTGGCTCAGTTGTTGCGGTATGGCCACTTTGATCGCTTGGTCCAACTGCGGCGCCTTGACGATGCGCGTGTCGCTGTCCTGGGCTTGCCGGCTGCTGCGCTGTGTCCGGCTTAAGGTTTCCTGTTCCCGCGCCAGCGATTGGCGGCTTTGCGCCAGCTGTTCACTGTCGCGCTGTACCTGGTTCTGGCCTTGCTCGACCTTGCGCTGTGCCGTGGCCAGCGAGGCTTGCAGATTATTGACGGACGTTAGCGTGACCATATTGTTCACCTTTGAAAGTAGGCCCAGGTGTGCGCAGAGGGGGAAGGGCAGGCCGGCGAGGCGCGACATGTCGCCAGATAATCTTTACCTGCATCAAGAGTAGGATATATTCTCGCATAGTTCCAGTTAATTATGCTTTCTTGACAATTTTATTGTGCACGTCTTGTATTGCCAAAATAGTATTTTTAAGCCAGTGCGCATCTTTTTAAGTGAGCACACGCTGTCGCTCATAGCTACTGGCTGTATGTCATCGTCGCTGCCATTTTGTGGACGCAGCGAAAATGGCGCGCGTCAAAAGCTACTCTTCAGCGTGTCAATATGTTGTTGTTTTTTTACCATTGTGGTGCTCGGTAATGCCCGGCCTGCTTAGCGCCCTGGGCTATAATTGTCGGCTAGAGTTGGTTTCTTTTGCCATACAGACAGGTAGTTAATACATGAATCTCAAGAGCCTCGCAATTGCCCTCGGCATGTCGAAAACGACAGTCAGCAGGGCGTTGAACGGCTATCCGGAAGTCAATTCCCGCACCCGTGAAATCGTCCTGGCCGCAGCCAAGAAAGTCGGCTACCGGCCCAATCCGCTGGCGCGCAGCCTGGCCGTTGGCCGTACCAATGTGCTGGGCATGATCTATCCCTTGCTGCCCAGCGACCTGGGCGACAGCGTCTTTCTTTCCGTGGTCAATGGCATGTCCGACGCCGTCGAAGCGTCGAAGATGAGCCTCATTATCGCCCCCGTGTCGCCGCCGAACGAACAGCCCTCATATGAAACGATGGTGCGCGGACGCCAGGTCGATGGCCTGGTGGTGGGCCGCACCAAGGTGATCGATGAGCGCATCGCGTATTTGACCAAGGTGGGTTTTCCCTTTGTGGCCAATGGCCGCACGCGCATCGACGCGCCGTACGCGTATTTTGACTACGACCATGACACGGGCATCGACCTGGCCGTGTCCTTCCTGACGGCACACGGCCACCAGCGCATCGCCCTGCTGAGCGCGCCGCTGGAATTGCATTTCGCCTACGAGCGTAAGGAAAGCTTTATCCGCTGCATGGCGCAGGCGGGCTTGCCGCTGGACCCCAATTATCTGCTCGACAATACCTTCGATCGCCGCAGCGGCTACCAGGCCATGCAGCAATTACTGGCTTGCTCGCCGCGTCCCACGGCCGTGATCGTCGACAACCATTTGTCCGGCGTAGGCGTGGTGCGCGCTCTGATGGATGCGGGCATCGAGATCGGCAAGGAAATCTCCGTCATCGTCTGGGGCAATGTGGAAGACACCTTGATCGGCATCAACGTCACCACCATAGCCCAGCCCGACCTGCGCCGCGCCGGCGCCAAGATGGTCGAAATGCTGCAATCCTTGCTGGCCGGCACGCCGCCGGAAAAGCTGCAGGAAATCTGGCAACCGGTGCTGTTGCCGGGGGCGACGGTGGGACGTTGTCCCGACGCATAAAAAAACGCAGAGCCGAGGCTCTGCGTTTTTTATTCAAGCAGCGCTGGCTGCGGGTTTGCTAATTTACGCCACGTGCTTCCTGCCATCGGCCAGCACAGCCAACAATCTCACCTTGTCCTGGCGGTAGGTGGCGACGGCCGCTTCCTTGACGTGGCCGAAGCCGCGGATTTTCTCTGGCAGCGAAACCAGTTCCACGCAGGTCGCCAGGTTCTCCGCAGTCAGGTTGACCAGCAGGCCGGCCAGCAATTCGCGGTATTCGACGATCAGCGCGCGTTCCATTTTGCGCTCGTTTGTATAGCCGAAGACGTCGAAGATGCCGCCCCGCAGACCCTTGGCTTTGGCCAGCAGCTTGAAGGCGCGCCACATCCAGGAACCGAACTCCGCTTTCACCAGATGCCCCTTCGCATCTTTCTTGGCAAATAGCGGCGGCGCCAGGTTGAATTTCACCGAAAAATTCCCTTCGAACTGCTGCTGCAATTGCTCCACGAAATGGCCATCCGTGTACAGGCGCGCCACTTCATACTCGTCCTTGTAGGCCAGCAATTTGAAATAGCTCTTGGCGACAGCCATCGACAGTTTCTGCCCCAGTCCCAGGGTGTTTTCTCGGTCGCGCACCTGTTTTACCAGGGTCAGATAACCGTCCGCGTACGTGGCGTTCTGGTAGGCGGTAAGGAACTCCACGCGCTTCTTGATGACGCTATCGAGGCTTTGCGGCATTTGCACAAGGATGGCTTGCGACGGCGTGGCGATCTGCGTGACACGGCGCACGTCGACGGCGGCGCGGCGGCCCCACAGGAAACTTTTCTTGTTCGACTCTATACCCACGCCATTCAATTCGATGGCGCGCAGCAGCGCCGCTTCTGTCAATGGAATGCGGCCCTTTTGCCAGGCGTAGCCGAGCATGAACAGGTTGGCGGCAATCGAGTCGCCCATCAGCGCGGTAGCTAATTTTGTGGCGTCGATGAAGTCGGCCGCGTCGGCGCCGCCCACGGATTCTTCGATCAACTGGCGCACTTCCGCCGTCGGATATTGCCAGTCGGCATTCTGCGCAAACGTGCCCGGCGGTTGCTCGTGCAGGTTGACGACGGCCAGGCTGCGGCCAGGGCGCATCTTTGATACGGCATCGTGCGCGCCGGCCGTCAGCATGTCGCAGCCTAAAATCAGGTCCGCTTCACCCGTGGCGATGCGCTGGGCGCGGATGTGCGCGGGGGATTTTGCAATTTTCACGTGCGAGGTGACGGAACCGTTCTTTTGCGACATGCCCGTCATGTCCAGCACGGACGCGCCCTTGCCTTCCAGGTGGGCCGCCATGCCCATCAGCGCGCCCACGGTGATGACGCCCGTGCCGCCGATACCATTGATGAGGATGTTATACGGTGCGTCGCAGGCGGGCAGGACGGGTTCCGGCAGGGGGCCGAAGTTGTCCGTCTCGCCCGTCTTGCCGGCACCCGTCTTGGTTTTCTTCAGGCTACCGCCCTCGACGGTGACGAAGCTGGGGCAAAAGCCCTTGGCGCACGAGTAATCCTTGTTGCACGAGGATTGATCGATGGTGCGCTTGCGTCCAAATTGCGTCTCTTTCGGCAAGATAGACACGCAGTTCGACTGCACGCCGCAGTCGCCACAGCCTTCGCAGACGGCATCGTTGATGACCATGCGTTTGGCGATGTCCGGATACTCGCCTTTTTTCCGGCGCCGGCGTTTCTCGGCCGCACAGGTCTGGTCGTAGATCAGCACGGACACGCCTTGCACCTCGCGCAATTCGCGCTGCACGGCATCCATGTCCTTGCGGTCATGCAAAGTCAGGTGCGCAGGCAAGTTGCTGCGGTCGCTGTAGCGGCTTAAATCTTCCGTCACCAGCGCGATGCGGGCGATGCCTTCGGCTGCCACTTGCTGCGCCATCATCGGCACGGTGATGAGGCCGTCCACCGGCTGGCCGCCCGTCATGGCGACGGCGTCGTTGTACAGAATCTTGTAGGTGATATTGACCTTGGCGGCTTGCGCGGCGCGGATGGCCAAGTAGCCCGAGTGGAAATACGTGCCGTCGCCCAAGTTCTGGAACACGTGCGGCAGTGTGGAAAACGCGGCTTGCCCGATCCACGGCGCGCCCTCGCCGCCCATGTGCGTGGTCAGCTTGTTCATTTCCGGGTAGATCGAGGTGGCCATCACGTGGCAGCCGATGCCAGCCAGGGCCAGGCTGCCGTCCGGCACCTTGGTCGAGGTATTGTGCGGGCAGCCGGAGCAGTAGAAGGCGGGACGGAATGGCGTATTCACGGCCTTTTTCAGGACCGCGTCCTTGGCGTCGAGGAAACTCAATCTCGCCTTGATCAGGTCGCAGGTGACGGGATCGGAAATCAGGCGCGCGATGCGACTGGCGATGACACGTGCCACTTGCGAGACGGAAAAGTCCACCTTGGAGGTGAGCAGCCATTCGCCGCGCGGCGCCACCCACTCGCCTTTTTCATCGAACTTGCCGATGACACGCGGACGCACGTCGTCGCGCCAGTTGTACAGCTGCTCTTTCAACTGGTATTCGACGATTTGGCGCTTCTCTTCCACCACGAGAATTTCATCGAGACCTTGCGCAAACTCACGCACGCTGTCCGGTTCCAGCGGCCACGGCATGGCCACCTTGAACAGGCGCATGCCGACAGCGGCCGCCATCTGCTCGTCGATGCCCAGCTCTTCCAGCGCTTCGAGCACGTCGAGATAGGACTTACCGGAAGCGATGATGCCCAGCTTGGCGTTCGGGCTGTCGATGGTGGTGTGGTTGAGCTTGTTTTCGCGCGCGTAGGCCAGGGCCGCATAGATCTTGTAGTCCTGCATCAGCGCTTCCTGATTGCGCGCCTGCTGGCCCAGCGGGATGCTCGACAGGCGTGCGTTCAGGCCGCCTTCGGGCATGACGAAATCCTGCGGAATTTTCACTTCTACGCGGAACGGATCGGCATCGATGGAAGCCGACGACTCGACCGTATCGGCCAGCGCCTTGAAGGCTACCGTGCAGCCGGAAAAGCGTGACATGGCCCAGCCGTGGATGCCCAGGTCCAGATATTCCTGCACATTGCAAGGATACAAGACGGGAATCATTGAGGCAGAGAACAGATGGTCGGATTGGTGCGGCAGGGTCGACGAATACGCGCCATGGTCGTCGCCGGCCACCAGCAGCACGCCGCCCAGTTTTGACGTGCCTGCATGGTTCATGTGCTTGAAGACATCGCCGCAGCGGTCCACGCCCGGGCCCTTGCCGTACCACATGGCGAACACGCCGTCGTACTTGGCCGGGCCGATCAGATCGACTTGCTGCGAACCCCAGACGGCCGTGGCCGCCAAGTCTTCGTTGACGCCGGGCACGAACTGCACGTGGTGTGCTTCCAGCTGTTTCTTGGCTTTCCACAGGTTCTCGTCGAGGCCGCCTAAGGGCGAGCCACGGTAGCCGGAAATGAAGCCGGCCGTGTTGAGGCCAGCGGCCTGGTCGCGCAGGCGCTGCATCATGGGCAGGCGCACCAGGGCCTGGATGCCGGACAGGAAGATGGCGCCGGAAGTGGCCGTGTATTTGTCGTCGAGGCTGACGCTGGTCAAGCGGGAAGATTCAAGCGGTGTAGATGGCGCGGCACCGGCGTTTCTAGCGAACGCTGCGGAGCCGTTTTCCGTGGTCACGGACATGGCTGTCTCCAAAAGGGTGTTTCAGATAGCGGCTGTACCAGGGCCGCGCCCGGTAAGGCGCGCGCTGTGCAGACGGGATGGCCGCGTGTGGGCGGCACATAACTATTTTAAATATAAAATAGTTAATGTGCTCAGTGTAGAACGCGCGTGGGGAAGGAGCAAATACGCTTTGGCGATGGGGGTATAAGAAAAAATGATGGCCTGCCTTGCGCTGCAAGACAGGCCATGCAGCAAGGCACGCTTAGGGTTGCGTCCAGTAAACGGGGCGAGCCCGCTGCGGGTGGGACGCAGGTGTCGCTTCCGGCAAGAGAAGATTGGTCGACTTCAGGGCCAGCGTCAGGGCCTGGGCGGCATCGATTCTGTCCACATTCGTTTTGTTGAACAGTCCTCTGGATAAACGCAGATACACAGGGGCGCCGCCGGCTTCGATATCCACGCTATACGGTTCTGTCGTGAAAGACACTTCGTATTTCCCGGGTACTAATTGCAAGGCAACGTAACTCTTGTAGACGGCATTGTAAGAAGCGAAATTGGTTTTTTCTGGCAAGTGCTGTGCCTTCAGATGGTACGGACGCCCGTAATAAGCATCGCTGCTATGCTTGCTGATGTTGCTGTAGTCGTTGAAGATGATCAGGTTGGCTTTTGTATTCAGGGCCGTGCCGGTAGGTGCGACGGCCGGATCAGCTTCCATTGCCGTGCTGCGGAGCAAGCCGGCGGCGTCCCTGCGCTGCGCCTGGTTTTCTGCCAGTACAGGAATGAGTGCCCTGGAGATCGCCTCCGGTCCCATGGTCGGGCCAGTTTTTTCATCATAGTGATCGGAGAAAATGGCACTGGGAATATTCTGGATAGAGTGCCAGATCAACTTGTTGTCGAGGCGGTCAACGACAGCGATTTCGCTGCTCATGGTGAAGGAAAAAACGCAGGCGATGAAGCTGCAGCTTGACGTTGAGGAGACGTTTTCGATATGCCAATCGACGAGGGCGGCATAG
Source organism: Janthinobacterium paucivorans (assembly GCF_051380805.1). Classification (NCBI taxonomy): domain Bacteria; kingdom Pseudomonadati; phylum Pseudomonadota; class Betaproteobacteria; order Burkholderiales; family Oxalobacteraceae; genus Janthinobacterium; species Janthinobacterium paucivorans. The sequence goes on from NZ_JBNYXR010000003.1 coordinate 8,355, forward strand.
CGGCGTCCCGTCGGGCTCGCTGGCAATGCCAGCGCGGTAGCCAGCGCGGAAGGCTGTTTTGCGCTCGACAACGTGGGGATGAACGCCAGTTTTTGCGTCGGATCTGCGGCCGCTTCCACCAGTGCGCGGCAGGTCCAGCTATGCAGCATGGAAGTATTGTCCATCGCTAAGACTTTACCGAACAGGTTCTTGGTGGTGGCTGGCGTGCATTCTTCCGGTGACATGAAGGCGATGACGTCGATATCCTCATTTTTGATAGGCTGGTTGATATCGCGCACCAGCAATTCGAAGGCGGGCATGGATGTTTCTGGTACGCCCGCCGTGGCGCCGTGCCATGTGCTAAGGGCGCCAGTGCAGACAAACAGGAAAGATAAGGTAGGGCGAAGGAATGGCATAAGGCATTATTATGAAATAGATAATGCAGCATGATATTTCCTTGTGGAAATAATTGATAGTGTTTTTAGTACTTTACTGCACTGCGTGCACGATGCTACGCGGATAGCACGTGCGCCCCCACCCAGCGTCCGCTGCCGCACAGCTCGGCGGCCACTTGCAGCACCAGGTTTTTGACGGCGTTGCCTGCATTCGTCAGGGGAATGTTCTTCGACGCGCACAGCGCCACCGTGCGCGACAGCACGGGGCTGTGGATGGCATAGCTGCGCATGGCGCCGCTGTCCAGTTCGGCCAGCAGGGGCGCGGCCGGCAGGATGGTGGCGCCCATGCCAGCCAGGATGGCCGATTTCAGGATGGCGATCGAGTTGATCTCGATCACGTTCGCTGTCTCCAGGCCCAGTTCGCGGGCGCGGCTGTCGATGCGCGGACGCACGCCATGCTGCAAACCGGGCAGGATCAGGGTGGCGCGCAATGCCTGTGGGAACGATAGGGCCAGGCCCGCAGGCGCGAAGGGCGAATCGCTGCGGCAGATAAAACGCATCTCTTCTTCCACTAAAGGGCTGCAGGCAAAGGGCGTCAACTGGCCATCGTCAAACAGTACGGCCAGGTTGATGCGGCCCGATTTCAATTGTTCGTTCAGGTTGCCCGTGATCTCTTCCGTCAGCTGCAGCGTGATTTCGGGGTAGCGTTCGCGCGCGGCCAGCAGCAAGGGCAGGGCGAGCGCGCCGGAGATGCTATGCGGCAAGCCGAGGGTGACATTGCCGGACGGTCGCGTGGCGCTTTGCGTGACGGCTGAACGGGCGTCGGCCACCTGTTTCAGGATCGCCTGCGCGTGTTCGTAAAAGACCTTGCCCGCATCCGTGCTGAGCACCCCCTGGGCCGAGCGGTGCAGCAGCTGCACCCCCAGTTCTTCCTCCAGTTGGCGCAGCTGCTGCGTCAGGGCCGGCTGCGCCACATGCAGGATCAGGGCTGCGCGCGACAGCGAGCCATGGTCGACGATAGCAACAAAGTAGCGTAATTGGCGCAGTTCCATGGGTCCCAGAAGCGGTGCATGCGCCATTGCCCGGCAAGTTTGCCGACAACAGCGCGGTGACAGGAAAAAACACGATGTTGCGCCGCAGCGCCAAACGTGGCCAGCAGAATAACAATTTTGTTATACTCATTCTAGCGCCTTCGGTGTTCCAGGCGCGCATTTGTGGGATGACAGCATGCTCAAGAAAGTGGATTCGTCTCAGCTAAAAGTGGGTATGTATATCCACGACCTCAGTTGCGATTGGATGACGCATCCGTTCGTGCGCAACCGTTTCCTGTTGCGCAGCGACGAAGAAATCAGCAAGATTGTGCAAGCCGGCATCCACGACGTGGTGATCGATAGCGGCAAGGGCCTCGATGTGGAGGATGCGCCCACCGTGGCGCAGGCGCAGGCCGAGACGGAACGCGAACTGGTGCTGATCGCTACTGCGCCACAGGTGGTCACGCGCGTGTCGCTGGGCATGGAGCTGGCGCGCGCCGCCCAAGTGCGGCGGCAGGCATCGAGCCTGGTGCGCACGGTGATGGCCGATGTGCGCCTGGGCAAGGCCGTCGAGATCGACCGCGTGCAGCACACGGTGCAAGACATCACCGAATCGATCTTGCGCAATCCCGGTGCCTTGGTCGGCTTGTTGCGTATCAAGAGCAAGGACGATTACACCTTCTTGCATTCCGTTAGCGTATGCGCGCTACTGGTGGCGTTTTGCCGCTCGCGCGGTGTCGATAGTGCCACCACGCACCAGGCCGGCCTGGGCGGCTTGCTGCACGACACGGGCAAGGCGCTGGTGTCTGACAGCGTGCTGAACAAACCCGGCCCCCTGACGACGGAAGAATTTGCCCTGATCAAGCGCCATCCGCGCGATGGCTACGACATCCTGTGCCGCGTGCCCGAGCTGGGCCCGATTCCCCTCGACATCACCCTGCACCACCATGAGCGGCGCGACGGCAGCGGCTACCCCGACCAGTTGGCAGGTGATGCCATCAGCGAGTTGGCGCAGATGGCCGCCATCGTCGACGTGTATGACGCGCTGACGTCCGACCGCAGCTATCACAAGGGCATCGCCGCCGCCGAAGCCTTGCGCAAGATTTATGAATGGAGCAAATTCCATTTCAATCCTGTGTTTGCGCAGGATTTCATGCGCTGTGTGGGGATTTATCCGGTGGGCACCATGGTGATGCTGGAATCGGGCCGTCTGGCCGTCGTCATCGAGGCGCACGAGAGCAATCTGCTGGCGCCAAAGGTGAATGTATTTTTCAGTACCAAGAGCAATGCCTACATCAAGCCGGAAACGCTCGATTTGTCGCGCGGCTTCGGCTTCGGCGGCGGCGACAAGATCGTCGGCCATGAGTCGGCTGCCAAGTGGCAGGTCGATCCCATGCGCTTTCTCTCCCTTGCGGACGCCTGATCAGGTTTTTTTGTTTTTGACTGAGAGCGCCTGCAACGCCGCCATGGACGTTTTCTCAGGTGTTCAACACTCAAAAAAATTCCGCTGTGTCATTGGAGGCAATCGCCGATAACAGGCCCTTTTCGACCAGCTCGTCATAGTGGCAAGCCAGGTTGCGGCCATGGCTTTTCGCGTAGTACAGAGCCTGGTCGGCACGCCCGAGAATGATGACGGGCGCCTCGTAGGCATTGAGGCTGACGAAGCCCACGCTGACGGTCACTCTGCCCACTTGCGGGAAGTCGTGTGCTTCGACATTGGCGCGGAAGCGGTCGATGATTTTCTGCGCATTTTCCAGGGTGATCGAGCGCAGCAGTACGACGAATTCTTCGCCGCCGAAGCGGAAGATGCGATCTTGCGAGCGGAACGATGATTGCAGCTGGTTGGCGATCAGGATCAGCACTTCATCGCCATACAGGTGGCCAAACTTATCATTGACCATTTTGAAATGATCGACGTCGATCACGGCCAGCCATTGCCGTTCCGTGTCCGTATGATGGCGCCGTTCTTCATCGACGGGAAGCTGCTTCTCCGTTTCCTGTTCACCATGGTTTTGCAGGATTTTCGCCAGTTGGTCGTCGAAAGTCTTGCGATTTAACAAGCCGGTGAGTGAATCGCGTTCGCTGTAGTCGAGCAGGTTCTGGAAATTGCGGTACACGCTGACGATGCCCCCAATCACCTGGATGGTGGCGCCCGTGTAGGGTGTGGGGTTGGTGATTTCCAGGCAGGTGGTGACCTGGTCGCCGATCCAGATGGGCAGCCACAGCAGGTGCCGGCCGTCTGCGCACAAGGTGTCGGCGCTCACCTCATGGCACGCGATGCACGCGGCCAGCGCTGGATAGTCCGACAGCGGTTCCCCCGGCAGCGACGGATCGGGATTATCTTCCATGCGCGCCACGCTGCCGGCCACGATGACGGCCCGCGACCGCACGTATATCTTGCCCTGCAGGGGGGTGAGTGCCAGCACACGGGTCTGCGACGCGCAAGCGAGTTCCTGCACCGCCGATATCACCGAGATGTCGAGCATCGTGTGGTCGCGGTGCCCGGTCATGTCCACCATGTGTTTCAGTAGGGAATCCATTGTCGTTCTCTGAAAAGTAGTCACACAAGTGTTGTCATAACAGCATTGCGTCAAGCAAGAGCATGTTCGCGTCCGTCTACAAGAAAGCAAGATTTATTTGGTGGCATGACGCTCTTTACCGCAGGGCGAGAGGCCTTTCCAAAGGAGAGCTAAGCAGGATAATGTCTTTTTGCCTAATAGGCAATTAACGTATGCAATATTTCATGAAAATACATGAGATTCATGCGCCGCGTTGCAAAAAACTTGCCCTGACGAAGGCTTTCAATCCTGATCGCAGCATCTGTTCGCGTCAGGCTTCATTTCAACGAGGTTTGATAATTTCCATGTGGAAACTTGTGACGCGTCAATTTGCCAAAACGTGGGCGCTTTATAGTCTATGCAATGGCGCAGAAATTTACGGCAGGAAACATGTTAGCTGGAATGAGCAATGTTTTACACCCGATTGTGCCAGGGACTTGTGATTCACTTTTGGGAGTTTGTCATGCATACCTTCCTGTCGGCAGTACAGCAGTTTCTCAAGGATGAGGATGGCATTACGGCCATCGAATACGGCTTGATTGCGGCCGTGATGGCGACCGCTATTACGGCCGGTTTCTTGCTGATCAAGACCAATTTGCTGGCCGTCCTCACCGACATTTCGTCGAACCTGGTATTGACGCCCTAAGCGGGTGCCCGCCGCTGGCCGGCACGTAGTCCGGTGGCGGGTTTTTTCAGGGAGTGTGCCATGCCTGCAACTGCCTTGTGCGACCTGCTGTTGTTGTGCTTTGTGACGGCTGCCGCCGTCAGTGATTTGATCCAACGCAAAATTCCGAATTGGCTGGTGCTCGCCGGCATGCTGGCCGCGCTGGCTTTGCATTTGTGGCTGTGGCCGCACCGCGTGCCGCAGTTAGTGCTCGGTGGCATGGCGACGGGCTTCTTCCTGTTCCTGCCTTTATACCTGCTGCGCGGGATGGCCGCAGGCGACGTCAAGCTGGTCGCCATGGTGGGTGCCTTCGCCGGTCCGTGGCCCGTGCTGCTGATCTGTTTCGCCACCTTTGTGCTGGGCGGCCTGATGGCCGCGCTGATGCTCACTTACCAGGGAAAATGGCGCGCCTGCCTGGGCAATTTGCGCCAGCTGTTGTGGCCGATGATCGCGCGCCTGGCCGGCATTCCCCTGCTACCCATCGCATTGGGCAGCGGCGCTAGCGTGGGTAATTTGCCGTACGGACTGGCCATTGCCCTGGGCTGCCTGGTGGTGCAAGGGCGACATTATTTCTGATTGTCATTTATTGCTTTGAATCAATGGGTGCCAGTCCCCGCTGGCTAGAATGACTTCTGTTCAATGCAGTCTTAACTGGCTTGGAGGCACAGGATGACCGTGGTCGACTATTCCATCAGCGCCGAGAGTGCGCCGCGTTCCGCCGACGCGAACCTGATGCCGCCCTTGCCGCCGCAGCCGAAAAGCTTGCGCGAAACAGGCCTGGAGCGCCCGCTGGTGGTCGAGCTGATCGCCAAGCTGATGTTTGTGAGCGGCAGGACGCACCTGTCCGCATTGACGACGCGCTTGCGCCTGTCGCTCAATGTCTTGCGCGAAGTGCTCGATTTCATGCTGACCGAGCAGATGGCCGAAGTGGCCTGGCGTGGCGAATCCGAGATCGACGTACAGTACCAGCTGACGGCTGCCGGCAAGCAGCGCGCCAGCGCCTTCCTCGAGCGCTGCGCGTATATCGGCGCCGCTCCCGTCACCCTGGAAGCCTACCGCGCCATGGTGGCGCGCCAGTCGTGGCTGGCGCAGGAGCAGCGTGTGAGCAGCGATGACCTCGCTGCCGTGCTGAGCCGCACCCATGCGGCGCCGGGCATGCTCGATGTGGTGGGGGCGGCGCTGCACTCGGGGCGCTCGCTGCTGCTGTACGGTCCGCCTGGCAGCGGCAAGTCGACGCTGGCGCTGCAACTGGGACAATTGTTGCAAGGGCTGGTCGCCGTGCCGTACGCCATCGTGGTCGGCCAGGACATTATCCAATTGTATGATCCGACGCAGCACTTGCCACCGGCACCGCAGCATGTCAGCCATGCGCGCCAGGCTCTGGAGCGGCGCAGCACCGACATTCGCTGGGTGCTATGCCAGCGTCCCGTGATCCATGTGGGTGCCGAGCTCGACGCCGGCATGCTGGAGCTGCGCCATGACGCCAGCGGCGGCTGTTACCAGGCGCCGCCACATGTGAGGGCAAATAACGGCATGCTGATCATCGACGACCTGGGCTGTCAGCGCCTGGGTGCACCGGAACTGCTGACGCGGCTGCTGACGCGTGGCAGCGATCAGCTGGGCCTGCCTGGTGGCGTGCAGATTAGCGTGCCCTTCGACAACGCCCTGGTGCTAGCCACGAATGTGGCGCCGGGCGAGCTGTTCGATCCGACCTTGCTGCGCCGCATCGTCTACAAGGTGCAGGTGGGGCCGCTGGCCGAAAGCGCCTATTGCGCTCTGTTCCGCCAGCAATGCCGCCAGGTCGGCATGGTCATCAATGAGGCGGCGCTCAACCATCTGCTACAGTTGCATGGCGCCCAGGGACGACCCTTGCTGGCCAGTTATCCGCAGGAATTGCTGGCACGCATAGGCGACTTTGCTGGCTTTGCCGGCTGCGAAGCGCGCCTGACAGTGGCCACCCTGGAGCAGGCTTGGAGCAGCTTGTTTGCCAGCTGCGACATACCGGCCGCCAGCCTGTGCGAGCGCATCGCATGAAGAACCGGCGCGCCCTACTGATGATGGCCCTGGCGGTTTTGCTGGGCCTGCTTGCCGTGCTGCTGGCCTCGCACTGGCTGCTGCGCCAGACGCCAGCGGGCAAGGGCAAGATCGTCGTGGCCGCCAGCGATGTCAACCTGGGCCAGCGCCTGACGCCTGAAATGCTGCGCCTGGCCGAGTGGCCGGCGGAAAGCTTGCCACAGGGCGCGCTGCAAGACCCGACAAAACTGGCGGGACGGGTGCTGAAAACCAGCGTGCTGCGCGGCGAGCCGCTGAGCGAAGCCAAGTTCGCGCCGGTGGGCACGCTGGGCGGCCTGTCGGCCCTGATTACGCAAGGGCGGCGCGCCATCACCGTGCGCGTCAACGACGTGGTCGGCGTGGCCGGCTTTGCCTTGCCGGGCAATTATGTCGACATCATCGTGAGCACCCAGCAAGATGCCGGCGATCGCGCGTTTCCGCAAAGTCGCAACATTTCCAAGATCGTCCTCGAACGTATCCTGGTACTGGCCGTGGCGCAGGAAGTGGGACGCGACGAGACCAAGCCGCGCGTGGTCAATGCGGTGACCTTGGAAGTGACGCCGGAACAGGCGGAAAACCTCGATCTGGCGCGCAGCGTGGGCAGCCTGTCGCTGGTGCTGCGCAACCAGGTCGACCCGCAGCCTGGCGTGACGGCGGGCGCCACCAAGCTGACCCTGCTGGGCGGGCCGCACGAAGCCGGGCCGATTTCCGCGCCTGCCGCCGTGCCACTACCTGCCGTGGTGCCGCGCCCGGTACGCGTGGCGAAGGCGCCGCTGCCGCCACTGCGCCAGTGCAGCGGCGTCATCGATGCGACGCGTCAGTCGCGCGAATGTTTTTAGCTACCTAGCTCAACCATGGACACGCTCATGAACCGCGCCCTGCTGACACTGTGCTGCCTGCTGTTACCGCTTGCCAGCGCGGTGGCCGATCCTGGCCTGCGCTGCGGCGGAGAAGCGGCGACACCCGGTAACTTGCAGTTGCAGGTGGGCAAGTCGAGCATGCTGCGCCTGCCCGAGACAGTGCTCGCGCGCAGCGTTGGCAATCCGGCTGTGCTGCAAGCCATGCTGGTAGCGCCCGATACTTTATATATGCTCGGCGTCGACGTCGGCAGCACCAACATGATCATCCAGGGACGCAGCGGCGTGTGCAGCGTGGTGAACGTCAGCGTCAGCATGGACCCGGCCGGCTTGCAGGCCACGCTGGCGGCCTTGATGCCGGAAGAAAAAGCCATCCGCGTGACGGCCGTGGCCGACACCTTGGTGCTGTCGGGTACGGTACAGGATGCGGGCGCCGTGCTGCGCGCCGTCGAGTTGGCGTACGCTTATGTGCGTCGCGCAACGTCGCCGCTGGCGCTGCCCAAGAGCGCCGCTGGCGCTGCCGGGCCGCTGGCAGCCACGGCGCCCGCTGGTGGCGCGGGCAGCGTGAATAGCCGCGTCATCAATATGCTCGACATCAGTGCGCCGCAGCAAGTCATGCTGGCCGTGCAGATCGCCGAAGTGTCGAAGTCCCTGCTGGAGCGGCTGGAAGCAGGCGCTACCCTACGGTTTGCGTCCGGCAGTTGGGCCACCACCTTGCTATCGAATTTTTTGAGCGGTACGGCCAAGGGCTTGCTCGACGTGCGCAAATCGAATGGCCAGCAACTGAGCATCGCGGCGCAGAAACAGGATGGCCTGGTGCGCATCCTGGCCGAACCGACGGTGATGGCGATCAGCGGGCAAGAGGGCAGTTTTTTGGCCGGTGGCAAGATCTTCATTCCTGTCGGTCAAGACAATAACAAGATCACGCTGGAAGAGCGCGAGTATGGCGTCGGCCTGCGCTTCACGCCCACCGTGCTGTCGGGCGGGCGCATCAACCTGAAGGTGGCGCCGGAAGTGTCGGAACTGTCGCGCGACGGGGTGGGCATTTCCGCAGCTGGTGTCAGCGGACGCTCTATTTTGCCCGTCATCACCACGCGGCGCGCCTCGACCACGGTGCAGTTGTACGACGGCCAGAGCTACGCCATCGGCGGCCTGATCAAGAACAACCAGGTGAGTAACATCAGCGGCGTGCCCTGGCTCAGCGAAGTGCCTATCCTCGGTGCGCTGTTTCGCAGCACGGATTTCCAGCATGACCGCACGGAATTGCTGTTTGTCATTACCGCGCACCTGGTCAAACCCTTGCCTGCGGACGCCGTGCTGCCGACGGCGCAGCTGGCGCCTCCTACGCGCACGGACTTGATGTTGGACGGCAAGATGGAAGGGACGCTGGCGCCGGCATCCGTGTCGCCGCCCGTGCTGCAGCCCCTGCCGACAATGCGCGCAGCCAACGGCTTCGAGCTCAAATGAGACGGGGAGATATACCATGCCAAATTCGCTTTTGATGTTGTTGCGGCGCCTGGCGGCGCTGCTGCTGGCGCTGCAGCTGGCTGCCTGTACGCATGGCAGCACGCCGCAGCTGGACCGGCGCTTTGGCGACGCCGTGCGCCTGGCCATGGCGCAGCAGGTACGCGATCCGTCCAGCGCCGGCAACCGCCTGCCGGCCGATGGCCTTGATGGCCCCAGCGCGCACGCCATCATGCAGCGCTACCGTGCCGCGTTTGCCGAACCGCACGGGCAGGCCCCGCAGCCCGTGCAATTTATGCTGGGAGGCGGCAATGGCAAATAGAAGTCAGCGCCAGCGCGGGGCGATACTGATCGCCTTTTCCATCCTGCTGATCGTGGTGCTGGGCTTTATCGGCCTGGCATTCGATGTGGGACAGGTCATCGGTCGCAAGACGGAACTGCAGAACCTGGCCGACAATGCGGCGCTGGCAGCTGCGGCGGAACTGGTGGGTACGCCCGAGGGCCTGCTCGTTGCCGTGGAAAGAGCCAAGCACAGTGCGGCCGACCGGAGTGTATGGCGGCGCCGCATGGAGGGCGCCATCCTGTCCGATGCCAGCATCCGCTTCGCCAGCGCACCCGACGCGCCCGCCAGTGAGTGGTATGCGGCGGGCGCCGTGCCCGACCCTGCCACGGCGCTGTTCGCGCGCGTCGATACGCAGGCCAATACACCCTCGCTGGGGCAGGTGGCGACGGCGTTTCTGGGTGCCTGGTCGCCGGCGCTGCGCACGCTGGACACGCGCGCGCGCGCCGTGGCTGGACGGTCCAGCTTGCACTTGACGCCACTGGCCATCTGCGCGCTGTCGGGCAGTGCCGCCAGCGCGCGCACGAATGCGGCCCTGCTACCGGCCGTCGAGTTGCTGGAATATGGCTTCCGGCGTGGCGTGGCGTATAACTTGTTGAAGCTTAATGCGCATGGCGCGGTACCCGAACACTTCGTGCTCAATCCGCTGGGCCAGCCGGGCCTGGTGGGGCCGTCGCAGCAGGTCAGCGAGTCGAGCGTGCTGCCGTTTGTCTGCAGCGGCACGGTGCTGTATCGGCGCATCGGCAGCGCCCAGGTGCATGTGCACCGACCTTTTCCCAGCACGCTGTGGCCGGCCTTCAATGCGCGCTTCAACCAGTATGCGGGCAGCGGCTGCCACCCCGTCACGGCGCCACCGGACATGAATATCCGCGCGTATCCGAATACGGCCGCGAACTGGTGGATGATGAATATGCCCGATGCCCCCAGCGCCCTGAGCAGCGGCAACCCGTTGTTGTCCGTGGCCGATCCGGAATCGAATGCGACGCCGCCCGCCGTCGGCAGTTACGGACCGCTGTGGTCGTTTGGCAGGGCGGCCAGGTACAGCAATCCGAAGCCGGCTGGCGGCTACTTGTCGTTTGCCATCAGCGACTGGGCCAAGCTGTATCCCGCGGCCCCGACCGCGCCGGTCGCCAAGTCCCTCTATCCAAGCGATAAAGCGCCGTATCTGACAACGGCTTACCAGACTGCGCCTAGCGGCAACACGGGTGTGGCACAGCGGCGCTTGCTGCACATTGCGTTGCTGGCCTGCCCCTTGCCAGCCGGTAATGACGTGCTGGCGCAGGTGCGCGGTATCGGCCGCTTCTTCATGACGGCGCCGGCCAGCAATGGCATGCTGAGCGCCGAATTTGCCGGCTTGGCGAACGAGGGATCGTTGCTCGGTCCGGCGGAGCTGCTGCAATGAAGCCGTGCCGCCGCGCGCCACGGCGCCAGGATGGTGTCGCCGCCATCGAGCTGGCCTTGATCCTGCTGTTTTTCATAGGGCTGTTGCCTTTCGTGCTCTTGTTCGGGCGCGCACTGCTGGTGTACACGGCCCTGCAAAAAAGTACGCACGATGCGGCGCGCTACCTGGCGACCATGCCGCTGTCACAGATGGGCAGCATTGGCACGGCAACCCAGGGCGTTGCGTTTTCCCGGCAAATGGTGGTCGAGGCGATGGCCGAAAGCTGGCCGCATATGGAGACCGTCCGGGTGATCGTGGACTGCGTGTACGCCGATGAGTCCTATAACTGCGGCAACTTCCCCACGGCACCGCTACAGGTGCGCATCAAGGTCGCCGTGGACATGCCGGTCGATTTCCTGCCCGAGCTGACGCGTAAATGGTTGCCGCAACTGGCGCCTATCCCGCTGCGGGCGAATGCGATATTGCGCTATGTCAATTAACCTGTCTATCGAGCAGCGGCGGCAGCACCAGGGCGGCGTCTTCGCTGTCGAATTCGCCATGCTGGCGCTGCTGTTCTTTTTCTTCCTGTTTGCCATGCTGGAAGTGGCGCGCGCCGTCTACATGTGGAACTTGGTGCACGAGATCACCCGGCGCGCGGCGCGCGCCGCCGCCGTCACCGATTTCAGCAATGCCGCTGCGCTGCAGGCGGTGCGCACGCACGCCGTGCTGCGCACTACGCCGGGCGCGTTGCCGCTCGGTGGCGGCCTTAGCGATGCGTATGTGCGCATCGACTATCTGTCGCAGGCGGGCGGCGGCGCGTTGGCGGCAGTGCCGGTGACGGTCATGCCAGGCTGTCCGCAACGCAACCGCATCAATTGCCTGGACGATCCGCATGGTGCCAGCTGCATCCGCTTCGTGCGCGCGCGCCTGTGCGTGCCGAGCGACGATGTGCGCTGCGAGACAGTGCCGTACCGGCCCGTGCTGCCGCTGCTGGGGATGATGTTTCCCTCCGGCGCAGGGGCCATACGGTTGCCCAGCGCGGCCACCATGGCGGCGGCCGAGTCGCTGGGCTATCCGGACAATCCCGATTTTTGTCCATGAGCGCCGATCCTCCGGCGCAGCCGAATATGTTGCCTTGAATGAAGGAGGGTTGATGAAAGCCTTGATGATTAGCCGCGACGCCGGCTTGCATGATGAAATCGCGGCGCAGGGTGCGGCCCGCATGCCGGTGCTGCGTCTGCTGGAGCGACGCAGCGGCCTGCGCGACGCCGTCGAGCGCATGTTGCCCGAAGCGCCGGAATTGGTGATCGTCGATGCCAGCGGCCTTGACGCCGACGAGGCGGACTTGCTGGAACGGCTGGCGCGCCAGTATCCGCTGGCCGTGCTGATGCTGCTTACGCGCGGCCAGCAGCAGGATGTGCTGATCCGCGCCATGCGCGCCGGCATGCGCGAAGTGCTGCAACTACCGCTGGTGCACAAGGCCTTCCATGAAGCGATGGACCGTGTCGATATCCAGGCCGGCGTGACGCAGATGCGCGATGGCAAGGTCCTCGCTTTCATCTCGTGCAAGGGCGGCAGCGGCGCTACCTTTTTGTCGACGAATTTTTCCTACGCGCTGGCAAGCCTGGCCGGTTGCAAGGTGCTCTTGATCGACCTGCACGGCCAGTTCGGCGACGCTACCTTGTATGTCTCGGACCAGAAACCGGCCATGACCCTGTCCGACATTTGCGCGCAGATCGCGCGCATGGATGGCGCTTTTCTCGCCTCGTGTCTGGTGCATGTGACGCCCAATTTTGGCGTGCTGGCGGCGGCCGACGACCCGGCGCACAAGGTCGATATGCAGCCCGATCACATGGACCGCATCCTGGCCGTGGCGCGCCAGCACTATGATTACATTGTGCTCGACGTGGGGCGCCAGATCGATGCGCTGTCGCTGCGCGCACTCGACAACGCCGACGCCATCTATCCGGTGCTGCAGTTGGCCTTGCCTGACATCCGCGATGGGCGCCGCCTGCTCGACATTTTCCGCTCGCTCGGTTATCCGGCCGAGCGTTTGCGCCTGATCGTCAATCGCTATGAAAAGGGCGGGCGCCTGCGCCTGGCGGACCTGGAGCAAGCGCTGGGCGCGGAAGTGGTGCATACGGTGCCCAACGATTACATCGCCGCCACCGATTCCGTCAACCAGGGCATTGCGCTGCTGCGGTTGTCGCGCACCAGCGCCGTGGCGCGCAGCCTGGCCGAATTGGTGGAACTGGTGACGGCGCGCCGCGTGACGGAAAGCCGCGGCCTGTTCGACCGCCTGTTCAGCCGCAGCGAGGTTTGACGGGACGGCAGATGACTGATATCAAGGCTCCCGCCGGGGGCCATCATGGGAGCCGAGATGACTTTACGCGAACGCCTGGCGGCGAATGAAACGGTGCGCCCCGTCAGCAACGGGCAAGGGGCGCTGGCGCTGCACGCCTACCAGGAACTAAAGAAGAGCATGCACCAGACGATACTCGACCGCATCGACCTGGAACGCTTGAAACGCCTGACGGCCGAGCAGTTCAAGCACGAGCTGGCGCTGCTGGTGCAGCGCGTGATCGAGGAAGAGCGCATCGTGCTGAACCAGCATGAGCGACATAGCCTGGTGCTCGATATCCAGTACGAGATGCTGGGCTTTGGTCCGCTGGAACCCTTGCTGGCCGATGCCAGCGTGTCCGATATCCTCGTCAATACCTGCGACAAGGTGTATGTCGAACGGGGCGGGCGGCTGCAGTTGACGGACGTGACCTTTCACGATAATGCGCATCTGATGAAGATCATCGAAAAAATCGTCTCGCGCGTGGGACGACGCGTCGATGAATCGAGCCCGATGGTCGATGCGCGCCTGCCCGATGGCTCCAGGGTCAACGCCATCATTCCGCCATTGGCCGTCGATGGGCCTATCCTGTCGATCCGCCGCTTTGCCGTGCAACCTTTGAGCATCGCCAACCTGCTCGACTACAAAAGCTTGACGCCGCCCATGGTGCAGGTGCTGCAGGCGCTGGGCCAAGCCAAGGTGAATATCTTGATCTCGGGCGGCACGGGCAGCGGCAAGACGACCTTGCTCAACGTGCTGTCCGGTTTCATTCCCGGAAGCGAGCGCATCGTCACCATCGAGGATGCGGCCGAACTGGCGCTGCGCCAGCCGCATGTGGTGCGCCTGGAAACGCGGCCGCCGAATATCGAGGGCAAGGGAGACGTGAGCCAGCGCGCGCTGGTGCGCAACGCGCTGCGCATGCGCCCCGATCGCATCATCCTGGGCGAGGTGCGCGGCGCCGAGGCACTCGACATGCTGCAGGCGATGAACACGGGCCATGAGGGTTCGCTGGCGACCATCCATTCGAACACGGCGAGGGACGCGTTGGCGCGGCTGGAAAACATGGTCGGCATGGCTAATGTGAACTTGACGCCGCGCGCCACGCGCCAGCAGATTTGCTCGGCCGTGACGGTGGTGATGCAAGTGTCGCGTCTGACAGACGGCGCGCGCAAGCTCGTCAGCCTGCAGGAAGTGACGGGCATGGAAGGCGACATCATCGCCATGCATGAAATCTTTCGCTTCGAGCAGACGGGGGTGGATGCCGACGGCAAGGTGCAGGGTCACTTCTGCGCCACGGGCGTGCGGCCTCGCTTCATGGAGCGCCTGCGCATGTTTGGCGCGCCGGTGCCCGATAGTGTCTTCGACCCGGATCGTATTTATGCCTAAGGAGTGGTGTCATGGACCTGGTGTTCTACGGCTTTGCCGTGCTGCTGTTTGCCGCCTGCATCCTACTGGTGGAAGGCGCCTGGCTGTGGTGGTCGGGCACGCATGGCAGCGCGGCACGGCGCATCAACCGGCGCTTGCGGCTGATGGTGGCGCGCGGCGAGGCGGGCGGCGAGCGCGTTTCCATCCTCAAGCAGCGCCGCTATGCGCGTGCGCCCGGCCTGGAGCGTTTGCTGCGGCGCGCGCCGCAGGCGGCGCAGCTCGACCACCTGCTGCTGCAATCGGGCTTGTCCTGGTCGGTAGCACAATTCATCGGCGTTACCGGCGCCCTGTTGCTGGCAGCGCTGCTGCTGTTGGCAGCCTGCTCCATACCTTTGCCGGGGGCCTTGCTGCTGCTGTCCGGCGCCGTCAGCGCACCGTGCCTGTGCGTGCTGCGCGCGCGCGCGGCGCGGCTGAAAAAGATCGAGGCGCAATTGCCGGAAGCGGCCGATTTCCTGGCCCGCGCGCTGCGCGCCGGGCACTCATTTTCGAATGTATTGCAGATGGTGGGCGACGAACTCAATGAACCGATCAGCGGCGAATTCAGGATGGCGCACGAGGAAATTAATTACGGCGTGCCGATGAACGAGGCGTTGCAAAACCTGGCTGCGCGCATTCCGCTGACGGACTTGCGCTACCTCGTCATCGCCGTGCTGGTGCAGCGTGAATCGGGCGGCAATCTGGCTGAAGTGCTGGTCAGCATCGCGCGCATCATCCGGGCACGCTTGAAGTTGCTGGGGCAGGTGCGCGTGCTGTCGGCCGAGGGGCGCATGTCGGCCTGGGTGCTGGGACTGATGCCGGTGGTGATGATCGGCGTCATGGCGCTGGTAAATCCGCAATACATCCGCCTGCTGTGGACCGACCCTGCCGGCATCAAGCTGCTGTGGTATGCGGCCGGCATGGTGGCGCTGGGCGTGCTCTGGATGCGCAATGTCATGCGCATCCGCATTTAACAAGGTGGAGAAAACGTCATGACTGGCCCGCAATTGCTGTTTTTGTTGATCGTCTTTGCCGTGGTGGTGACGCTGGCCCTGCTGGCGTGGCTGATCTTCTTTCCTGGCACCTTGCGCCAGCGCCTGTTTGGCACCATGACGCCGGCCGCCAGCGATGCGGTGGCCGACACTGGGTGGGCCGAGCGGGTGGCGCGCGTGGCGCAGCCGTTCAGCAAGCTGTCGCTGCCGGAAGAGGGTTGGGAGCGCTCGCCGCTGCGCACGCGCTTCATGAACGCGGGCTGGCGGCAAGCGAGCGCGCCAGCCTTGTATTTTGCGGCGAAAACCGTGCTGGCCCTGCTGTTGCCCAGCATGCTGGGGCTGTATGCCGCCAGCGCCATGGCCGCGCAGTTGCGCAGCATGCTGCTGTTGCTGCTGTGCGTCAGCGCCACCATCGGCTACTACCTGCCCAACCTGGTGCTGGTCAGCACGGCCAAGCGGCGCCAGCGCGATATTTTTGAAAACATCCCCGATGCGCTCGACTTGCTGACCGTGTGCGTGGAAGCGGGCCTGAGCCTGGAGCGCGCGCTGGTCAAGGTGGCGGGCGAAATCCACATCAAAAGCGTGGTGCTGGCGCAGGAATTGCAGCTGGTGCTGATGGAAATGCGCGCCGGCTTTTCCAAGGAAAAGGCGCTGCGCAACCTGGCCCTGCGCAGCGGCGTGGAAGATGTCGACACCCTCGTCGCCATGCTGATCCAATCGGAACGCTTCGGCACCAGCATGGGCGATTCGCTGCGCGTGCATTCGGAAAACCTGCGCAGCAAGCGCAGCCTGCTGGCCGAGGAGGCAGCAGCGAAGATCGCCTTGAAATTACTGTTCCCGCTGATTTTTTGCGTCTTTCCCACCCTGATGCTGGTGCTCATGGGGCCGGCCGTGATCGAAGTCTATCGCGTGCTCGTGCCGGCCATGGCCAGCCGCTGAAAGGAGCTTGCATGCGCTTGACACTCTCCTGCCTGGCCGTCGCCTGCGTCGGTCTGGGCCAGCTTGCCTGTACCACGCAATTGGCCCATGCACCGGTGCCCGCGTGGCCTGATGCCGATGCCGCGTATGTGGCGGGGCGCACGCATTTCGAACGGGGCGACTTGCCTGCCGCGCAAGTGGCCTATGAGCAAGCACTGCGCCATGCACCGCGCCATGTGAATGCGCGCAATGGCCTGGCGGTGCTGCACGCGCAGCGCGGCGAGCACGTCGCTGCCATTGCGCACTGGCAGGCGCTGACGCAGCAAGCGGGCATGGCGCGGCCGCAGCAAGCCTATCTGTTCAGCAATCTTGGCCATGCCTATTATCTGAGCGGGCGCGACGCGCAAGCCTTGCCCGCGCTCGAGCAAGCGTGTTTGCTGGATCCGCTCAATGCACTGGCTTGGCAACACTTGGCGCAGGTGCTGGAACGCCAGGGACAGCATGAGCGCGCCGCCATCATGCGGCGCCAGGCTGCCAGCTTGCAGGAACACGACTTGCGACGCGACATGGCTGTATTGCGCGGCACGGCGCCGCCGCAGTCCGCACCGGCACCGGCCCAGGAGATGCCCGCCATGGCGCGCGTGGAGATCACGCAGCGCGATGGCATGGCCCAGCTGCAGCGCCTGCCGGCGGCGCGCAGCCTGCCCGCTAGCGCCTTGGTGCAATTGTTGCCGCTGCGACCCATGCCGGTGGCAGGCGCGCCGCCGCCGCGCCTGGAAATTGTGAATGGCAATGGCGTGCCTGGCTTGGCCGCCGCCCTGGCGCGCAGCCTGGCAGGCGATCCCGTGCAGGTGGTGCGCCTGGCTAATGAAACCAGCTTCCAGGTGGCGCGCACGCGCGTCGAACATCGTCCCGCGCAAGCGCAGGCGGCGCGCCGGCTGGCCCGGCAACTGGGTGGCCAGGTGCAGACCCTGGCTGCCGATTGCCCTGCCAGCGAGCTGCGCCTGGTACTCGGGCGCGACCTGAGCGATCCGGCCATGTTGCACCGCTATTATTTGCAGCAACTGCAACTGGCGCGCCAGGCGTTGGCACGGCTCGGTTGACACGCCTCTGCTGGCGTAAAAACGCGGCGCCTTGGCGGGCGCCGCCCATGTTGAATATGCCGCTTGGGCAGTGGATCAGGAAAATGCCCCAGCGTCCGAGCGCGCCACAGCGCGGCAGCACGTCGCGCAATGCGCGAAAGCAAGCCAGGTCTTCGGGCAGCAGCGTGTCGACGGCGGTAAAATAAGCCATGGCAAACAAACCCCCCACCTTCCCCGGCGCACGCACGGGTCGCGGCCAGGTCCTGGCCGTACTGCTGTCGCACCGCGACCAGTCCGGTGCCGAACCGCTGCAAGGCCGCGTCTCCCTGGCCGCCATCGTCAAGGCGCTCAAACGCAAATACCACTGGCCCATCGAAACGCACAGCTTTCCCGCCAACACGCAGGATGGCCGCGCCAGCTGGGCGACCGTGTACAGCTTGCCGGAAAAAGTGATTTACGCCGCACTGGAGGCCGGTGGCCGCGAGTGGCTGGAGAGCCGGGGAGGGGACGGGCGGCGGTGAGTGTGTCGCCTTGCTGTTCTAGTTACAAACGGTCGACGGTCCTTCTTTGTAATTCGGATCCCGGTAACCGACCAAGATTTCTCCCAGCATGTCGCCGCGCGCCAGCGCCTTGGCCAGTACCCGGTCGGTTCCGCGTTTGGTCAGATACGCATACACGCGTCGTGCGTGACACGCGTCGATCGCAGCAATCTCCCAGATTTCAATCTTGCTGTTGCTCGCACCACCGGCGCGCGTGGTGTCCGTGGCCGACAAGATCCCCCACGGATTGCTATCGAGCGGATCGGCGCCGCCTTCCATTGCAGTGACGGTGGTGCGCGGGAATACGCAGTCATTCGGGCAGTTGGCGACCGTCATCAAGGTGCCGGTTTCCTTCAACACCGTTTTGTTGGTGGCGGTGTCTGTCTGACTTTCCACATCGGGAATGCAGCCATATTGATTCACGGTAGCGTCACCAAAATACTTGCTGCCACGGCCTTTCTGGAACACCAACAAGAGCATGTATTGATGGGGTATGAGCTTATTGGAGGGTTGATCGCTCACGGGGCCAAGCGCGCCGGATGCGCATTTCGGTGAGAGCTGCTTATGAACGATCGGTATTTGCGGCGTTCCTGGCGCGGCGACGGACGCATGGGAGAAGGCTGCAACTAAGGAAAGTGCGGCCAGGAGCTGGCATGTGAAGGATATGGACATGACTTTCCTTGAGAAGGGGAGTTCAAAATAGGGAAACTTAATCATTGAAACATTTTCTATAAGGTAAGACAATGTAATTCTACTGTCGTCTTTTGATGTGCTGACACGGGAGTGCCTGCAAGAAATGTCGCCAGATAAAATGAAGCCTCCATGCAGGATGCGTCGGTTGTTAATTGCCGTTGCGGCTGTTCCCATCCTCGTGCACGGGCGGGCAAGTCCTCGTTTCCACATTGCTTGCCTGTCGTCATCCCGGCAAAGCACGACGGCGTTCGATGCCTTCCAGGCTGCGTTTGGCGCACACGATCCAGCCATGGCGGTCCAGGTGCGCTTTACCCACGCGTTCGCTGACTTTGATCCGCAACGCTTGCGCCATCTTGCGCTCAAGCTCGACGCTGCGGACCCAGATTTGATTCTCTGCTTCGACTTTGATGCGGCGCAGGCGGTCTTGAGCGCGCGCGGAAAAAACGAGATTCCAGTGGTATTTCGTGCTCACGATGATCCCGTCAAGCGTGGCCTCGTCGATAGTTACTCCCGTCCGGGGCGAGGTATGACCGGAATCACTACCTTTCGCTGCATCGACGACAAACTGGTGGAGATCATGCGCGACGCCTTGCCGGCAGCCCGGCGGATTGGTTTTATGCGCGACGCCAGCATCCCCGACGGTGGCTGTCATGTGAAAGCGCAGGAATATGCGCGCAAGCGTGGCGTCGAGTTGCTCGACTACAGTGTGTCGGCGCAGACGGACTTGCCGGCCCTGCTCGCGCGAATCGGATATGCCAAGCCGGACGCCGTGATTGTTTCTGCCACTGCAATAACGTGGAATGGACGCCGTGACGTGATTGCGAAGATGGATGCCCTCGCCTTGCCCGCTCTGTATGAGGCGCAGGTGTTTGTCGATGATGGGGGGCTGATGTACTTTGGTGCAGTGCAATCGGACGCTTACATGCGCCTGGCCCGTGCTGTCGCCCATGTCCTTCGAGGTGGCAAAGCCGGTGAATTCCCGGTCAGCCGGCCAGTCCAGTTCGAATTGCTCATCAACTTCAAGGCCAAGCACGCGCATTCCTACGCCCTCAGCGCCGAGATTTTACGCCGTGCCGACCGGATACTCGAGTGAGCTTTCGGCAGCCACTGTTTCGCAAGTACTTGTTGGTATTGACGGGCATGATCGCTGCCACCTTGATTATTGCCAGCGTTGTGCAGACCGCATTGAGCGTACGTGCCCAGCGCGCGCGCGTCGACGAGTTACTCATGGCACAATCTCAGCTCGCGATCGTGCAGATTCAGTCTTTCCTCTCCAGTATTACGGATTCGATGTTGTGGGCGCTCGACTATGACCAACCTGGACGCCCCGTCGACCTCGCCGGCGTGCGAGATGTTATCCACCGCCTGCTGCGAAAAGTACCGTCGCTATTGCAGTTGCGCTACGTCAGCGTCGACGGTTGCGTGCGCATCGAGGTAGCGCGGGTGAGTGTGGATAGCAGTGATGGCTGCGCTAGCATCCCCCTGCTCGAACACGAACGTACTTTGCTGCGGGAAGCACGCCATAGGCCGGTGGCATATGGCCGCGTCTTGTTTCGCGATGGCTCAGAACCCTATGTCGATATCGCAATCGCATCGCGCAGCCGACTCGGTGGTGCGCTGCTGGCACAAGTGGACCTGCGGCAGATCCATTCGACGGTCACTGCGATTCGCGCTGGCGCCAGCGGATCTGCCTATATTGTCGATCAGGACTGGCAGCTGATCGCCCATCCAGACGCCAATCTGGTGCTCCGCCATCTGGATCTTCGTGCCTCCGATGCGGTGGCCGCCGTGCTCTCCGGTGGCTTGGCTACAAGCCCGACTATGACGTATGACTTCAACGGGAACACCGTGCTCTCGGTGGCTGCACCCGTGCGGGGACCGCGGTGGTGGCTGTTCGTCCAGCAGCCGGCGCGCGAAGCATTCCATCCCATTCTGGAATCGCTGGGCGCGACGCTATTTGTGGTTCTGGTCGCTTTGGTTGCTGCGGTGGCGGTGAGCTATCTGCTGGCACGGCGTATGTCCAGCCCCATCCTTGCTGTGCGTGTCGGGGCCGAACGCATCGGTGCCGGGGATCTGCAGACGCGCATCGTTATCGAGACCGGCGATGAGGTGGAGTTGTTGGCGCATGAGTTCAACCGGATGGCCATCGCCCTCGGCGAGAGCCACGAACACCTGGAGGCAAAGGTCAGTCAGCGAACAGCGGCGCTAGAACTTGTCGGGGCCAAGGTACGGCGCCAGGCCGCCGAGTTAGCCGCTGTGAATGCCGAGCTTTCCAGCCGGCTCGGTGAACTGGCGCTGCGCAAGGATGAGGCGGAGCGCGCCAGCGCGGCCAAGACCCGGTTTCTTGCCGCTGCCAGCCATGATCTGATGCAGCCGATGCATGCGGTAGGGCTGCTGCTCGGGGTTTTGTACGAGCGTTTGCATAATCCGGATGAGAGTAACCTGGTTAGCAAGATCCAGGCCGCCGTGCACGGGATGGAGTCGCTGTTTTCCGGCCTGCTCGATATTTCGAAACTCGATTCACACACCGTGACTCTGGATATGCAGACTATCGAGCTTGAAGACCTGTTCGCTTTTGTCGAGCTCAATTACCAGCCGCTGGCGCAGGAGAAAAATCTGAGTTTGCGATTCGCACGCTGCCGCTACGGGGTCAGGAGCGATTCGGCTTTGCTGGAAAGAATTGTGGCTAATTTGGTGAGCAACGCGATCCGCTACACCGTTGCAGGCAAGGTCTTGATAGGTTGCCGCCGAGTGGGTAATACTGTGCGGTTGCAAGTGCATGACACCGGGGTCGGTATCGCGGCGGCTTTGCAAGGCCATATTTTTGAAGAGTTTTATCAGATCGACACCCAGCGGTGCGAGCCCAGACAGGGCTTGGGGCTCGGGCTCTCCATTGTGCAGCGCTCCGCCGCCTTGCTCGGAGTGGCCATCCATTTAACGTCGACTCCCGGGCGCGGTTCAATGTTCGAGATTACCTTGCCATTTGCGCATCGACAGGCTGCGGCCGTATCCCCGGTTCCTGGCTTAAATACGCAGCGCTTACGCGGGGCCTTCATCGTCGTTGTTGATGACGACGTGAATGCCCTGTATGCCATGGAGCAGCTGTTCGGTCTGGTGGGCTGCCACGTCATCGCTGCGCGTTCTACGGCTGAGATTCACGACTTACTGAGCTGTCATATACGCATACCCGATCTCATCGTCACCGACTTGCGCCTCGGTGGTGCTGACAGTGGTCTGCATGCGATTGACTACATTCGTCGCGACAGCGAACAGAGTATCGCCGCTATCATCGTGACGGGTGAAAGTAATCCACCATCGCAGGCATCACTGCCTGATCACTGCATGCTGCTGCGCAAGCCAGTCCGGCCAGCGAGCCTGTTTAATGCGTGCATCGCCATGCTCGGAATATCTAACCCGGAAACGCCAGTCCCAGCTTATTTGCTGCAATAACGGCTTGCGTACGAGTGGTAACGTTTAAGGCCCGCAGCGCGGCCGAGGTATGTGCCTTGATTGTGCTGAGCGAAAGATCGAGCTCGCGACAGATGATTTTTGTCGATTTGCCCTGTAAGACCAAGTGCAGCACATCCGATTGGCGCTGGGTCATGCCAAGGTCGGCGCAGGTGCGTGCCCGAGGGGTGGCCGGCGCGCTTGGACCCGGGCTGGGAATGTTCCTGTCAGACAGGAATACCGTTGCTGGCAGATAGACCCCTTTCGCCAGAATCAGCCTTAATGCACCGGCCAGCACGCCGGAAGTGGAACTCTTCGGGATGAATCCCATTGCCCCACCATCGATGGCCTGCATCACGCTCGCCCGATCTTCATTTGAAGACAGCACAACCACGGGCACGTCCGGATGGTCGCGCCGCACAGCCGCTAAGCCTTCAAACCCACTCATGCCCGGCAAACCCAGGTCGAGCAGCACAAGGTCCACTCGGTGCGAATCGAGGTGCTCGAGAGCCTGCTCACAGCTGCCGGCTTCGCTGGTGCTGACATCGTCCATCAAAGAGTGCAACACCAGCGACAGGCCCTCGCGGAAGAGGGGGTGATCGTCAACGAGAAGGATGTTCATAAAGCTCCGAGGAGAGTTCATAGGCTGTTGTACCACAGCTGGCACTCGCTTGGGTATGGGCCAGATAGCCGATCCTTCTGGCCAGTAGCGCTGCGGTTTGGGAAAAATCAGAATGGACTCGTTACTTGTCCTCAAACAAGCAATGTCCTCATCGGATTCACCGTCCACGTTGTTGTGACGGGTGGCTGTGTGATCCGCCTTCATCTCTGCCTTCGGGCTTTCAGTTATTGGGAAAACTAATATGAACTTTTTTGACGATGCCGTCGGAGCCCTCGGTAAAAGCCTTGCCAAATCTGCCACCAGTTATCTGGACGATACCACTGGCATGGATGTGGGCGGTACCTTGGCATTTTTGTTCGGTAATGATCAAGCTGCAGCCGGCCAGGACCTGGGCGACCTGGTCAATAGCATCAGTGGTGATTTCAAGCCGGGTCCAGGAGCTGAACTGACACTGTTGCAAGATAGCTTGAACGCGCAAACGGAGCAGATCGGCCAGATCGCCAGCCAGCTCACGGCGATGGGAGCGGCGATCGCTGATATCTATGGCGAGATCAAGGGTATCGAAGCCATGCTCAAGGCAATCGGACAGGACGTGCTCTACGGCAACTGGTTACAGCAAGATAACAGCATCAAAGCCTATTTGGTGCAGATCAGGACTGCATATAGCCAGTACACCCTATACATCGACCCTGCCAATAGCGTCAAGCCGAGGGACATTGCCGACCTCGTCGCGTCCATTCTTGATCCGAATAATGGCGAAGTGACGGCGGCCAATGGCATCAACTCTTTCATGATGTCCGATGGGTCCAATAAAGGCGCGCTCGCGGACTGGGCAAACATGGTCTGCCCGCTGATCGAGGATGGTGCACTCGATTACCGACAAGCGGTCGACCAGTTTCAGGCTTACTATGTCAAGCTGACCTGGGCGCAGCTGCGCGCCACTAACCTGGTCATCGAGGCACACAACTTCAACGGCGATAACATATTAGCCAAGGATGCCTGGTATGCTTATCAGGCGCTGATCCTCGAACAGGAATCGGCGTACATCCAGAATCTGGTTCAGATTGTGCGTTCCGGTCTGGTGGGTTCAACCAAGAGCGGCTATGGTTTCCTGGCGTACCACGCTGCTTGGCAATTCCACCCTGACATGAGTCCGCTGTATAGCGGCAATGTGCGCATTGCGCATTCCTACTATGCGATTTCACCCATTTTTAACACTGCAGAAGCGCTCTTGGCGCGCTTGGCATTGACCGATCCGGCTGACCGCCGCTTGGTCGTTCACATGACCTATTTCGGTGATGCGTTCAAAACGGCGATCGATGGCGCCACGATGACTCTTACGCCGCAAAGTGCCGAAGCAAATACTGCAGTGGCTCCGGATGACGCGTCACTGGTTGTCGGTCCGATGGGTTCGCCCGAGCAGCATTCCGGCAGCTTCGTGGTAGATCCAATTTGGGTGACGGATTCGACCTTCTATGTAAAGCGGCTGGTCTACAGTGGTTCGGATGACTCGGCGCTGGCTGATTGTAAGTATCGCCTGACGAATCAGAACGGACAAGGTCCGCTGCAAGCAATGCAAACCTACAACGGGGTAGCGACCTCGTTTCAGTCCGACGCCGTTCTCAACTATGAGATGCAAATCAATGCGGCCCAGCCGTTTGATTTCATGAATTTTGGCGCATACTTTGGTGGCTAGTCCAGCGGCCTCTGGTCAGGGACGGAAGTCCCTCATGCGCTTGCTTCTGATCGGCCTGCACACCGCAGGCAGCGGGCTGACTGGCGTCGGGATGAGCTTGGCCAGAGCGCTGTCTGACGGTTGTGAGGTCGGTTATGCCGGCATCGACCCTACGGATGCAAGACAACGCTATGGACAACTACCGATGCTTGCGTTTGCAGTCACGTTGCGCGGATGTGGTCCGCGTTTTCAGGTTCATCCCGATGATCTGAAGGCAGCTGTGGCGTCATTCCGGCCCACCTTGATCTTGGTCATCGGGCCGCCCTACTTGGCGCGCCCCTTGTTGGCGCAACTGCAAGCGTTTCGTCCCGCGGTGAAGGTCGCGCTGTACGCGGCCATGGAGGCCGAGCTCACCGACCCCATTGCGCTGCATATTTTTCATGCCTGTGATCTTGTGCTTACTTATAGCGATTTCGCACGCGTATCGGTGGCGCGCCTGGCGGCGCAAAGCGAGAGCGGCCTGTATCTACCGCCGGTTGTGGCGGTTGGGCATGGCATAGGGTCTTGTACTGAGTTTTACTCTTTGCCGGACCAGGCGGGCAGCCAGGGCAACAATGGCGCTTTGCGCCAAAAAATTTTTGACTCGTCGCTTGGCATCAGGCCTTCTTCATTTGTGGTGCTCAATGCCAATCGCGCCTACTTTCGCAAGCGTTTGGATCTGTCTGTTGCCGGCTTCGCGCATTTCGTTTCGTGCACCGATGCGGACGCCCATTTGTACCTTCACGCGCTCTTTATACCGGATCGCGAACGTGCTTCGATCAACTCCCTGGCCGCCGCCGCAGGGCTGGCTGACCGGATTCATCTGATACCCAAGGATGAAGCCGACAATCCGAAGTGCTTGGCCGATCTGAACTTGCTGTACAACGCGGCGGACGTCGGTTTGAACACAGCCATGGGGGAAGGTTTCGGGCTGGTGAGCTTCGAGCATGCGCTGACGGGAAAAGCCCAAGTTGTTCCCGCGCACACGGGATTGCTTGAGGTCTGGCAGGGTGTGGCGGAACTCGTACCCGCAGTGGAACGTCAAGCCATATTTTATGAATACGGCGATATGTTCGCGGTGTCGGCGAGCGCAGTGGCTGATGCCTTGGCTAGGCTCTACGCCGATGCGTCGTATCGCCACAGCCGCGGTGCGGCTGCTCGGGCACTAGCACAGTCAGAGCGGTTTTCATGGGATACGGTGGCGCAGCGTATCCAAGGTGCTGTGAACGGTACGGTGAACAACTGCGGTCTGCATTGCGCCTGAAACGTTCGCCGAAAGGGTGTCGTGAAGGTGAAAAAAGAACGCAGTAAAAATGTCCACGGATTGACACGATGTCGAATCTCATGAACTGACTGGTTTAAAAACAATCGCTTAGGTCGATTTGCGTAGTGATGTGCAAAAAGATCGACGCCGCGCATCTTCTTGCCTGCTTAATGTGATGCACAGGTGGCTGGCGCAGCGCGAAGGCAGCAAGGATGCCGACCCTTGAGGCCGATACATGAACGAAACTATCCGTTGCCATTTGTCGCATCGGAAAACCACGTCATCTATTTGAAGAAAGGAGTGCCCGAAAATACGACAAAAAATTTGTCCTGCATTTGCGCTGCTAGCAATAACCGTTGCCCAAGGGCGCTGACTCTTGCCGTTATATCACTTTGGAGAATGTATGTTGAAACTTAAATTGGTCGTAGCTACCTTGCTCGTCGCCAGCACCACTGTTGCGCTCGCGGCTGTGCCAACCCCGAAAGTTTGTCACGATGGATTCAAGTTGAAAGGGAACACGGATACCGCCTGGAAGGACGTGACGCTCAATGCATGGAATGGAAAAATGCTGCCGGCACTCTGGACCGACAAGGGCGGGCATTTTCTGTCGCAGGTCAAGAAGCGCGGCAACGATGTTGCTATTCAAACCCCGGGTGACCTGGAATCGTTTTTGCGTGGCACCACTGCAGTGCTGGACCCCCAAGACGGACGCTATCACATGGGCAAGAACGAAGGTGGAAAATCAGTACAAGTCATTTTCGATATTAATGCCGCGAGCAAAAAATGTGAGCTAGTGACATTTTTGATCAAGTCAGCAAGCTGAGCCGTCAGCGTCTTGCCGGAGCCGTCTTGAGTTGAGCGGGGTGTTGCGCGATGATGGCATCACGCCGCTGGTAATTTGCGCTGCGAAGTGCTGGGGCAGGAATTCGTCGACCCGGTTGAGCGGCAGGCAGCGATGTGTGTGAGTACATGGCTTAGCCCGGCCTCAAAATCGACGCCATTGAGCTTGGCCGTTCCGATCAACGAGTTGATCGCGGTGCCGCGTTTGATCGGCCGGCTCGGCGCTGGCGCCTGCCCGATCGCGTCGCAGCAGGAACCAGCCCGTTTGGGATGCAGGTGGCGGATCTCATGGCAGCTGGCCCGAGCATGTGCCACGCTTACGCGAGGCTTGTGACGTTTATACGGCCGATGTCGTTTTCCACGTCGGTTCCGCCTGCAGCCAGTCTATGCCCCCAAGCAGTACCGATCCAACATTTGCGCCAGCATGGCCGCGTCTCGCGCACGGCGGCTGTGAACGCGGCGCCACACACGACCGGTCCTGTCGGGGCATTCGCATTTTTTTCGCGATAGCGGCTGCGCAGTTGAGTCGCCTCTCTGTCCGTGAGGTAATATGAGTTGTTTGCTAACACGTAATTGATCTGGACGATGGCAGCCTGACCTCCGCGCTATGATGGCTCGCGCGGCCGAGGTTGTCGTACGTCGTAGCGCGAGAAAAATCACATAATGAGCCATCTTGCACAGACACTGACCGGAGACGCCCCATGTCGTACACCCGCTTTCACAAGAAATCGTTGCCTACGCTGTTGTCCACCCTTGTCTTGTTCGCCGTCGCGGGCCACGCGGCAGCGAGCACCCTGAACCAAAACGTTTCCTGGACCATCGACCGTCCCGGCTCCTCCACCGTCTACCGCGTGGTGGCCTATGGCGATTCGATCTTTGCCGGTTACAACGGCTCCGTCTCCAGCGCCGCCAAGTACTCGGCGCCGACGGTGGACGCGGAATACCTGTCCGCGCTGTGGAACGCCGACATCGAAAGCGTCCGCCGCACCAAGTCCGGCGCGATCGCCTCGGATGTCTACAACAACAAGATCGTGGCCGAACGCTCGTATATGCAGTCGAGTAACACGCGCGTGGTGGCCTTCGAGATGTGCGGCAACGATGGCTTGCAGGCCCGCACCGCCTTCAAAAGCCAATCTGGCACCTGCGACGACAGTGTGCTGACCGCGGCGGAAAACAGCTGCAGGACCTATGTCGAGGCGGCGATGAATTACATCAACGCCAATGCCTATTCCGGCGTCAAGCTCAAGCTGGTGTCGAACTTGCATTACCCCGGCTATGCCGCCGACAATGTCCAAAGCGCGTGCAAGGACCCATCCACCGGCAAGACGGTGAACATGCAGGACAAGTTCCTGCCTTCCCTGGTCAGGATCAACTTCGCGATGTGCGACCTGGCGCGCCAAAAGGGCTTTGCCTGCGCCGACAACTTCGCCCAGTACATGGGGGCCGACTACGACAGCAACGGCGACGGCAAGATCGACTCCGAAGCGCTGCGCTACGTCGCCGGCGAGAGCCAGGCCAGCTATCTGACTCGGATCAGCACCACCTTGCGCTCGACGCTGCGCGACGCCCACACGCACTTTGTGTCGTCCGGCAGCAGCTACGACTACATCCAGTCGGACGACACCCATCCGACCTACAGCGGCAGCACGGTAACGTCCGGCCTGTTTGGCGGCAGCACCGGCAGCGGTGCGCCGCGCTACAACACTTTCTCGGGCGGTAAGAATCCGATCTGGAACCAATATGGTCATGAGCGGATGGGTTGGGCGGTCTCGACCTACAACGTCGCGACGCCTTGATGCCCGGCTGAGCGGATCCCATGGACAAGCCTCCCAAGCGGCCGTCGGATGACACCCCGGGCGCACACCGCGCCTGGCGTCCGCGCGCCGTCTATCTTGCGGTCGCGCTGGTGCTTGCCGTGATCGGCTGTGGCGTATTGGTCTACCTGGTGACGACGCCCGATATCGGCGTGGTCGCCGCTGCGCCGTCGCCGGCGTCCGCCGGCGCGGCGCAACCGGCCTGGCCGCAGCCCGCGCCGGCTGCATCAGCCATGCCGCAAGCCGCGGCGCACATTCCATCGCGCGCGCCCGAGGGCGATGCCGATCCGACGCGCGACCTGAAAAGCTACGTCGCCCGTGGCGAAAATCCGACCATGCCCGAAGTGATAGAACGTCTGCATGAACGCGGCATATACAGCGGCCTGGGCGCGTTTTCGCCGCCGGGCACGCGTCCCCCCATGATCGGCCTGGCGGTACCCGAGGACTTCGAGCTGCCGCCCGGCTACGTGCGCCACCACCAGGCTACCGATGATGGCCAGCGCATCGAGGCCATCCTGATGTTCGCGCCGGATTTCCAGCTGTATGACGCCGCCCATAATCCGATCGACATGCCCAAGGACCGCATCGTGCCGCCGGAGCTGGCGCTGCCCGGTCTGCCGATCCGGCGCATCGTCATTCCCAAGCCGGTGGACCCGGTCGGTCCCGGCCGCTGACCTGCATGCGACAACACCTGAACTCTTCCACCGCGCGCATGGCCGCCGGCATCCTGGCCAGCGCCGTGCTGTCGGCCCTGTATGCGCGCGGCGGCGCCGGCTGGTTGCTGGGCTTCGTGATGCTGGTGCCGTGGCTGCTCACGCTGAACGCCAGCCGCTCGCTGGCGGCCACGCTGGGCTGGGCCTATTTGATGTCGCTGGCCTTCACGGCGGCCGTCTTCCCCTGGTTCGGCACCGCGCTCGGACGCTATACGCAGGTCGGCGCGACCACTGGCCTGGCCGTGCTGCTGCTGGCCGCGCCCTTGTTCCAGCCGCAGTTCCTCGTGTTCGCGCTGGTGCGCCATGCGAGTGGACGCGGGTACGGTCCGCTGTGGCGCGCGCTGGCGGCTGCTGCGGCCTGGGTGGCGGCGGAATGGTTGCTGCCCAAGCTGCTCGGCGACACGCTCGGTCACGGCCTGTATCCATCGCCATTGATGCGCCAGGGCGCCGCCGTGGGGGGCGCTGCAGGCTTGACCGTACTGCTGTTGCTGGCCAATGAAGGCGTGGTGGTGGCGCTGACGCGGCGGCGCGATGGCTGGCGCGCGATCGCCCGCCCGCTCGCCTTGTCCGCACTGGGACCGCTGCTGCTGGCCGGCTACGGGCTGGCGGTGCTCGCGGACAGCGGCGGCAACAGCGACGCCGTCGTCGCCAAGCCGCTGCGCGTGGGCCTGGTCCAGGCGAACATGGTGGACTATGAAGGCATGCGCCGGCAAAAGGGCACCCGTGCCGTGGTGCAGGAAGTGCTCGCGACGCACTTTGCCATGAGCTATGACGCGGTGGTGCGGCGCCATGCGCAGGTGGTGCTGTGGTCGGAGACCGCCTATCCCACCACCTTCGGCCACCCCAAAAGCGCAGCCGGTGCGGATTTCGACCGCGAGATCCTCGCCAACGTCCGCGCCTCAGGCGTGCCCTTCGTGTTCGGCACCTACGACAGCGACAGCGACGGTGAATACAACGCGGCCGCCTTCGTGCAGCCCGACGCCGGCCTGACGGGCTTGTATCGCAAGACGCGCCTGTTCCCCTTCACCGAATACGTGCCGGCCTGGCTGGACGGGCCGCGCCTGCGCAATCTGCTGCCGTGGACCGGCAACTGGCGCGCGGGCAATGGCGCGCGCGTGTTCCCGCTGCGTTTGGCCGATGGCCGCGAGATCCCGGTGCTGCCGCTGATCTGCCTCGACGACGTCGATGCCGACCTGGCGCTCACCGGCGCCCGGCTGGGAGCGCAGGCCATCGTCACCATGTCGAACGATTCCTGGTTCAGCTCCGATCCCGAGGGCGCGCGCCTGCACCAGACGGTGGCGGCGTTTCGCAGCATCGAAACACGGCTGGCGCAGGTGCGCGTCACCACCAACGGCTACAGCGCGGTGTTAGACGCCACCGGCGCCGTGCTGGCCGGCACTAGCATGGGCGTGCCCGCGCTGGTGATCGCCGACCTTGTGCCGAGCCGGCCGGCGCCGACCTTGATGGTCCGGTGGGGCGACTGGGTGGGACGAGCCGCTAGCGTGTTGCTGCTGTTGCTGGCGGCCAGGGCGGCCATTCCCTCGTGGCGTGCACCAGCAGCGGACGCGCAGTCGCCTGCCATGCATTTCCCGGTCAGGGTAGCGGTGTTGCCGCCGGCGGCGCGGCTGGCCGCAGCGCTGCTGCGCACCTTGGCGCGCGCAGGCTTGCTCGGCATCTGTGTGGCGCTGCTGCTCAACGAACCGTTGCGGACCAACACGCTGGCACAGATCCGCCTGTTCTCGGGCCTGTTCCTCGTGCCGGAAATCGCCTCGTGGTGCGTGCTGCTGGCGTTTGCCGCGCAGGCCTCGATCAGCGATACGGCCTTGGTGCTGAGCCGCGGCGCGCAGCGCATCGAACTTGCGCTGAGCGAGATTGCCTCGGTCGAGTTGTGGCGCTTGCAGACTCCTGCCGCCGGCGTCGCGTTGCGCTTGGTCTCGGGGCAGCGCTGGCACTACGGGCTGGCGCTGGCCAACCCGCTCGCTTTTTCCGCAGCGCTGGCCGGCGCTGGCGGTGCGCGGGAGCCCGAGTACTCCGGCGCGGTGATGTGCGTGTATGCGCGCGCCCGCCTGGCGCTGCGTCAACGCAAGCTCGACCTGCCGCTGGCCAAGTTCGTCCTGCTGCCGCTGGCACTGGCGATACCCGCCTTCCATTTGCATCAGCATATCGCCTACGGCAGCGCCTTCGGCGAGTACTACAGCTACGGCCTGAAGGCTTACCTGCTGGCTTTCTCGCTGTGGTGGGCGGCCTGGTCGATCGGCGTCTCCCTGAGCGCGGCCTTGCTGCGCCTGGCGATTGAAATTGGCACGCTGTTAGCGGCGCTGCTGCGTCCGGGACTAGCTATTGAAGTGCGCGGCTGGCTGGAGCGCGCCAGCCGCCTGGCGCTGTATCTCGGCCTGCCCGGCTGGCTGCTGGCGAACCTGTATGGCGCATAAGGGGCGATGCTCGCTGTTTTTATAGCGATTTTTTCGCCACCATTGGCCTGCCCTGCTTGTGCGACGTCGGCTTCGGTAGCTGCCTGCTGACGGCGCAGGTTCACTTCGACTAGCCCACGCCTCAGCTCAGGGGTTTGAGGTGCAGTTCGAGGCGTGTGCGCTTTTAGAGGAGGGATAAGGGAATAGCCGACCAGAAGATGCTGCTGATTTTCCGCACGTTTTACCGAGGTTAAGATACTGGCCATTTTCGCGTTAGTGTCCGCTGCGCAGCACTGGTCAGGCTGGCGGCATCCGTTGAAGGGCAGCTGCTGCATCAAGCAGGCCGCCCAGAATTCTGTCGGCCACCTTTTCCGAAAACCCCACAGGCAGTTCGCTGCGGACCTTTTCTACGATGGTGGGTGTGCGGGCAATGAAATCGAGCAGGAGCGGTTCGGCGTGCGCGCCATAGCCGACCGCTTTTGCAGTGCTATTGAAGTGTCGCCGCTGTATGCCATGCGCGAGGTAGTGCCGGTTGCTTCCGAGTAGTGCCATCGCCATCTTGAGCTTGCGTTCGGACCACTGGTTTGGGCCAGGGCCGATCACAGGGTAGCCGGACATCACATCATAGATGGGCGTTAGCTTGAACCGGCCGGCAC
This sequence comes from Janthinobacterium paucivorans, assembly GCF_051380805.1. Lineage (NCBI taxonomy): Bacteria > Pseudomonadati > Pseudomonadota > Betaproteobacteria > Burkholderiales > Oxalobacteraceae > Janthinobacterium > Janthinobacterium paucivorans. The sequence goes on from NZ_JBNYXR010000003.1 coordinate 40,523, forward strand.
CAGCCAAGAGCTGGATACTGAAGTTCTTGGCATGGCCATCGGGTGCGCGCAGCATCCAGAACAGAAGTTGGGAGGCCATCAGCGTGTGCATGTCGGCAGCGCTTTGCTGTGATTGCTGCAGCAGGGTAAACATCTGTTTTAACCCCGGTCCACCGTCATTTTCGTATTTCAGCAGCGGTGATGTTCCCGTCGCCTGGCAAAAATCCTCCTGAACCAGCCGGAACAGCTGCTTGCCATCGCTTGATCGCACGCGGTCAAAACGCTCAACGACGAGTACCCGTTGCGCGCCGAACGTCGCAATCTGGGCGTTTGCCGTGGGCAGTCCATACTCCTTGAACAGCCGCAGGCATAGCCACTCGTTATCGACCGACGTGCTGAAGTCGGCTTTTTTCCCGCCTACCATCCCGATCGGAAGCTTGAAGATGTGCGTTGTGGGCGTCGCGCCACGCGGCTTCATCCATTTCCCATCCCACCACAAGAAGGCGTCTTTCTCTTGCGCGCCAGCGAGCGAAATGCGGAAATCATCGTCTGCATCATCGGTGGCGCCGTGTCGCTCCGAGCTGACCACTTCGAGCAAGTGCCGCTCGATGTTTTCCTCGTCAAGGGCGATGCCATCGACCTGGGCCAGCCCTTCCGGTTTGCCGCCTTCGGGCAGCAGCTGCAAGGCGCCGACGCAGTCCCGGCCGATAGCCGCGAGCAGGTCGAACGGTTCGAGAGAGCCTGTCTTGAACCGGGTCGCAACGCGTTTGCGAATGATGTCACTGTCCGGCAGCAAGCCCTCAAAGTAGTTGGCAACACGGGCACCCTTGAGCGGTTCATTGCGTAGATTGAACGGCAGCGACAGCGAGATCGGGCGCCCGAGCCTTGAACTTTGCCAGGACGCATCGTACTGGAGTTCGGAGTCGCCGTTGGCCTTGACCGTCCAGCGTCCTACATAGTCGCCATTTGCCCAAAGATGGAGCGTCTGGCTGTGTGAGCGGCGGCCCATAGCTACCACTCGGCCGAATTGCTTGTGGCGGATGTATCGCGCTCGCCCAACTGCAGCTCTAGCTCGAGCGCGGAGCACCAGCTGAGTAACTGCTTGACGCTGATTTCGTCAGGATGACTCTCCAGGTAGGAGATGCGATTCTGGCTCAAGCCGACACGCGTGCCTACAGTCGCCTGGGTGATCTTATGCCGTTTGCGGGTCGATGCGAGCAACTGGCCGAGCTGCGACGCCGTGAGGAGACGGTGGGTGGTAGGCGAGAAGGACATGTGTGGTATCCGTTATTCAGATATATCAATATTATCTGAAATGCAGATAAAGTCAAGATATCTGAATAACGGATGTGTCAGAAATAGCTGAGGGACAGATAAAGCGGGGAAGAGATAAGGAACAGTTGGCCGGAAGATGCTGCAGATTTCCTCGCGCTTCACCGGGGTATGCGAGGCACCAAGGCCGACTGTCACGCGACGGTCGGCCTTGGCTGTTCAATCAGTCGTAGAAAGTGTATTCAGTCTCGTCCGGTTGGAGTTTCAGCAGAAGTCCGGTGTACTTTGCCTGAAAAATCGCGGCGCTGATCGACACTACAAAGAATAGTGCCGTAATCGCGAGAATGTCCGCCCATTCGCCCAAAAGAAAAGGGCTTACATCTCTGTAAGCCCTTGATATTCTTGGTGCCGACTGCCGGTTTCGAACTGGCCACCTGATGATTACAAATCAACTGCTCTACCAAATGAGCTAAGTCGGCAAAAACTGTGCGTTGCGAATTATACGCTATTTAATGCGTGTCAGGGTCGGGCGGCCACCTTTTTTTGGTGGCTCGTCGTCGCCGGGCGTAGCGTTGTCGCGTTGTTCTGCGGAACTGGTCGGCACGGACGACAGGGTCGGGGTGCTGGCGGCGGGGGTGAGCACGGGTGGCGGGACGTCGGCGGAGGCTGGGCTGTCCGTCGGTTGCGCGTCGGGATCATCGTTGCCCAGCACCGGCTCGAATGCCATGCCCTGGCCGTTTTCGTTGGCGTAGATGGCCATCACGTTGTCGACCGGCACGTAGATTTCGCGCGAGACGCCGCCAAAACGGGCGTGGAAGCGGACGGCGTCATTATCCATCTTCAGGCCGCTGGTGGCGCCAAAGCTGATGTTGAGCACGATTTCGCCCTTTTTCACGTATGCCATCGGTACCGTGGTGCGCGAATCGACTTTGACCGCGAGATATGGCGTGTAGCCGCTGTCGGTGCACCACTCGTAGATGGCGCGCAGCATATAAGGTTTGGTTGAGATTTCAGACATGATAGGCACTGTGAGGCGGGAGCGCCCTCATCAAGCATGAGGCGGGCGCACCGGTAGTTCAAAAGACTGGGATAGCGCAAAAACAACGTTAGTACCTGGCCCAAGATGCCCCAGAAAGCGTAGCGAGCAAGCCCGAAGTTGGCCTTGGTAACGCAGCCGTACCGAAGTACGGTGAGTAACGCCAGGTCAAGAGCGGGCTGCGCAGTCGCTGAATGGGGATATCTTTTAGCGGCGCATCACTTTCTCGGATGGCGTCAGCGCTTCGATGTATGCAGGACGCGAGAAGATGCGTTCGGCGTATTTCATCAGCGGTGCTGCCGTCTTCGACAGTTCGATACCGTAGTGGTCCAGGCGCCACAGCAGCGGCGCGACAGCCACGTCGAGCATCGAGAATTCGTCGCCCAGCATGTACTTGTTTTTCAGGAACAGCGGTGCCAGGGTCGTCAGGCGGTCGCGGATTTCCGCGCGTGCCTTGTCGTGGGCCTTGTCGTTGCTCTTGGCGCGTTCGCTTTCCAGCACGTGCACGTGCACGAACAGTTCTTTTTCGAAATTGAACAGCATCAGGCGCGCGCGGGCACGCATCAGCGGATCGGCCGGCATCAGTTGCGGATGCGGGAAGCGCTCATCGATGTACTCGTTGATGATGTTCGATTCATACAGGATCAGTTCGCGCTCGACCAGGATAGGCACCTGGCCGTACGGGTTCATGGTCGAAATATCTTCCGGTTTGTTGAACAGGTCGACGTCGCGCACTTCAAAGTCCATGCCTTTTTCAAATAGGACCAGGCGGCAGCGTTGCGAAAATGGGCAGGTTGTACCCGAATAGAGAACCATCATTTTTTATAGTTCCTTAGAAACAAAGGGGGTGAAGCCGCGAACGGCTCACCCCAGGTCGCTTGTCCACTCATGCGGACAATGCAGAAACAGGCATAAACCGGCCTATGGCCGGCGCCTCACTTATTTGACTTCCTTCCAGAACGACGCGTTAAGGCGCCATGCCAGCAGAGCAAAGGCCGACAGGAACAGCAGCACCCAAACGCCCAGGCGCTTGCGTGTTTGCTGTGCCGGTTCGGCCATCCACTCCATGTAGCCGACCAGGTCGGCTATCGCATTGTCGTACTCGATCTTGTTCAACGTGCCTGGCTTGACTTGCTCGAAGCCGGCAAATTTGTGGATCTTCTTGCCAGCTTCGTGTGGATCATTTTCTTCCACGAACTTGGCAGTCTGGATACCTTGCAATTCCCATAATACATGCGGCATGGCGACATTCGGCAAGACCATGTTGTTCCAGCCGGTCGGCCGAGTGTCGTCTTTATAGAACGTACGCAGGTAAGTATACAGGTAGTCGCCGCCTGTGCCAGCGGAAGATGATTTCGCGCGCGAAATTACCGACAAATCGGGCGGTACGACGCCAAAGAAAGCCTTGGCATCCTGCGGTGCCAGGCTAGTTGTCATCAAGTCGCCGATTTTGTCCGCGGAGAACAACAGATTTTGCTTGATCTGGTCTTCCGTCAAACCGAGGTCGCGCAGACGGTTGTAGCGCATCGACACGGCAGCATGGCAATTCAGGCAATAATTGACAAATAATTTGGCGCCATGTTGCAGCGCAGCCATGTTGGTCTGGCGATCAGGCGCCTTGTCCAGCGGAAAGCCGCCTTCGCTGGCGAGAGCCATGGCGGGCACGAAGGCCAGGATGGCGAGCAGTTTTTTTGAAAATTTCATGTAAGGTCCTTTGAGCGTGGCGTGAGAGCGGCTTAGTGCGGGTGAAACGTCACACGCGACGGCACGGTCTTGAACTTGCCCATTGCACTCCACCATGGCATCAGCAGGAAAAAGCTGAAGTAAATCAGTGTGCACACTTGCGACACGATGGTTTTCGTATCCGTTGGCGCCTGGGTGCCGAGGTAGCCCAGGATCAGGAACGACAGGCCGAAGATGGCGTACACATATTTGTGCCAGGTCGGACGGTAGCGTATCGATTTCACGGGCGAATGGTCGAGCCATGGCAGGAACGCCAGGATCACGACGGAGCCGCCAAAGAACACGACGCCCCAGAATTTCGCATCGAGCACCTGCGGCAGCATGCCGATGATGGCGATGATGGCGATGCCAGCGATGACGGACTTGACGCTCGTCGAGAGGCGCGACTTGAGCCAGATGAATACCACGTAGGCGGCTACGACACCCATCAGCACGTACATGAAGTCGGCCGTGGTAGCGCGCAGCACCGAGTAGAACGGCGTGAAGTACCAGGTTGGCGCGATGTGCAGCGGGGTTTTCAGCGAGTCGCCAGGCAGGAAGTTGTTATATTCGAGGAAGTAACCGCCCATTTCCGGCGCGAAGAACACCACGGCGCTGAAAATGACGAGGAAGATCGACACGCCGAACAGGTCATGCACGGTGTAATAAGGATGCGAAGGAATCGAATCGACCGGGTGGCCATCGGCGCCCAGGTTTTCCTTCACTTCGATGCCGTCCGGATTGCTCGAACCGACTTCATGCAGGGCGATCAAGTGTGCTGCGACCAAGCCCAGCAGTACCAGCGGGATGGCGATCACGTGGAAGGCGAAGAAGCGGTTCAGAGTCGCGTCGGAGACGACATAGTCGCCGCGTATCCATAGCGACAGGTCAGGGCCGATGAATGGAATGGCGCCAAACAGGTTGACGATCACTTGGGCGCCCCAGTACGACATCTGGCCCCATGGCAGCAGGTAGCCGAAGAATGCCTCGGCCATCAGGCACAGGAAGATGGCGAAACCGAACAGCCAGATTAGCTCACGCGGCTTGCGGTACGAGCCATACATCAGGGCGCGCGTCATGTGCAGGTAGATGATGATGAAGAAGGCGGAGGCGCCTGTCGAGTGCATATAGCGCACCAGCCAGCCCGACGGCACTTCGCGCATGATGTACTCGACGGAGTTGAAGGCCAGCGCCGCATCCGGTTTGTAGTGCATGGTCAGGAAGATGCCGGTGACGATCTGCAAGACCAGCACCAGCATGGCCAGCGAGCCAAAGATGTACCAGAAATTGAAGTTTTTCGGGGCGTAGTACTTGCCCCACTGATCATTCCACAGCTTGGTCAGGGGAAAGCGGTCATCGACCCAGCCCAGCGCTTTTTCGGCGACGGGAGCGTCCGCCGGGAATTTCGTTTCTTTAAAAGCAGCCATGATCAAGCCTCGCCTTTCTCGTCTTTACCTATCAGCAATTTGGTGTCGCTCAGATACATATGGCGCGGCACTTGGAGGTTGTCCGGCGCCGGCTTGTTCTTGAACACGCGGCCTGCCATGTCGAAGGTGGAGCCGTGGCAAGGGCACAGGAAGCCGCCTTCCCAGTCATCGGGCAGCGACGGTTGCGGGCCGGGGGCAAATTTCGAGGAAGGGGAGCAGCCCAGGTGGGTGCAGATGCCGACGGCGACGAGAATTTCAGGCTTGATCGAGCGCGCTTCGTTCATGCAGTAGTCGGGCGTGAATTCGGCGGGATTGCGTTGCGAGTTGGCATCGGCGACTTTGCCGTCGGTCTTTTTCAGGGACGCGATCATTTCCGGCGTGCGCTTCAAAATCCAGACCGGCTTGCCGCGCCATTCAACGGTGCGCATTTCGCCCGGTTGCAAGGTGGTGATGTCTACTTCGACCGGCGCGCCCGCCGCTTTCGCGCGCTCCGACGGCTGGAAGGTGCTTACCAAGGCTCCCGCGGTTGCCAATCCAACTACACTGCCCGCCGCGCACGTGGCGACGAGCAAGCCGCGACGGCCTGAATCGACCTGCTTTTCGTTACTCATGCAAACCCCAATCAGTCAAAATGCGAATCTTTATTATGACTGGCAGCCGCGAAAAATCCGTCGCCGAAGCTCTTTCCCACTGATTGCCGCAATCCGCATCTTTGTGCAGTAAAGTGGCAATATCCCTGCGGAACTTCGGACTATGGCGCAGCCCATGCCAGTTTCTTGTTGATTATCCGGAAGTAAAAAAGCCACTTCTAGCAACCGCAAATTATAAGTGAAGCAAACAACGAATAGAACAAAAACGTTGCTTGTACCATAATTTATATACTTTTGCAGGAGGTGGCTAGTTCTTTCGAACTAGATGCGCTTGGCTGTATCCGAATTGGTCTTCTTAATAACCATAAGTTGGTGGCACCCGGAATCAATAGTATGATCGGCATGTTTTTTTTACATATTTGAAGGAGAAATTCATGGCAATGATGAAGGAATTTAAAGAATTTGCAATGAAAGGCAACGTTGTCGATCTGGCGGTCGGTGTCATCATCGGCGGCGCCTTTGGCAAGATTGTCGATTCCTTGGTGCAAGACGTGATCATGCCGCCCATCGGTCGCGTTTTCGGCGGCCTTGATTTCGCCAATTACTACCTGCCCTTGAACGGCCAAGCCACGACGATGACACTGGTGGAAGCAAAAAAGGCGGGCGCGGTGCTGGCCTACGGCAACTTCCTGACCATTTTGCTCAACTTTATCATTCTTGCCTTCATCATCTTCCAGATGGTGCGCCTGATGAACAAGGCCCGCCGCAGCGAACCGGTCGCACCGGCACCGGCGCCAGTCACGCCGGAAGACATCGTGCTGCTGCGTGAAATCCGCGATTCCCTGCAGAAGAACGGACAGAGTAGCAACGATCTGGCAAAATAAGGCGTTCCGGCATCGGCTGGTTGACCTCGATAGGGCTCTATGCGGCGATTTTGGTTATTGTTTGCGCAAACCGTGACCATCGCGTTGGCGCTGTACTTTGTGTACGGCGCACTGCGCCCGGCCAGCCGGGTACAGCAGCTAGGCTCTGCCGCCAAGCCGGTGCCCGTGGTGGAAACGGCGTCGAGCAGCCTGGCGCCCGGTTCCTACCGCGACGCGGCAGCGCGCGCCATGCCCGCTGTCGTCAACATCCTCACCCTGCAAGTGTCCAAGCGCGGCGCCCACCCGCTGGCGCGCGATCCCTTTTTCAAACGATTCTTCGGCGAGCGCGACCTGGATGGCGAGGATGACGCTGACTTGAAAAACAGCCTCGGTTCGGGCGTCATCGTCAGCCATGAAGGGTATGTTCTCACGAACAATCATGTGGTGGAGGGCGCCGACGAAATCGAAGTCGTGCTCACCGATGGGCGCAAGGCGCCGGCCAAGGTGGTGGGCCTGGACCCGGAAACCGACTTGGCCGTGATCAAGATCGAACTCGACAAACTGCCCGTCATCGTGTTGGGCCAGTCGGAACTGGCGCGCGTGGGCGATGTGGTGCTGGCCATCGGCAACCCGTTCGGCGTAGGCCAGACGGTGACCATGGGCATTATCTCCGCCTTGGGCCGCAACAACTTGCACATCAACAGCTTTGAAAATTTCATCCAGACGGATGCGGCCATCAATTTCGGTAATTCGGGCGGCGCCCTGGTCAATACGCGCGGCAACTTGATCGGTATCAATACTGCCATCTATTCGCAAAGCGGCGGCTCGGTCGGCATCGGCTTCGCCATTCCGGTCTCGACGGCCAAGGCGGTGATGGAAGCCATCATCAAGGATGGTCATGTGGTGCGCGGCTGGATCGGCGTGGAAACGCAGGACATCACGCCCGAGCTGGCGCAAAGCTTCGGCTTGCAGCGCTCAAGCGGCGCCATCATTGCCGGCGTGGTACGCAATGGCCCGGCCGACAAGGCCGGCATTGTGCCCGGCGACATCTTGCTGACGGTGCAAGGCAAGGCCGTGGGCGATACCACGGAAATGCTGAATCTGATCGCCCAACTGCCACCGGGCGGAAAAGCTAAAATGACGGTGCTGCGCAAGAATCGCGAAGCGGCACTCGACGTGATGGTGGGCAAGCGCCCCCTTCCGAAAGAGCTTTCCAAATAGTTGCTGATCGGAATTTGACACATGCATGTGCGTGATTTGACCCAATTTTTACGTGAACTGAGCGACAACAACAACCGTCCCTGGTTTGTCATGAACAAGCCCCGCTACGACATCCTGCGCGAGGAATTCCTCGCGCTGGTCACCAGCCTGATCGGTGAGCTGGGCAAGTTCGACCCGGCCGTGAAGTACTGCAACCCGAAGAAGGCCTTGTTCCGCATCAACCGCGACGTGCGTTTTGCGCACGACAAAAGCCCGTATAAAACGCGTTTTTCGGCCGCCATCGCGCCAAACGACATGCGCCGTCCCAGCAAGGCGGGCGGGCCCACTTACTATCTGCAGATCGATGGCCAGGGCAACTTGCTGTTCGGCGCCGGCGAATACATGCCGCCAGCTGGCCGCCTGAAGGCGCTGCGCGAGCACATGCTCAACGATGCGCCAGGTTTTTCCAAAGTGCTGAAAAATAAGCGTTTCAAGGCCCGTTTTGGCAGCTTGCAAAATGAGGGCAAGTTGCAGCGTCCGCCCAAAGGCTTCGATGCGCAGGCCGAACATATCGAATTCATTAAGTTGAAGAGCTTTTTTGTCTGGACCGAAGTGCCGCGGCCCGTGAACGAACCCGAGAAACTGCTGTCGACCCTGGCACAAGGCTTGCAGGATGCGTGGCCACTGGTCGAGTGGATGCGCGGCGCGAAAGAGCCGGGAGAAGTCCCCGAGTAATTGCTGAAATTGCTGAAGGAGCACATGATGGCACTGGAGCACGCAAGTTCAGGACAGGTGATCGAGGTGCTGCGCAGGGATGACGACGAGCTGTCGCAGTTTTCCGCCATCGCGCTGGCCAAGACGGACGAACTGGAATTGATCCGCATGTGCATGCCCAAGGGCAAGACCATGCCCGAACATCACGTATTCGGTGAAATCACCCTGCTGTGCCTGCAAGGGCAGGTGGCGGTGACGGCGCATGGCGGGGAGCAGGTGCTGGGGCCGGGGCAGATGCTGTATTTGCGCGGCGGTCAGGCGCATGCGCTGGCCGCGCGCGAAGATAGTGTGGTGCTGCTGACGATACTGATGGCCAAGGCCTGGCGCTAGGGCCGTGGGTCAGGCCGACTCAGCGCGCGGATCGCGCGACAGCAGCTGCTGCACCATCAAGTGCGGCAAATCGCCATCGAACAGTACGCCGGCCACCGCATTCGTGATCGGCATGTCGACATCCATGCGGCGCGCCAGTTCGCGCACGGCCTTGGCGCAGGGCACGCCTTCGGCCACGTGACCGAGTTCGGCCACGATGGTCGCCAGCGCCTTGCCTTGCGCCAGGGCCAGGCCAACCTTGCGGTTGCGCGACAGGTCGCCGGTGCACGTGAGTATCAAGTCGCCCATGCCCGTCAAGCCCATGAACGTTTCTGTCTGGCCACCGAGGGCCGTGCCCAGGCGCGTGATTTCTGCCAGGCCCCGCGTGATCAGTGCGGCGCGCGCATTCAAGCCCAAGCCCAGACCATCGGCCACGCCGGTGGCAATCGCCAGCACGTTCTTGATGGCACCACCCACTTCCACGCCGACCAGGTCTTCGCTCGCATACACGCGGATGGTGCCGCCATGCAATGCCGAGACGACGGCGTCGCGCAAGGCGGCACTGTGCGAGGCGATGGTCAGCGCGCACGGAAGGCCGCGTGCCACTTCCTGCGCGAACGAGGGCCCCGACAGGGCGCCGCCGGCGACCGTGTCGCCCAGCACCTCTTGCACGATCTGGTGCGGCAGCAGGCCCGTGCCGCCTTCAAAGCCCTTGCACAGCCATACCAGGTTCGGGATGGCCTTGCCCTTCAGTTGCAGCAGCAGGGGCCGCAGGCCTGCAACCGGGCAGGCGGCGATCAGCAGACCCCGTTCGCCATTCGCGTGCGCGAGGGCGGCGTCGAAATCGGCGACCAGGCGCAACTGCGGCGGTAAAGCAAAACCGGGCAAATAGCTGTTTTCGCCGCTGGCGGCCATGGCGGCCATGGCGTCGCTATTGCGGCCCCACAGCAGTACGTCGTGGCGGCCGGCCAACGCCATGGCGACGGCTGTACCCCAGGCGCCAGCGCCCAGCACGGTAATGCGGCGCGGGGCAGCTGTAGCGGTGGTATCGGGAGTGTTTTCAGGGGAAACTTGCATGCAACCTCAGTCTGGCAGGGGGAGGGGCGCGGCGCGGTTGGCCGCTGCCCCGATGAATCTGGCGGTGCTTAGAGCCTATCCCAGTAGGGGATGTATTCATCTAATGGGATAGGCTCTTACAAGCCCCACACTTCGCTGGTCTTGACATAGCCGCTCTGGCCATCTTTGTGGCGCACCTTGAGCCAGCCCGAGCTCGGCTGCTCGCTCATTTCCAGCAGCACGTTCTTGTCGACGAGGATAATCGGGGAAGCGCTGTCATCGGGGCTGACGCGTACCTTGAGGTTGGCGGCGCGCGCCACGACGTTGCGCTTGGCCGACAGACCCTTGGCTTCGGTCCAGGCCATTTCGCCGCTGGCGTCGCGCACCTTGACCCATTCGCCGTAGCTGAGCACGACTTCCAGCGGCATGCCGCGTGGCGCCACGTACAGCTTGCCACCCTTGGCAGAGGGCGCGTCGTACAGGATCACGGGGGTCGTGCCCACCGTTTTGAAATCGACGGCGTGGCTGGCGGCGGTGGCCAGCAGCAGCATGGTGCCGGCTATCCAGCGCAACTTGCTCGAGAGCGCACTTTTCAACATGATATTTTTTGAGCCTTAACGAAACACGGCGGCCAGGCCGCCGTGTCAGGCCAGCCTTGACGGCCAGCGGGGTCTTGCATAGCTTAGTGCGTTTCGCTGGCTGCTGGCGCTGCGGCAGCGGCGTCAGCAATAGCTTGCAGACGTTGTTGGTAGAACACTTCGAAGTTGATCTCGGCCAGGTGCACTGGCGGGAAGCCGGCACGCGTGATCACGTCGGCGATGTTGGCGCGCAGGTAAGGGTAGATGATGTTCGGGCAGCCGATTCCCAGCAGCGGATCGAGTTGATCGGCAGGAATGTTGCGCGCTTCGAAAATACCAGCTTGCTTGCCTTCTACCAGGAAAGCAACTTTGTCGCCGACTTTGGCGGTCACGGTGATGGTCACGGTCGCTTCGAAGATGCCATCGGCCAGAGGCGCAGCGCCCACGTCCAGAGCCACTTCGATCGCCGGTGCTTCTTGTTCCAGGAAAATAGCTGGGGAATTTGGTTGTTCCAGCGACATGTCTTTCAGGTAGACGCGTTGGATTTGGAAGACTGGTTGCAGATTTTCGTCAGACATGGAACGCTTTCGTTGTAAAGGACAAGAACGGCACACCGTTCAAATATGGTACTTGCGGTATGTCAACCGTGCCGGATAGGCACGGCCAGATCAGATGCGAGGGCAATTGTATCAAAACAATACGACAAGAAACCAAGCAATTTCTCGAACCGCCTTTATATCAGGCTGCCGTGCCATTTAACAAGGGGTCGAGCTTGCCGGCTTGATCGAGCGCATACAAATCGTCGAATCCACCCACGTGGGTGTCGCCCACATAGATCTGCGGCACCGTGCGGCGGCCCGTGCGTTCCATCATCTTGATGCGCTCTTCCGGGTCGAGGTCGACGCGGATCTTTTGCACGCTCACGCCCTTGGCTTCCAAGAGGCGCTCGGCGCGCACGCAATACGGGCACACGGCGGTGCTATACAAAATTACAGGTACGGTCATGATCATTCCTTCAGTTAAAAACATCGAACCAAACCTGCTGCACGTCGTGATTTGCGGTCTGTGATGCTCACTGTGCATTCGCACAGTTGCGCTTCTCAGCCACAACTCCCACCGGCCCGCTACGGTTTTGTTGGGTGTTGCAATACGGACTTATTTCGCCAGCGACAAAGTTTTCAATGGCAAACCTTGCTTTTTCCATTCGTCGATGCCGTCTTCCAGGCTGGTGGCTTCGGCGAAACCTGCTTTGCCCAGCAGGCCGACGGCCGTTGCCGAACGCGAACCTTTCTGGCAAACCACTACAATGGGGCGCGTTTTGAATTTTTCCAGCTCGCCCAGGCGTTTTGCCAGTTCCGGCAACGGCATGTTTTTCGCGTCAGGCAAGTGGCCCGTGGCGAATTCTTCCGCGCCGCGCACGTCGACGATGATGGTCTTGCCACGGTTGATCAGTTGCGTAACTTCCAGCACGGTCGCGCGCTTGCCGCGCATCGACAGCAGCGGCCAGAGGAGGGCGCCGCCGGAAATAATGACGATGGCAAACAGAAAAATATGGTCGATAATGAATTTCACGTAGGGTCCAATGGTTTAAGTCAATCTGCGCATTATAAAATAGAAGCTGGACGAGGTCTTTTTACGTTTTGCTTTTTTGATTTGAACCCCTTGAGAAGATAGAACTATGTACAAAATCGTTTTCATGCGTCACGGCGAGTCCACCTGGAACCTCGATAATCGCTTTACCGGCTGGACCGACGTCGATCTGACGGAAAAGGGCGTCAACGAAGCCAAGGCCGCCGGCCAGATCCTCAAGCAGGAAGGTTTTACGTTCGACGTGGCCTACACTTCCGTCTTGAAGCGCGCCATCCGCACTCTCTGGCTGGCGCTCGACGAGATGGACATGATGTATTTGCCGATCAAGAACGACTGGCGTTTGAACGAGCGCCATTATGGCGCCCTGCAAGGCCTGGACAAGGGCGAAACGGCGGCCAAATATGGCGACGAGCAAGTACTGGTCTGGCGCCGCAGCTACGACACGCCGCCGCCGCCACTGGCGCAAGACGACGAGCGCGCCTCGTTCAACGATCCGCGCTATACCGGCTTGCCGCAAGCCTCGATTCCCCTGACTGAATGCCTGAAAGACACGGTGGCGCGCGTGATGCCGGCCTGGGATGAAGAAATCGCCCCGGCCATCCGCGCTGGCAAGAAAATCATCATTTCGGCGCACGGCAACAGCTTGCGCGCCCTGATCAAGATGTTGGACGGCATCAGCGACAGCGACATCGTGGGCCTGAACATTCCTAACGGCCAGCCGCTCGTGTATGAACTGGACGCCGACCTGAAACCGATCCGTCATTACTACCTGGGTGACCCGGCAGCGATTGCGGCAGCGCAAGCGGCCGTGGCGAACCAAGGGAAGGCCAAGTAACTTGTTGTCTTTCTTCCGCGGCACAGCGATCGCCCCCTCTGCTGAACGACCCCTGCCGGCGTGGCGCGCCGGTGCCATGCTGTGCGCAGCGCTGCTGCTATCGAGCGGCCTTGCTGCCGCTGCCAAGCCCACCGAGCGCAGCAAGCAGAAAGCGGCCGCGGAAGCACAACGTGCTGGACTGCAACAAAAGCTGACGGCGCTCAAGCGCGACATCAGCCGCACGGAAAGCGCCAAGGATGACGCGGCCGATACCCTGGCCGAGTCGGAAGAAGCCATCTCCAACGCCAACCGTGCCTTGCGCGACCTGGCGCAGGAGCAAAGCGAGACTGGCGTGAAACTCAATGCTCTGGGGCAAGAGCATCAGCAATTGACGGCCACTGTCGAAAAACAAAAGGCACAGCTGTCCAAATTGCTGCGCGAACAATATGTCGCCGGCAACGAAGACCGCATCAAGCTGCTCTTGTCGGGCGACAATCCGAACCGCATCAACCGCGACTTGCAACTGATGGCCTATGTGTCGCAGGCCCAAGCGCGCTTGCTCGACGCCTTGCGCGCCAACTTGCTGGCGGTGGAGAAAAACCAGGCGGACGTGCAGAACGCCAAGGATGAACTGGAAGAAATCGCCCAGGAAGAGCGCGATCAGAAGGCCCTGCTGGTGCAGGAAAAGGCGCGCCGCGCCGCCTTGCTGACTAGCTTGTCGCAGCGTTTGGTAGCGCAGCGCAAGGAAGTGGGCAATGTCGAACGCGACGAACAGCGCATGGGTAATCTGGTCGACAAGCTGGCGAAACTGATCGAAGAGCAGGCAGCCGCTGCGGCGGCCGAAAAGAAACGCCAGCAATTGCTGGCCGAGCAGCGCGCCGCAGCGAAAGCGGCCGCCGATGCCAAGATCGCCGCTGAAAAGCGCGAACGTCTGCTGGCCGCGCGCGCCAAGGCTGCGCAGGCGCAGGCTGAACGCGAACGCATCGCGAAAGAGCAGCAAAACAAATCGGGCAAGATCAAGCCGCAGACGCCGCCACCGCCCGTCAAGCTCGAACCGATCGATGACGATGTGCCGCCGCAGGTGGCCAACGTGGCGACCAAGCCCGAACCGAAGCCACAACCGGAGCCGGCACGCCCAAGCCTGAGCCCGGACGTGCCGGCCGGCGCCTTTGCCAGCCTGAAAGGGCAGCTGCGCGCGCCCGTGGCGGGCAAGATTGCCGCCCGTTTCGGCAGCAAGCGCGGTGACGGCCCCAGCTGGAAGGGCGTCTTCATCCGCACCGGCGAAGGCAGCGAGATCCACGCCATCGCCGGTGGCCGCGTGGTGTTTTCTGACTGGCTGCGCGGTTTCGGCAATTTGATCATCGTTGACCATGGCGGCCAGTACATGAGTATTTATGGCAATAATCAGTCGCTGCTGAAACGAGTGGGCGATGCCGTCAAGGGCGGCGACGCCATTGCCAGCGCGGGCAACAGCGGCGGCAACGAGGAATCGGGGCTATACTTTGAATTGCGTCATCAGGGCCGCGCCTTCGACCCCGCCACCTGGGTGAAGTTTTAAGTCCCCACCATTGCTGCGGCAGCGAATTTGTAGATTGCGAATAATACATGGGTATCAAAGTCAAAAGTATCGGCCTGATCGGTCTGGGCGTACTGGCCGGCATCGGCATGTCGCTGCAGTTCCCGGCCGTGGCGCAGAAAATCACGAATACCCCGCTGCCGCTCGACGAGCTGCGCCAGCTGTCCGATGTCTTTGGCTTGATCAAGTCCGATTATGTCGAAAAGGTAGAAGACAAGAAACTCTTGACGGAAGCCATATCCGGCATGGTCTCGTCGCTGGACCCGCATTCCGTCTACCTCGATAAAAATGCCTTCAAGGAAATGCGCGAAAGCGTGCAGGGCAAGTTTGTCGGCATCGGCATCGAGGTGAGCATGGAAGACGGCTATGTGAAAGTCGTCTCGCCCATCGAAGACAGCCCTGCCGCCAAGGCCGGCATTCTGGCCGGTGATTTGATCACCCGTCTCGACAACATCGCGCTGAAAGGCTTGCAGCTGGAGGAGGTCATCAAGAAGATGCGCGGCCAGCCGAAAAGCAAGCTGGTGCTGACCATTTCCCGCAAGGGCGAAAGCCGCCCGCTGGTCTTCCCCATCGTGCGCGAGGAAATCCGCGTGCAAAGCGTGAAGGCCAAGATGGTCGCGCCCGGCTATGCCTGGCTGCGTATCGCCCAGTTCCAGGAACCGACCGTCGATGATATGGTCAAGAAAATCAATGCGCTGTATGCGCAAGACCCCAAGCTCAAGGGCTTGGTGCTGGACTTGCGCAACGATCCTGGTGGCGTCGTGCCGGGCGCTATCGGCGTGGCGACAGCATTTCTTCCGGGCAATTCCGTGATCGTCTCCACCAAGGGCCAGTTGCCGGAATCGAAACAAGTGTTTTATGGCCGCCGCGAATTCTATGCGCCGCCAGGCGCCAAGACCGATCCGTTGGCCAAGCTGCCGGCCGCGCTGAAAACCGTGCCACTGGTGGTGCTAGTCAATGCCGGCTCCGCTTCCGCCTCCGAGATCGTCGCCGGCGCCTTGCAAGATTACCAGCGCGCCACCGTCATCGGCACGCAAACGTTTGGCAAGGGGTCCGTGCAAACCTTGCGCCAGATCACTG
This sequence comes from Janthinobacterium paucivorans, assembly GCF_051380805.1. Taxonomy (NCBI): domain Bacteria; kingdom Pseudomonadati; phylum Pseudomonadota; class Betaproteobacteria; order Burkholderiales; family Oxalobacteraceae; genus Janthinobacterium; species Janthinobacterium paucivorans. Next base: position 56,389 of record NZ_JBNYXR010000003.1, read on the forward strand.
CCGATACGGCCGTCAAGCTGACCACGGCCCGTTACTACACGCCGAAAGGTCGCGCCATCCAGGCGCGCGGCATCGTACCCGACTTGCTGGTCGATGAAACGGCCGAAGGCGATGGCTGGAACAGCCTGCGCGTGCGCGAGGCGGACCTGGAAAAGCACTTGGGCAGCGACGATGGCAAGCCGGAAGCGGCCAAGCCCACCATGGAAGGCATGCAGCAACAGCTCGATGAAGAGCAGCGCCTGGTCGCCACGGCGAAAAAGCGCAAGCCGCTCGAATACGGCGCCAAGGACGATTTCCAGCTGCAGCAAGCCTTGAACCACTTCCAGGGTTTGCCGGTGCAGCTGGCCAAGCTTGATGCCAAGGGCGAGAAGATCAGCGCCAAGCCGGAAATTGCGGCCGACATCAAGGCCGATGACAAGAAAATCCCTGTGCAGAAACCGTGATGCTTAACCCAATGCAAGTGCCGGGGTCGGACCCTGAGGGTCCGACCCCAGGGTTCGATCTGGGTTTGCAGTAGACGTAAAACCATGAACGACAATCAACTGCTGCGCTATTCGCGCCATATCCTGCTGGATCAGATCGGCATCGAAGGCCAGCAGGCCTTGCTCGATGCGCATGTGCTGCTGATCGGCGCGGGCGGGCTCGGTTCACCGGCCGCCATGTATTTGGCCGCCAGCGGTGTGGGCAAGCTGACTGTGGTCGACGACGACATGGTCGACCTGACCAATCTGCAGCGCCAGATCGCCCACACGACGGCCCGCGTGGGCCAGCCGAAAGTGCTGTCGGCGCGAGAAACCTTGATTGGCATTAACCCCGAGATTGACATCATCGCCTTGCAAGAGCGCCTCGACGGCGCGCGCCTGGCTGAACTGGTGGCCTGCAGCACCGTGGTGCTCGACTGCACGGATAACTTTGCCACGCGCCACGCCGTCAACCGCGCCTGCGTGGCGGCGCGGGTGCCGCTGGTGTCGGGCGCCGTGATCCGCTTCGATGGACAAGTGAGCGTGTTCGACCCGCGCACGGGCACGCAGCCGTGTTATTGCTGCCTGTTTCCGCAAGAGCAGCAGTTCACGGATGAGGCGTGCTCGAGCATGGGCGTGTTCGCGCCACTGGTGGGCGTGGTGGGCGCCATGCAGGCGGCCGAGGCGCTGAAATTGGTCATGGGCGTGGGGCAATCATTGGCCGGACGCCTGCTGTTGCTCGACGGCTTGCACATGGAATGGAGCAGCATGCGGGTGGCGCGCGACCCGGGCTGCGCCGTTTGCGGTGACGTGCTCTAGCCGCTCTGAGAAGCGGCGCAGAAATTTTTCCCTATATGACAGGCTTTGTCATATTTCCGCTTTATACTCTGCACTCATTACTTACCTTCTTCTTTCTTTCCTATGCAAAACGCAGCAAACCATTCGACCCGTCAGCGCCGCGCGCGCGGCTTCACCTTGATCGAAATCATGGTCGTGGTGGTGATCATGGGCATTCTCGCCTCGCTGGTGGTGCCCAAACTGATCGCCCGCACGGGCGAGTCGAAAGTGGCGGCAGCGAAAGTCGACATCGCCACCGTGATGCAAGCCTTGAAATTGTACCGCCTGGATAACCAGCGCTACCCGACCACCGAGCAGGGCTTGCAGGCGCTGATCGAGAAACCGAGTGCGGGACCGGCCGCGAATGGCTGGAAGGCGGGTGGCTACCTGGAAAAAATGCCCAAGGATCCATGGGGCAACCCCTACCAGTTCTTGTCGCCGGGCGTGAAGGGCGAAGTCGACATCATTTCGCTGGGCGCCGATGGCCAGCCTGGCGGTAGCGGCGACGATGCCGATATCGGCTCCTGGGAACTGTAAGTTTTCCATTGCATGCCTGCCATGACCAACGGTCGCGCAGTTCACAGGCAATGCGCCAGCGGCTTCACGCTGATCGAATTGCTGGTGGTGATGGTCATCATCGGCGTCACGCTGGGCCTGGTGTCGCTGAACGCCATGCCCAATGGCCAGCAAGCACTGCAAAAAGAAGCCGAGCGCATCGCCCTGCTGCTGCAGTTGGCGCGCGATGAAGCCATCGTGCGCAGCCGGCAGGTGGCATTCGAGGCTGACGAAAACCAATACCGTTTCCTGGTGCTCAATGAAAAGCTGTGGCAGCCCGTGACGCAGGACGATTTGCTGCGCGAGCGCGCATTTGCGAACACGCCCATGCTGCTCAGCGTGCAGCCGTCGAACAGCGTGGCCCAGCCACTGCGCATCATCTTCGGCCGCGAACCGGTCGACAAGCCTTTCGTGCTGACCCTGGCCAGCGGCGAGCGCAGCGTCGCCATCCGCGCCGACGGCATCGGCCATTTCACGGTCGAGCAATGATGGCTTTCTTCCGACCACGGCGCCCGCGCTGCGCTCACTTCGGCTCGCCGTGCGGCTCGCCGTACGGCTCGCCCTACGGCTGCCAGCGCGGCTTTACCTTGCTCGAAGTGCTGGTCGCCCTGGTCATCGTCGGCACGGCCCTGGGCGCCTCGCTGCGCGCCGTGGGCAGCCTGACGCAAAACAGCGACGGCTTGCGCAGCGCCATGATGGCCACCTGGTCGGCGGAAAATCACCTGGTGCGGCTGCGCCTGGCAAAAACCTTCCCGCAGACGGGCAAGCGCACGCTCGACTGTCCGCAAGGCGATTTAAAACTCATTTGCGAGGAGGAAGTGGTGGCCACGCCGAATCCCCGCATCCGGCAAGTGCGCGTGAATGTGTACGACGTGAAATATCCGGCCCGGCGCATCGTGCGCTTGGTCTTGCTGGCGTTCAACGACTGATGGCGCGCCGTAATCACTGCGCCGCAGGCTTCACCTTGATCGAGCTGCTCGTGGCGATCGGCATCCTGGCCATGGTCGCCGTACTGGGCTGGCGCGGCCTCGATAGCATCATGCGTTCGCGCGAAGTGTTGACCAGTCAGCTGGAGCAGGCGCGCGGCATGCAGCTGGCATTTGCCCAGATGCAGAGCGATTGCGATCACCTGGCCGGTGCCGGCCTGACGAACAAGCTGCTCAATGGCCGCACCAACCTGAGCGCAGAGACTGACCGCCTGACTCTGGTGCGCCTGGCCGCGTCGGAACAGGAGCCGCAACAGTTGCAAGTGGTCACTTACCGTCTGCGCGGCGGCGTGCTGACGCGGCGCGAGTCGAACGGCACGCGCGACCTGGCCGTGCTCGACACCCTGTGGCAGGCGGCGCGCGACGATACCGATAGCGCCAACGCCGACGTGGCCCTGATGCGCGGCGTCGACAGCATGGTCATGCGCGGCTGGAACAATGGCGCCTGGAATGTGCTGACGGCTGGCGCCAGCATCTCCATGCAAGTGCCGGGCCTGGAAGTGACCTTGCAAATGCCGGGCCAAGACGCTGGCCTGTCCAAAGTGTTCTTGCTGGGGCCGGGATGAAGCGCTTTTCCTGCCCTCCCCGCCAGCGCGGCGTGGCTGTCATCACGGCCTTGCTGCTGACGGCGCTGGCCATCACGGTCGTCGCCAGCCTGTTCTGGCAGCAGCAGGTGCAAGTGCGGTCGATGGAAAACCAGCGCCTGCGCCTGCAGACGCAATGGGCCATGCGCGGCATGGTCGACTTCGCCCGCTTCTGGCTACGCCAGGACAACCCCACGCTGACGGCCGCCGACGGCGTGTGGGCTACGCCGATCGAGGAAGCACGGCTTGACGATTACGTCGACCGCGAAAAGGTCGATACAGAAAAATTTGACGCCACCGTCTCGGGCCGCGCGCTCGATGCGCAGGCGCGGTTCAATATCACTAACCTGGTCGCCGCCACGGGCGGCATCAATCCGAAACAGGTGCTGGCCTACCAGCGCCTGTTGTCAAACATGAAGCTCGATAGTTCGCTGGCGCAGGCCACGGCCGATGCCGTGCTGCGCGCGCAGCCGAAGCCACGCACCGCTGACAGCGGCAGCGATGGCAAGACGCCCGCCGCCATGCCCCCTTCGGGCGGCGGCAGCGAGCCGGTAGCGTTCACGCAGGTCGAGGATTTGCTGTCCGTGCCCGGCTATACGCCGCAGATGATCGAGCAGCTGCGCGATGTCGTCATTATCTTGCCGGAGATCACGGGTGTGAACGTGAATACGGCCCCGGCCGAGGTACTCGCTGCCGTGACGATGATGTCGCTGTCCGAGGCGAGCGCCCTGACTTTGAGCAATCCGCGTAAAAAGTTTGTTGATTTGGCAAACTTCAAGAATAATATTGATAGTAAGCAAGTGATTGAAGATGTGGAACTCGATGTGAAGAGCCGCTACTTTCTCACCGTCATCCGTGTGCGGCTGGACCGTGCCGCCCTTGATGCCGTGGCGCTCATCAATCGAAAAACGGATCCGCAGCGCACCACCAGCCTGGTCTGGTTGCGGGAAAATTAACAGCTGAAAGCGAGTCACTTTGACAATATTGTATATCCGTCACCCGGCCAAGGCGTCCACCGACAGCGCGCCGGCCTGCTCCTTCGTGCTGGCCGGCGACGGCGGCGTCCTGCTGCAGCAAGGCAGTGCGCCGCTGGGCAGCCTGGGCCAGCTGATCGCTGGCGCGCAGCAGGTGGTCTTGCTGCTGGCGGCTGCCGACGTGACTCTGCTGCGCCTGAAAACCCCGCCGCTGGCCGGCGCCCGCCTGCGCGCGGCCTTGCCTGGCCTGGTGGAAGAACACATCCTCGGTGAGGCCCAGGATTGCCTGCTCGCTGCCGGCGCGCCCGACGCTGCCGGCATGCGCACGGTGGCCGTGGCGCAGCGCGCCTGGGCCGCCGTACTCGTGCAAGCTTTGCTGGCGCAGGGTGCGCGCAAGGTGGCGCTGCTGCCATCGCAGCTGTGCCTGCCCCTGCAGCCTGGCAGTGTGACGGCATCCCTGCACGCGGTCGGCAACGGCCTGGAACTGGCTTTGCGCCAGGCGCCGCAAGAAGGCCTGGGCCTGGTGTTGCCGGCCCAGCCGCAGCAAGCGCTGCTGACGACGCGCGCATTTGCCGGCGACGTGCCGCTGACGCTCTACGTGGCGCAGGCTGAGCTGGCGCAATATCAACAGCTGGCCGCCGATATGCAGGGCGTGACGCTGGAGAGCGACCATTGGGCGCACTGGATCGCCGGCGCAAAAAATGCAGGACTGGATCTGGCGCCGGCGCTGGGCACGGCCACGGGATCGGCCACCGAATGGCGGCGCTGGCGCTGGCCGCTGCGCCTGGCGCTGCTGGCCGTGATCGTCAACCTGGCCGGCATGAATATCGAATGGATGCGTTTGAAGCGCGAGGCGGCCACCGTGCGCACGTCGATGCAGCAAACCTTCAAGGCCGCGTATCCGAATGAAGTGCCGGTGTATGGCCTGGAAGCGGAGCAGATGCGGCGCAATATCGCTGCCGCCCGCCTGCAAAGCGGGCAAGCGAGCATGGACGATTTCACCAGCATGAGCGCGGCGCTGGGCGAGGCGCTGGGCGGCCTGGCCGGGCGCGGCGTGGTGGCCTCGCTGGAATACCGCGAGCGCAGCCTGATCGTCAAGCTGAAACCGGACACGCTCGACGCCAGCGCCCAGGCGCAGGTGCGCGATGGCCTGGCCGCGCGCAAGCTGACCTTGAATGAAACGGCGCCGGGCGTGTGGAAGATCACGCCGGCCACGGGAGCAAAAGTATGAGTGCAGCAGTCAACCAAGCGCGCGCCGCATTGACGCGCCAGCAGCAGGCCGTGCAAGCCTTCTGGTCCGAGCGCACGCAGCAGGAGCGCAAGCTGCTCTGCGTCGGCGCTGTGGTGGCCGGCCTGGCCCTCGTCTACGCAGTGTTTTTCGCGCCGGCCTGGACGGGGCGCATCGCCTTGCAAAAGAGCTTGCCCGAGCTGCGCCAGAACGCGGCCCAGCTGCAGTCGCTGGCGCGTGAAGCGGGCGAACTGGCGCGCCAGGCGCCCGTGCAGGTCGCTCCCATGGGCCGCGACAGCCTCGATGCTTCCTTGAAAGCGCGCGGCCTGGCGCCGCAATCGCTGTCGCTGACGGGCGAATATGCGCGCGTGCAGTTAAATGGCGTGCCGTTTGCCAGCGTCATGCTGTGGCTGGACGGCTTGCGCCGCGAAGGCCGCGTGGCGGTACAGGAAGCGAAGATTACGGCGCAGGTGCAGGGTAAGGCGGGGCTGGTCGATGCCAGCCTGACCTTGCACCAGAGCGCGGGCGCGGCACGATGACGCGCCAGCTTGCCTGGCTGCTGGCCATCATCGTCAGCGTGTGCGTCACCGTGCTGATATTTTTTCCGGCCGGCTGGGTCGCGGGCATCGTGGAAAAGCAGACGGGCGGACGTTTGACCTTGGGCGACGCGCAAGGTACCCTGTGGCGCGGTTCGGCCTTTATCGGCGGGGCGGCCAGCGCGAATGGCGCCGTGACGCCTTTGCTGCCGGGGCGCTTCAGCTGGCGCATTTCGCCCTCGGTGCTGTGGGGATCGGCGGACCTGGAACTGCAAAACCCGCAGGCGCTGTCGCAGCCGGTGAACTTGCGCGGCTCGTGGTCGCACTGGCAGGTCAGCCCGGCGGCCCTGCTGCTGCCGGCCGATGGTCTCGGTGGCCTGGGCGCGCCGTTAAATACCGTGGCGCCGACGGGCAGCATGCGCCTGTCATGGAGCACCTTGGAATTGGCTTTGGCGCAGCGGCAGTTTTCCGCCGTCGGCCGCACCACCTTGCAGATGACGGACATGGCATCGCGCCTGTCGTCCTTGCGTCCGCTGGGCAGTTACGAGCTCGATTTTGATTGGCAGGGGCAGCAGGCGACGTTGACCTTGCGCTCCATCAAGGGACCGCTGCTGCTCGATGGCAGCGGCAGCCTGCAACAGGGGCGCATGCAGTTTTCCGGCCAGGCCCAGGCCGCAGCAGGATATGAAGAGACCTTGGCGAGTTTGTTGAATTTGCTGGGACAGCGCCGTAGCAATAGCGAAAAAAACATCATCGCCTTAGAGTTCAGACAATGAAAAAACCATCCGTGAGCCGCAATACTTTCTCCTTCTCGCTGCGCCGCCTGTCGGCTGCCGCCTTGTTGTGCTGTTCCGTGGCCGGCATGCCGGCACCCGCCTGGGCCGCACCGGGCGATGAAGCGGCGCTCAATTTCGTCGGCGCCGACATCGAATCGGTGATCAAGGCCGTGGGCCATTACACCAACATCAATTTCGTCATCGACCCGCGCGTCAAGGGCACGATCACCCTGGTGTCGGAAAAATCGATCAGCAAGACACAGGCCTTCGGGCTGCTGGCCTCGGCCTTGCGCTTGCAAGGTTATGCGGTGGTCTCCGGCGACGGCTACGCGAAAGTGCTGCCGGAAGCGGACGCCAAGCTGCAATCGGTGCCGACCCAGGTGGGCAACGGCGCCAGCCAGGTGAAAGGCGACCAGATCGCCACCCAGGTGTTTTACCTCAATTACGAATCGTCGGCCAATCTGCTGGCCGTGCTGCGCCCTTTGATCTCGCCGAACAACACGATCAATGCCAACCCGGGCAACAACTCGTTGGTGATCACCGATTACGCGGATAACCTCAAGCGCCTGGCGAAGATCATCGCCGCGCTCGACGTGCCCGCCGCGACGGACCTCGATGTGATCCCCGTACGCTATGCGATCGCTTCCGACCTGGCCTCGATGGTGAATAAACTGATGGAAGGCGGCAATGCGGGCGCTGGTGCGGGCGCCGACACGGGTAAGGTTTCCGTGCTGGCCGACCCGCGCACCAATTCGCTGGTGCTGCGCGCGCCGTCGACGGCGCGCGCCAATCTGGCCAAGTCGCTGATCTCGAAGCTGGACCAGCCCACCACGCAGCTGGGCAATGTGCATGTGGTGTACCTGAAGAACGCGGATGCCACCAAGCTGGCGCAGACCTTGCGCTCGGTGGTGACGTCGGACGGCACGGCCGCTGCGCAGCAGCAGGGCAGCAGCAACCCGGGCACGAACAACCAGATTAACCAGAACAACAGCGGCATCAATAGCAGCGGCATGGGCGGCAATACGCAAAGCGGCGGCACGGGCGGCGCTTCGCTGAACAATGCGCCGCAGCAACTGTCCTCGGGCGGCGCGGCCGGTTTCATTCAGGCTGACGCTTCGACCAATACGCTGATCTTGACCTGCAACGAGGCTGTCTACCGCAATCTGCGCGCCGTCATCGACCAGCTCGACGTGCGCCGCGCCCAGGTCTACATCGAGGCGCTGATCGTTGAAGTGACCTCGTCCAAGGCTTCCGAATTCGGCGTGCAGTGGCTGGGGCTTTCCGGCGACAGCGGCAGCAACTACCGCGTGGGGGCGCTGCAGTCGTTCGCCTCCGGCACCAGCAACAACATCGGCGCCATCGCCCTGGGCGGCGGCAAGGTCTTGCCGACGGGCGGCCTGACGGTCGGCATCTTCAAGCAGATCAACGGCGCGCTGGGCCTGGGCGCCGTGGCGCATGCGCTGGAATCGGACGGCAACGCCAACATCCTGTCGACGCCAAATCTGATCACCCTGGACAATGAACTGGCGACCATCAAGGTGGGCCAGAACGTGCCTATCCTGACGGGCCAGTACACCAGCACGGCCGGCACCAACACCAATCCTTTCCAGACTATCGACCGCAAGGAAGTAGGCCTGACCCTGAAGGTGCGCCCGCAGATTTCCGAAGGCGGCACGATCAAGCTGGGCATTTATCACGAGACGTCGAGCGTGGACAAATCCACCGCGTCGGCCGTCAGCGGCATTACCATCAACAACCGCGTGATCGAAAACAATGTGCTGGCCGACGATGGCCAGATCATCGTGCTCGGCGGCTTGATCGAGGACAGCACCGGTGACAATGCGGAGAAAGTGCGCGGCCTGGGCGATATCCCCCTGATCGGCAACCTGTTCAAGTACCAGACGCGCGAGCGCAAGAAAACCAATCTGATGATCTTCCTGCGCCCCGTTATCGTGCGCAACAAGGAGCAGAGCGGCAGCCTGGCTGCCGACCGCTATGACTACATGCGCTCGGCCGAGGCGGCCGCCGTGCCGGCGACGGGCAATCTGATGCTGAAAGACCTGGGCACGCCTGTGCTGCCGGCCCTGCAGGATGGCCAGCCGCTGGGCGGCAACATGGTGACGCGCCCGGTGCCGCCGGCACCGACGCCGCCGCCAGGCGCGCCGGCCAACGCGGCCACGCCAGCGCAGACGCTGCTGCAGCAATACCAGCAGCAGTCACAGCCGCAGTCACAGCCGCAGCAGAAGTGACGGGACAGCCATGAGTAATCTGCTTCCCTACGCCTACGCGCGCGATTTCAGCCTGTTGGCGCGGCCCGGCGCGCTCGATGGCGCCCCGGTCGACGTGCTGGTGGCGGCATCGACGGCACCGGCGGCCATTGCCGAAGTATCGCGCCGTTTCGGCCAGATTCAATTGACAGTGCTGCCGCGCGGCGAACTCGATGCTGCCATTGCCGCTGCCTACGCGGGCGGCGGCGGCGATGCTTCGCAGATGGCCGATGAATTCGACGCCGACCTGGACTTGACCAAGCTGCTGCAGGACGTGCCGGCCATCGAGGACTTGCTCGAATCGTCCGACGACGCGCCCGTCATCCGCATGATTAACGCGCTGCTGACGCAGGCGCTGCGCGAAGGCGCTTCCGACATCCACATCGAGCCGTTCGAGCAGACCTCTGTCGTGCGCTTTCGCATCGACGGCAGCTTGCGCGACGTGGTGCGTCCGCGCAAAGCCATCCACGGTTCGCTCATTTCGCGCATCAAGATCATGGCGCAGCTCGACATCGCTGAAAAACGCTTGCCGCAGGACGGCCGCATCACCCTGCGCGTGGGCGGCAAGCCCGTCGACGTGCGCGTTTCCACCCTGCCCACCGGGCATGGCGAGCGCGCCGTATTGCGCTTGCTGGACAAGGAAGCGGGCCGCCTCGACCTGCAGCACCTGGGCATGAGCGCGCCGATGTTGCAACAGTTCGATGGCCTGATCACGCAGCCGCACGGCATCGTGCTGGTCACCGGTCCCACCGGTTCGGGCAAGACGACGACTTTGTACGCAGCGCTGTCGATGCTCAACGCCACCACCACCAACATCCTGACGGTGGAAGACCCGATCGAATACGACCTGGCGGGCGTGGGGCAAACGCAAGTCAATCCGCGCATCGACATGACATTTGCGAAAGCGCTACGGGCGATTTTGCGGCAAGACCCCGATGTGATCATGATCGGCGAGATTCGCGACCTGGAAACGGCGCAGATCGCCGTGCAGGCTTCGCTGACGGGCCATCTGGTGCTGGCGACGTTGCACACGAACGATGCGTCGGCGGCTGTCACGCGTTTGCTCGACATGGGCATCGAGCCGTTCCTGCTGTCGTCGTCCTTGCTCGGCGTGCTGGCGCAGCGGCTGGTGCGCAAACTGTGCGGCTCGTGCAAAACCTTCGACGGCCAAAGCGGATATTGGCAGGCTGTCGGCTGCGAGCACTGCGGCCAGACGGGCTACCAGGGCCGCGTGGGGGTGTATGAATTGCTGCGCACGACGCAGCAGATTCGCGCGCAGATCCACAACCGCGCCTCGGAAGCGGAGGTGCGCGCCGTCGCCTTGCAGGACGGCATGATGAGCATGCGCGAGGACGGCGAACGCTGGCTGCGCGACGGCACGACTACGCAGGCTGAATTGCTGCGCGTGACCAAAGACTAGGCCCGCCACCATGCCCGCATTCCGTTATGAAGCCGTCGATGCCCAGGGCGCCACCCGCAAGGGCGTGCTCAATGCCGACAGTCCCCGTTCCGCGCGCGCCGAACTGCGCGTGCAAGGCTTGGTGCCGCTGGCCGTCGAAGCGATCGCCGCGCAAGTCGATGCCGCCGGCGTGACCAAGCGTCGCGGTTTCGGCGAGCGCCTGTCGAGCACCGAGCTGGCCCTGTTTACGCGCCAGTTGGCCAGCCTGCTGGAAGCGGGCCTGCCGCTGGAGCAAGCCTTTTCCGCGCTGCTGGAACAGGCCGAGCGGCCGTATTTGCGCGACCTGATCGCCTCGATCCGTTCGGAAGTGATAGGCGGCGCCGCGTTTTCCGACGTGCTGGCGCGCCATCCGCGCGATTTCGCGGAAATTTACCGGGCGCTGGTGGCGTCGGGCGAGCAGATCGGCCACCTGTCGCGCGTACTCTCGCGCCTGGCCGACTATATCGAGCGACGCAATGCGCTGGTGCAGAAGGTCAAGCTGGCGTTCACGTATCCGGCCATCGTCACGGTGGTGGCGTTTTCCATCGTGATTTTCCTGCTCACCTATGTGGTGCCGCAGATCGTCTCCGTGTTTGCCAATACCAAGCAGAAGCTGCCGCTACTGACCGTGATCATGCTGGCGCTGTCGGACTTTGTGCGCCACTACGGCATCGTCGTGGCGATTGCCCTCGTCGGCGCCTGGTTTGCCTGGCGCCGCGCGCTGCAGCAGCCGGCCTTGAAACGGCGCTGGCATACCTGGCTGTTGACCGCGCCCCTGTACGGCAAGTTCGAGCGCAGCCTCAATACGGCGCGCTTCGCCAGCACCCTGGCCATCACCACCGGCTCGGGCGTGCCTATCCTGCGCGCGCTCGACACTAGCCGCGACACGCTCACCAATGTAGCGATGCAGGAACTGGTGGCCGAGGCCAGCGGCGCCGTGCGCGAGGGCGTCAGCCTGGCGCGCGCGCTGTCGGCGCAAAAGCATTTTCCACCCATGCTGATCCACATGATACGCGCAGGCGAAATCACGGGTGAACTGCCAGCGATGCTGGAACGCGCCGCCAGCGCGCAGGAGCAAGACCTGGAACGTCGCACCCTGACCATCGCAGGCCTGCTCGAGCCGGCCCTGATCCTGGCCATGGGCGTGGTGGTGCTGCTGATCGTGCTGGCCGTGCTGATGCCGATTATCGAAATTAATCAGCTGGTGCGTTAAGAGACATAACAAGGAAACCATGAAGCGTTTGCCACAATTTGTAAGTTTGCTCGCCGTCGTGGCGCTGTCCGTCTCGCTGGCCTACTGGGCCATGCAGCTGTTCAAGGCGCCGCAACGTCCGATCAATCCGCCCGCCGCAGCGGTGGTGCAGGATGCCAGCGTGGAGGCGGGTGCCTCGCTGTTCGGCGGGCAGGTCAGCGTCGCCACGGCCAGCAACTATCAGCTCAAGGGTGTGGTGGCCGCCAGCAATGGCCGCGGCAGCGTGGCCATCATCTCGACCGATGGCAAGCCTTCCGTGGCCTTGCCGGAAGGCGCCGAGGTGGTGCCCGGCGTGACGGTGCTGGAAGTGCATGCGCGCCATGTGCTGCTGCGCGATGGCGGCGTGAGCAAGCGCATCGATCTGGTGGCCGACGACAAGGCGCTGGCCTTGCCGGCGCAGGTGGCTGCCAGCCCGGCGCCTGCCGCCGCCCCTGCAGCGGTCACAAATCTGGTGCCGCCGCCGCTGCCGATGGAGCAGCAGCGTGCGGCAACCATGATGCCGGCACCGCCGCAGGTGAGCAGCACGCCGCCGTCGAATTGAGCTGATTTTCGTCACTACCCGATTACCATCATGCTGATGGCGCCGCGCCGCCATCGCGACAGGAGTCCTCATGTTTTCGATCCGTGCCGTCCTGGCAGCAGGCTGCGTGGCGGCGCTGTGCGCCTTGCCGCACGCTGGCGCCAGCGACAACTCTCCCCCTGCTGCCGTTTCTTCCCCGGCAGCCGCTCAGGAGCTGTCAGCGCCCGCGCGCCCGCGCATCGCCCTGGTGCTGTCAGGCGGTGGCGCGCGCGGTCTTGCGCATATCGGCGTATTGAAAGTACTGCAGGAGCTGCATGTGCCGATCGACATGGTGGTTGGCACCAGCATGGGTGGCGTGGTGGGCGGTGCGTATGCGGCCGGCGCTTCCGTGGCGGACCTGGAAACGATGGCGCGCGAGACCAACTGGGCGCGCGTGGTAGCCGACCGGCCGCCGCGTGACGAACTGGCGTTCCGCCGTCGTGAGGAAGATTTATTGTTGCCGTCGCGCTTGGAGTTTGGCACCAGCCGCAACGGCATTTCCACGCCGCCGGCGGCGGCCAGCAATGCGGCGCTGGAAATGGCGCTGAACCGCTTGCTGCCGGCCGGCATGCGCGATCGCCCGGCCAGCCAACTGCCGCTGCCCTTTCGTTCGGTGGCCTCCGACCTGGTCAATGGCGAACTGGTGGAACTGGTCGACACGCCGCTGTTCCTGTCGATGCGCGCCTCGCTGGCCGTGCCGGGCGTGTTCGCCCCGGTGCGCGTGAATAATCGCCTGGTGGTCGATGGGGGCCTGGTGCGCAACCTGCCCGTCGACATGGCGCGCGCCATGGGCGCGGACATTATCATCGCCGTCAACGTGGGCACGCCGCTGGCGCCGGAAAAAGAGTTGGGCAGCGCCATCGGCGTGGCGCAGCAGATGCTGCAGATTCTCACGGAGCAGAATGTGCAGCGCTCGCTCAAGGAACTGCAGGCGCAAGATATCCTCGTGGCGCCAGATCTGACGGGCGTGAGTTTCCTCGACTTTGAGAATTACGCGCGCGCCATGCGCGCCGGTGAACAGGCGGCGCAGGCCTTGGCTTCCCGCCTGGCACCGCTGTCCCTGCCGCCGCAACAGTACGCAGCGCGCGAGCAGTTGCGCCTGGCGGCACCGGCCTTGCTGGACGTGGCCCTGCCGCTCGTGCGCCTGGCCGTGGAGAGCGAAGGCGATATCAATCCACGCATCTTGCAGGCGCAATCGGGCCTGGTGGAAGGGCAGATGGTGAACCAGGAAGATGTGCTCAAGGTGGCGACCAAGCTGTATGGTCGGGGCGACTTGGCGCGCGTCGAGACGCAAGTGGTCGATGCTGGCGACCAGCGCGCCGTGACCATCAAGGCAGTCGAAGCACCGTGGGCCAGCAGCCGCCTGCGCGTGGGCCTGGAAATGGCCAGTGATTTCAGGGATAGCAATACCTTTGCCCTGAAGCTGTTGCATGTGCGCTCGAATTTGAACAGCTGGGGTGGTGAATTGCGCAGCATGGTGCAGATCGGCACCACGCGCAACTTTGGGGTGCAGTACTGGCAGCCGCTCGGTGCCGGCAACCCGTGGTACATCGCCCCGTCGATCCAGTACAGCTCGCAGGCGGTCGATCTGTTCGACAAGGGACGGCGCAATGCGCGCGTCGCCTACAGCGGCCAGAGCACCAGCCTGGTGCTGGGGCACCAGTTCGGTTTCTGGGGCAATCTGCAGTTGGGCGTCACGCGCAGCGAAGTCAAGGCGGACATTAGCATCCCCGCCGACCCTGCCTATCCCAAGGAGCGTTCACTGGGCACCAACCAGTTCGTCCAGTTCCGCGTTGACACGCTCGATTCGCCCGGCTTCCCCACGCGCGGCGCGCTGTTGGATGCCACCTGGACGCGCGCCTCGACCACCGGCTCGGGCGAGTCGGGCCTGGGGCGTTCCGCCATCACCGGCCTGCAGGCGTTTGGCAGCGGCAACTGGGCCGGCCACGTGTATGGCGAATGGGCGCGTGCGCAGCGCGGCGAGGCGCCGCTCAGCCTGGGCGGCTTCCTGCGCCTGTCCGGTACGCAGTTCGAGTCGGTGACTGGGCGCAGCGTGGCCCTGGCGCGCTTCGTGATGGCGCGCCGCATCGCTTCCCTGCCCAGCACCCTGGGCGGGGCCGTGCGAGCCGGCTTTTCATTGGAAATGGGCGGTGGCTTTGATCAGAGCGAGCGCTGGAAAGCCAGCAAGTTCACGCAGGCCAGCAGTGCTTTCATTTCCGTCGATACGCGCTTCGGTCCTGTGTACGTGGCGTCGGGCGCATCGAAGGGCGGCGAGAGCACGCTTTATCTATTCCTGGGCCCGGTCTGGTAAGGCGCCGCCGGGGCGGTAGGCGCCGTGCTGCGGCGCAGGGCCGTGAAGGCGGCAAATTCCCATGAGCGAAAGCCCAGTAGCAGGGTAAAGCCATCGCGCTCGGCGGGTGCCAGGCGCCGGTCATTCTGGTGCAGTCGCGCCAGTTCCTCGGCCAACTGGCGTATCTTTTGCACCAGCTCCTGCGCGCTCGACAGTGACAGGCGTGCCGGAATGCACATCAGGGTTTCGCCGGCGCCGTCAAAATGCCCGCTGAAATAATCGGCCACCACGTGTGCGCGGAAGTACTGCTGCACCGGACCGTCGGCCAGCCAGTGGAAGGCGTTCGAGACGCGCAGGCTGTAGCGGTTCAGCGGTTTGAGTTCGATCAAGCCCAGCCGGTCCAGTTCGGCCAGGCAGACGATGCATTCGGCCTGCGTCAGCGCATACGTTTCCACCACCTGCTCCAGGCTCCAGTGACCGAGGCAGCAGATTGCCACCAGCAGCAGGCGCGGATGCGCCACCAGCGACTTTTCCTGCACCAGGGTGAGCGTGTCGGCATGCGGCGTGATGTCGGCCGCGTCGCGCAGCACGTCTTCCATGGCGATGCCCGATGTCTTGCAGATCAGGGCCAGGCGCGACAGCGACATATCATGCTGGCCAAACATGCGTTTGACGCTCGATTCGCTCATGCCGATGCGTTCGGCCAGTACCTTGTACGTGATGCCGGCGGCGCGCAGTTGGGTGCGCAGCACGCGCAAGACCAGCTCAGGTGAACTCACGAGATATCCTTTTTTACAAGTTTGGTAGCGGGTGACGCTACAAAATGTAGCCCTTAATGACACTTTGCACAAGATGATAGTACTTTTTGGCAAAAGCGATGACACTCCCGCTTGTGGCTCGCGCAGCGCGCTACAAGCAGGCAATGCGTACACTGGCAGAGCTTATCTATCAAGGTCGATCGCTTGGCTTGGGCGGCGGTTCAGACAAGAAGAACAAGGCAGGCCTGAGCTGCGGCATCGGCGCGGCGTATGCGCTGAACCAGAACGGGTCGCTGCACCTCGACTGTGACCACGTGCCCGTCAAGTACAACAGCATGCAACGACGAAGGTCGACATTTTTCGCTGGGCGCTTCCTACCGTTACTATGGGGGGCGGTCAGCAGACGATGGCCTGATGGCGGACGCCCTTGAACGGGGTGTCCGCAGGCGGCCTAAAGTGACCAAGGCGGCGTTGCACGGCCTCGCCGTATTATCCATACTGTCTTCGTCCATGCGCCTTGTCCTGGACATGTTGAGATCAGTCTTTGACGTCGACTTTCAGCAGCAATTTCGCCAGCAGGCGTTTTTCCTGCTGGCGCTGGCCCGATACGCTTTTCACGTGCGCCCCGGCGGCGCGCTTGCCGGCGGCAGTGGCGACCGGATTGCGCGGCTTTTGCGAGGGTTCGACGCGGAACTGCATTTTCTGCCGCGTCGCCAAGGCTTTGTTTGCCACCGGGTTCCCCCTTCCTTCTTACAGCACGTAGCGCGACAGGTCCTCGTTGACCGACAGCGCTTCCAGGCGTTCATTCACGTACGCGGCATCGATCAGCAGCAGGTTTTCCGTGCTGCTGCTGCTGCCTTCGCTGGCCGTAAACGACACTTCTTCCAGCAGCTTTTCCATCACCGTATGCAGACGGCGCGCACCGATGTTTTCCGTGCGCTCGTTGACCGAATAGGCGATTTCCGCCAGGCGCGTGATGCCTTCCGGCGCGAATTGCAGCGTCAGGTTTTCCGTCGCCAGCAAGGCTGTGTACTGCATCGTCAGGCAGGCGTCAGTGCTGGTCAAAATGCGCTCGAAATCCGAGATCGACAGCGATTCCAGTTCCACGCGAATGGGGAAACGTCCCTGCAGTTCGGGAATCAGGTCCGACGGTTTCGACAAGTGGAAGGCGCCCGAGGCAATGAACAGGATGTGGTCGGTGCGTATCATCCCGTACTTGGTGTTGACGGTCGTGCCTTCGACCAGCGGCAGCAGGTCGCGCTGCACGCCTGCGCGCGAGACGTCGGCACCGCCCGATTCCGAGCGCGAGGCGATCTTGTCGATTTCATCGAGGAAGACGATGCCGTTCTGCTCAACGTTCTGGATGGCCTTCTGCTTGAGCTCATCTTCGTTGACCAGCTTGGCCGCTTCTTCCTCGACCAGCAGTTTCAAGGCTTCAGCGATTTTGACCTTGCGCGCTTTCTTGCGCTGCCCGCCCACGCCCGAGAACATGGACTTGATCTGCTCCGTCATCTCTTCCATGCCCGGCGGTGCCATGATTTCCATCTGCGGGCCCGCCTCGGCCAACTCGATCTCGATTTCCTTGTCATCGAGTTCGCCCTGGCGCAGGCGCTTGCGGAAGGTCTGGCGCGTACTGTCGCCGCTGCCGCTGCCGCTGCCGCTGTCCACGGCGGCTGGCGTATTCGGCGTGAAGCCGAAGTCGCGTGCTGGCGGCACGAGGATGTCGATGATGCGGTCTTCCGCCGCATCCTCGGCGCGTGCGCGTACTTTCTTCATCTCCAATGCGCGCGTCTGCTTGATGCCGATGTCGATCAGGTCGCGGATGATGGTGTCGACGTCGCGCCCCACATAGCCCACTTCCGTGAACTTGGTCGCCTCGATCTTGATGAACGGTGCCTCCGCCAGCTTGGCCAGGCGGCGCGCGATTTCCGTCTTGCCGACACCCGTCGGGCCGATCATGAGAATGTTCTTGGGCGTGATTTCATGGCGCAGGGGCTCGGCCACCTGTTGCCGGCGCCAGCGGTTGCGTAGGGCGATGGCGACGGCGCGCTTGGCCTTGGCCTGGCCCACCACGTGCTTGTCGAGTTCGGTGACGATTTCCGACGGTGTCATGTTCATGATCATAATTGGCTTTCTATTCTTTGCTCAGGCACGCTCAGGTTTAGTCTAAGGTCTCGATAATGTGGGACATATTCGTATAAATGCACAGCTCGGCGGCGATGGTCAGCGATTTCTTGACCACTTCGGCTGGCGATAAGTCCGTGTTTTCCTGTAGTGCCTTGGCGGCCGACTGGGCGTAGGTGCCGCCCGAGCCGATGGCGCCGATGCCATCTTCCGGTTCCAGCACGTCGCCATTGCCCGTGATGACCAGGGTCGACTCGCTGTCGGCCACCAGCAGCATCGCTTCCAGGCGCCGCAGCACGCGGTCGGTGCGCCAGTCCTTGGCCAGTTCGACCGAGGCACGCAGCAGGTTGCCCTGGTGTTTTTCCAGCTTGCCTTCAAAACGGTCGAGCAGCGTGAAGGCATCGGCGGTGCCGCCGGCAAAGCCGACCAGGACTTTGCCCTGATACAACTTACGCACTTTGCGGGCCGTGCCCTTCATGACGATGTTACCCAACGTTACCTGGCCGTCGCCGCCCAGCGCGACTTGCTTGCCGCGCCGGACGCAGAGGATGGTGGTGCCGTGAAATTGTTCCATAGTGACCTCAAAAGATTCGTGCCGATGCGTGCAGCGTCATGCGGTGCGCGCCCATGGCATAAAAATGGGGATGGAAAAGGCAATTGCAAGCGGCACTTGCCGCTGCCCGGCCTGCTACCGTGTCGTCGGCGCAGGACGAAAAAAAAGCACGCAACGCAGGTTGTGTGCTTTTTCGCCATTGCGCGGTCGACGGGGCGGTTGCGCAAGGGAGGGGCGATCAGTCGCCGTACAGTTTTTGCTTCAGTTCGCGCCGTTGCTGGGCTTCCAGCGACAGGGTGGCGGTCGGACGGGCGATCAGGCGCGGGATGCCGATAGGCTCGCCCGTTTCTTCGCACCAGCCATAGTCGCCGCCATCGATGCTGGCGATCGATTGCTGTACTTTCTTCAGCAATTTGCGTTCGCGGTCGCGCGTGCGCAGTTCCAGCGCATGCTCTTCCTCGATGGTGGCGCGGTCGGCAGGGTCCGGGACCAGCACGGTTTCACGCAAGTGTTCCGTGGTTTCGCCGGCGTTTTTCAGCAAGTCTTTTTCGAGTTGCTGCAGGCGCGCCTTGAAGAATGCCAGTTGTGCCGGATTCATGTAGTCATCTTCGCTCATGGCGCGAATTTGGTCTTCGCTGATGAGAGGGATGTCTTGGTTGGCGGCCGGGGTCGATTTATTAGTTTTGGTCATAACTTCGCTTACCTTCGATACGACAGAGTTTTCAAATTGATCAGTTGATGCGGCGATGCCGAGCAACTGTACAGGTTCCGCTGGGCATTGCTGTCCGGATGTACTGCTTGCGACCTTGGCTTGCCGGCGAAAGCCAGAACTACTGGCCGGCTATGGTGCCATGTTGATAACTTTTTACCGCTCTATGCCGGTCGCGCTATGCGCGCGACAACGGGCGTGTTGGGTGGATCGCTTGCATGCTTGGCATGTGGCCAGCGGCAGTTGGCCAGCATTTCATGACAGGCCTACGACATGGGCCGTTTTCGTCGCTGATTTTGGCACGCTTTGCCTTATATTGCCATCCCGATTTGTTGACTAGCCGATCAGAGACGGCCACTTGTTGGTTTATGCCAGCAAGATGGGTGCCGGGTGGCGGGAAAGCGTGCTTAACTTTCCCTTTTGTTTCTGCTTTGCAAACGATACTTTGCAAAACCCGGCTAGTTTATACCAAACATTGTTCGAGTCCGCGAATAAAAATGTCTTTTGGTAGATTCTTGCCAATAAATACCATTTTGCTGCCACGTACTTCATGCTCGCCCCATTTGGCACCCAGGTCGCTACCCATCAGCTGGTGCACGCCCTGGAATACCACCTTGCGTTCGGCGCCCTGCATCAGCAGCACGCCCTTGTAGCGCAGCATGCGCGGGCCATACACTTGCACCAGGCCGCCGAGGAACTCATCGAGTTTGGCGCTGTCAAATGGCTGCGTGCTCTTGAAAACAAAGGCGGCGATATCGTCGCTGTGCTGCGCATGGTGGTGGTTCGCGTGGCCGCAATCGGTGGCGCAGGCCGCAGTGTGCTCATGCTGGTGTTCGTGAGCGTGCTCATCTGTGTGTACATGCCCATGCTCGTGCGCTTTGTTTGCATGCTCGTGCGCTTTGTCGTGATCATGTACGTGCGCCGTTTCCGTGGCCAGGAAATCCGGGTCCAGTTCCAGCTTTTCATTCAGGTTAAAGCCGCGGATGTCGAGCACTTCGGCCAGCGGCGCGCGGCCGAAATCGACCTTGGCGATGGGCGCGCGGGGATTGATGCGCTTGAGGCGGCGCGTCAGCGTGGCCACGTCGGCTTCACTGACGAGGTCGGTTTTCGACAACAGCAGCTTGTCGGCAAAACCTACTTGCCGTTGGGCTTCCTCGTATTCATCGAGTTGCTTCATGGCATGGCGGGCATCGACCACGGTGATAATGGCGTCGAGCATGTAGTGGCTGCCCACTTCTTCATCGACAAAGAAGGTCTGCGCCACGGGACCGGGATTGGCCAGGCCTGTCGTTTCGATGACGACGCGGTCAAACGCCAACAGGCCGGCGTCGCGCTTGCGCGCCAGTTCCGTCAGGCCCACGATCAGGTCGCCGCGCACGGTGCAGCAGATGCAGCCGTTGTTCATCTCGATGATGTGCTCGTTACTATCTTGCACCAGGATCTCATTGTCGATGTTTTCCTGGCCGAACTCGTTTTCGATCACGGCGATGCGCATGCCATGCTCTTCCTGCAGTATGCGGTTGAGCAAGGTGGTTTTGCCGGCGCCCAGGAAACCGGTGAGGATGGTGGTTGGTATCAGTGCCATGAAGGATGCCTATGCTGTAATCGATGGTGCCACCGCGCAAGCGGAAGAATGCGGACGATTATGCCGGAATTTTGCAAATGCTTGCAAATACGCGCCCATCCGCTTGATATTGATCACGCTAGCCCGTGGGGGCAAGTGCCTACTTGAGCTTGGCGCGCGGGTGCGCCTGGTCATACACGTGCGCCAGGTGCTGGAAATCGAGGGCCGTATAGACCTGGGTCGAGGTGATGCTGGAATGGCCCAGCATTTCCTGCACGGCGCGCAAGTCACCCGACGATTGCAGCATATGCGAGGCAAACGAGTGGCGCAGCACGTGCGGGTGCACGTTCGCGGGAATTCCGGTGGCCAGCGCATGCGCCTTCAGGCGCAGCTGCAGCACGCGCGGCGAGATGCGTGTGTTGCGCGTGCTCAAAAACAAGGCAGCGCTGCCATCCCTGGCGGGCGGGCGCACGGCCAGCCAGCCGAGCAGCGCGACCAGGGCGGCCTTGCCGACAGGCACCTTGCGCATCTTGCTGCCCTTGCCCGTGACGACGACTTCGAAGCTGGCCATGTCTAGCCAGCCCAGCGAGGCGGGCTGGCCATCGCCGGCCTTGCAGTAATGGGTGTCCAGGCTGGTCAGCTCGGACACGCGCAAGCCGCTCGAATACAGCAGCTCGAACATGGCGCGGTCGCACAGCCGTTCCGGCTCGGCGCTAGCCGGTTGCTGTTGCGCGGGCGCCACGAGACGCACGGCATCGTCCACTGAGAGTGCTTTGGGCAAGGTTTTGGCCCGCTTGGGCGCGCGGATGCCGTCGACGGGATTGGCATCGAGTGCCGTTTCACCGCTGAGCCAGTTGAAAAAGCCCCGCCACGACGATAGCTTGCGGGCGATCGAACGTGGGTCGAGGCCGCCAGCGTGCAGCTTGGCCGTGTAGCGGCGTATTTCGTTGTGCGCGAGGGCGGTCCACCGAGTATCACCGCTCAGTTCCAGCAAGGCGCGCAAGTCGCGTCCGTAGGCGTCCAGCGTGTGCGGTGAGAGCTTGCGCTGAGTGGCCAGCTGCGCCAGGTAGCTGGCCAGCCATTCGGCCTTGCTGCGCGCTCCGTCCACCGCGTTCTCAGGCGCGCAGTGCTGCCAGCGCAGCGCTGGCCGTGGCACCGATGTGCACCAGGAAGTCCGTGCCCATGCTGTAGGTAAAGCGTTCGCTGTCGGGCGAGCCGAGCACCAGCAAACCGAAGGTGCCTGTGGTGCCGGGCGCGCGCAGGGCGATCATGACGGTCGATTCGATTTTGTCGGCCTGCAACCAATGCACGGCTTCGAAATCGCGGTTGCTGCCGCAGTATGGCGCTTGCAGGCTGTTGGCGAACATGCGCACGTCGGCCGTGACATCTTGCGTGAACCAGCCGTTGGCGTGTTCCGGCAGCACTTGCCATAGGCGCAGGCTGACATAGGGCACGTCGAAATTGCTTTGCAAGGCATCGACCAGTACGCGCGGCATGGCCGCATCGCTGCGCACTTGCAGCATGGCCTGGTTCCAGCCGTGGAACTTGCTGGCGATGTCGCCATTTTCCTCAGCCAGACGGCTCAGCTTGGACATGCGCAGTTCCAGCGCCTTGTACTTGTCACGCATCACTTCCATTTGCCGCTCTTGCAGCGAGATGGTGCGTCCCGTCAGTGGGCTGCTCAGCTTGACCTCACCGAGCAGCGCGGTATGCTCTTCGAAGAAAGTCGGATGCTCGCTCAGGTAATGGGCGACGGTGCTGGAATCGAGTGTGGCGGTCATTGATAGTGAGAAGAAAGAAGGATGAACGCTTCATTCTAACCGAGAGTGCGGCGGCATAGGCGCAAAGGGCGCGGTGCCTGCGCATTTTCGGCGCGCGCATGAAAAAAGCGGCATGGTTGCCCATGCCGCCTTGTCTTCCTGGTCAGCTGTCACCCGCAGACGATGACAGGCCGGCCATTAGAAGTTGTGATGTACGCCCAGACCGATGTAGGTCTTCGAAACTGCGTCCTTGCGGTTCGAGATGTCTGCGTACAGGTAAGTGCGCTTCGACAGGTTGTAGTCGTAGCCCAGCGATGCTTGCTTGGTCTTGGTGACGCCATCCGGCGTTTTTTGACCGTAGCCAGCGCGGATCTTGCCTGGGCCGACATCATAGTTGGCGCCAACCAGCCATGCCTTGGTGTCGGTATTGATGATCTTGAACTTGCTGTCATCTTGGTGCTGGTACGACGCCATCAGTTTCAGTTCCGTCACTGGATTGAACGATGCGGCGACCGACCACAGTTTCGCTTCCAGCGCATTACGCTCGTAGGCGGCCATGGCGGCGAATTGTGCGTTGTTGTACGTGGCCGAAATCGAGTACGGGCTCACCTCTGGCGTTGCATTGAGCGGTACGGGGCGGTTGCCTGCCGTGGCAACGACGGCAGCGTTGTTGTTGGCTTCCTTGGCGGCGACAGTGGCGTTGATCTGGAAGCCGCTAAATACTGGCGAGTTGTAGAACACGGCATTCGAGAAGCGGTTACGCGAATTGCCCGTCGCGCTCAGTGGATCGCTGCTGTAGGCGGCTACTGTGATGTCGGTTTGGAAGCCGGCAGTCGTCGGCATGCCCGACCATGGTTCGAACGCGGTGCTCGCTTCCTGGAACGCGGTCAGGCCACGGCCCAGGCGTACGGTACCGAAGTCGCCTTGCAGGCCAACGCGGCTTTGACCCTGGAACAGGGGACGCGCGTTGCTTTCCAGCGTGCCCGTATCGGCTTCATAGCGAATTTCCAGTTGGAAAATGGCTTTCAAGCCATTGCCCAGATCTTCCGAGCCCTTGAAACCCAGTTTGTTATTGTCGCGCTTGGTGACTTTGGTGGTTTCACCAGTCAATTTGCCCAGGCCAGCATCGATCGTGCCGTAGATTTGGACGGACGACTGCGCTTGTGCGGTTGCGGCAAAGGCGCCGAAGAGTGCGAGGGCAACGAGTGATTTTTTCATGTTTTATTCCCTATTAAAAGTGAGTTTCGTCCGAGATCCGAGCAGATCGACATGCGCAGACTGTTACGTTTGGATGAATGAACCTTAGTTCTTCGGCGCGCAAGACGTGCGGTATTGGTCAAATATGCGTGAAAAGATTGGTGAAAAGCGTCATATATCGATGGCCCTGTTGTATTTTTGTAACGCCCGGTTTTTGTCTATTTTGCGCTCATGGCCAGCATTCTCCCCTCGTCACGGTGGCTGCGCCTTGCCATATTGGCGTGTTCTGGCTGGGACATTGTTGCGTTGAATCAAGTTCTTGAGCCGGCTTAGGCGGATTTATGACACAAGGACGTTACACTAAGAGACGGCCTGCACTGATGGGCCCGGGGACGACATACTATTTTTAGAATCATTGACTCAATATCGAGAATCGATGGCAAATCGTGAAACATTAGGATTGATCAAGGGCGCACGTGCCGGCGATGTCGCTTGCCAGTTGGCGCTGGGAAGGGTGTATCTGTTCGGACAAGGTGTGCCGCAGAGCTTGCCGACCGCCGTGCACTGGCTGGCGCGGGCGGCCCAGGAGGATAGCCAGGAAGCATGCTTGCTGATTGGCGCGCACGTGCCGTTCGAAGTGGCGCAAGCGGCAGCCAGGACGCTGATTCCATATTACGCTCAGGCGTTCGATGCTGGTCTGGTGCAGGCGGGCCTGGTGCTGGCGCAACTGGTGCTGGGCAACCCTGCCGGCAATTGTGAAGCCTTGCGTGCCAAGGCGCGCGGGGCGCTGGACGCCGCCGTGCATGCTGGCTTGCCCGATGCGCAATGGTTGTTATCCATGCAAGAAAAATCGTCCTCAGCCTCCATGCAGCATACCGGCATCGCTGGCGAGCATGCGCTTGATCGCGACACGCCGCTGTACGCCTGGCTGGAGCAGGCCTGGAACCAGGGTAACCAGGCCGGCTTCCTGTCACAAGGCTTGCCGCTGGCGCGCGAGCTGTTGCAGCGCCAGGCGGCCGGGGCGCGTGCCACCACCCTCGACGCGCAGCAGGTGCTGTTGCTATCGCGTTGCGCCCAGGCATTGGCGCCAGGCGGCGATGCCGAGGGTTGGCAATGCTGCGAGCTGGCCGCGCATGGCGGCGACCGCACGGCGCAGCTAGAGTTGGGACTCGGCTATGCGCGCATGGATGCGCATGGCCGGCGGCTGGCCACGCGCAATGGCGCGGCCAATTTTAAGCGGGCCGTGCGCTGGCTGACGCAGGCTGGCGAGCAGGGCCTGGCCGAAGCCTGGTTCGTGCTCTCGCGCATCTATACAAAACCGGAGTTTTCTCAGCGCAATGTGCTCGAAGCCCATTGCTGCCTGGAGCGTGCCGCCGACCTCGGGCACGGCCCGGCCCAGCTCGAGTGCGGCATGCATGCCTGGCGCAATCGCCGCGACGGCGTTAACAATGATGTGCGTGCCGCTTATTGGCTGCTGCAGGCGCAAGCGCAAGGCAGCAATGAAGCGGAGGCGGCGCTGGCGAAGATCGCGCCGCGCGGCCAGCCCGGCGACTGGGGTCAGTGCGCCGCTCTGCACGCCGATGGACACCTGCGCCAGCTGGACCAGGGCCACCCTTTGCTGGCGGCGCGGCTGGCGCTGGCGCGCTGCTTCCATTTATCGCGTGCCGAGGCGCTGCTGCTCGATCTGCATGCGGCTGACCAGGGGCATTGCCTGCTGATCGATATCAGTGCCACGCATGGGCGTGGCAAGCGGCGCCTGGCGTTGATCCGCACGGCGCAAGAGCGCCAGTTGCTCGACCAGGTGATGCGCCTGTTCGAGCGCGTCGATTGCGGCGTGACGGGGCCGGAAGGCAATTACCGGCAGCGCCTGTACCGCTTGAAGTGCTATCTGGCCGAACTCGGTGTCGCGCAGGAGCAGCAATTCCTGGCGGCATGATCGGTTGCGGCTTGGCGCTTTGATTACAGCTCGATCGTGCCGTCGAATACGGTCACGGCCGGGCCCGTCATCAGGACCGGCTGACCCGGACCTTGCCAGGCGATCGACAGTTCGCCGCCGCGCGCGCTGATGCGCACCGGGGAATCGAGCAGGCCGCGCATGATGCCGGCCACGGCAGCGGCGCAGGCGCCCGTGCCGCAAGCGAGCGTTTCGCCCGCGCCCCGCTCATACACGCGCAGTTTCACGTGATGGCGCCCGATCACTTGCATGTAGCCGGCGTTGACCCTGCGGGGAAAGCGTGGATGGTGCTCGATGCGCGGGCCCGATTGTTCCAGATCTTGCGCGTCGACATCGTCGACCACGTGCACGGCATGCGGGTTGCCCATCGACACGACAGATACCAGCACGGGGGCACTCTGGCCCGGCAGCGCCAGGTCTAGCGGCCACACCGTGTCTTCGCCCTCGGCCACGCCATCGAGGCCGTCGGCATCGAACGGCACCAGCTTTGGCTCCAGTACGGGCGCGCCCATGTCGACCGTGATGCTGCCATCGGGCTCCAGGCGTGGCGCAATGATACCGGCCATGGTTTCTACGCGGATGCTGGTCTTGCTGGACAGCCCCTTTTCGCTGACGAACTTGACGAAGGCGCGCGCGCCATTGCCGCATTGTTCGACTTCGCCGCCATCGTTGTTATAGATGCGATAGCGGAAGTCGCAGTCGGCCAGGCGCGGCTTTTCTACCACCAGGATCTGGTCGGCGCCGATGCCGAAACGGCGGTCGGCCAGGCGCTGCCATTGGGCCGGCGTAAAGTCGATATCTTGATTGATGGCATCGATGACGATGAAGTCATTGCCGGCGCCATGCATCTTGGTAAAGTGGAGTTTCATGTTTTGCCGTATCACTTGTGCTAGTTATGCTGGTTATGCTGGTCATATAACGACGCCTCGCCTGCCGGACGCGTCTTGAAGCGTTTATGCGTCCAGAAATATTCGGCCGGCGCTTCGCGCACGCGTTCTTCGATGAATGCGTTCATGCGGCGCGTGGCGGCCGTGATGTCGTCGCCCGGATAATCATCCCAGGCCGGGTAATAGGTCACTTTCCAGCCCTGGTAATTGGGCAGGAAGGTGGCGATGACGGGAATCACCTGCGCCTTGGCGGCCAGCGCCAGGCGCGCCGTGGCCGTCAGGGTGGCGGCGGGCACGCCGAAGAAGGGCACGAATTCGGCATCCTTTTCGCCGAAATCCATATCCGGCAGCATGAAATACGGCAAGCCGTCGCGCAGCGCGCGCAGAATCGTCTTGATGCCGTCCTGGCGCGTAAACAGCTTCGGTGGCTTGAAGCGCGAACGGCCGTTGCGCAAGGCTTGGTCGAAGGCGGCGTTCTTTTGCTGCACATACATGGACGAGGCGGAAATTTGCATGGCCGTGGCGGCGCCGGCCACGTCGAGGCAGACGAAGTGCGGACACAGCAAGATGGTCGGCTTGGCCGCGATCTGCTGGCCCGGGAAGGCAGGCACCTTTTTGATCAGGCGGTTCAGGCGCGCTTCCGACGACCACCACAGGATGCTGCGCTCCCACACGCTGCGCGAATAGCTTTGAAAATGCTGGCGCGCCAGGGTCACGCGTTGCTTTTCCGTCAATTCTGGCATGCACAGGCGCAGATTTGTCAGGGCAATCTTGCGCCGCTTGGGCATGACGATGAATAGCATGCTGCCGACGGCTACGCCGAAGCGGCCGAGGATGGGCAGGGGCAGCCAGTGCAGCAGCCACATGAAGCCGATCAGCAGCCTCATGCCTGCTCCTTGGCGGCAGTCGGCGTCGCGGGCGTGGGCGGTGGCGCGCCGCGCGGCACCTTGTAGCGGTTGTAGCTCCACAGGTATTGCGCGGGGCTACGGGCGATCAATTGTTCCATCGCCATATTGATGCTGCGCGCCTGTTCGGCCGAGTTACCGTCGAGCGACACGGTGAAGGGCACGAAATGCACGACATAGCCGCGTCCCCCGGGCAGGCGTTCGGCGTAGGTGATGATGACTTCGGCGCCGCCCATCTGCGCCAGCTTGGCCGGCAGGGTCATGGTATAGGCCGGGCGGCCGAAGAAATCGGCCCACACGCCTTCGCCCTCTTGCGGTACCTGGTCGGGCAGCAGGCCGATGGGCTGGCCTTTTTTGAGGCATTTGGCAAAGATGCGCACGCCCGACATATTGGCCGGCGCCAGCATCAGGTTTTTGCGCGCGCGGGCACCTTCAATCAGCGGTTTCAGGGCGGCGCGCTTGGGCGGGCGGTACATCACGGTGAGCGGCGTGCGTAGGGCGATTTGCTGCGCGACGATTTCAAAGCAGCCCAGGTGCGGCGTCAGGAAGACGATGCCGCGGCCGTGCTGTAGCGCTTTTTCTACCAGTTCCCAGTTTTTCACGCTGGCATGGCGCGCCACGCGCTCGGCTGGGGCGCACCAGATGAAGGGCAATTCCAGCACACTCTTGCCCGCTTCGGCCACGGCCGTGTGCAAGTGTTGCGAAAACCCCGCACCCTGCATGTTTTCGCGCATGCGGCGCCGGTAGGACGGGGAAATGGCGTAAATCACCCAGCCGAGAGCAGCGCCCAGGCCATGCAGGACGGGCAGGGGAAAGAGGGATAAGAAGCGGAAAATTGGGACTAACATGAATAAGCTGTTTCCAAGAATGACGTGTTGCTGTGCCAAAATTTTTTAAGAAGCGTAAAATACCACGTATGTAGTAACCGCTGAGTTAATAGACAACTTGCGAAGCGGAATATAAGTATCGCTAAAGCGTCGCAGGCAAAATCCTCTTTACTGCGACAGAACATTCACACAGTAACCAGGAGCTTGCAATGTCAAACGACTATCTCTTCACTTCCGAATCCGTCTCCGAAGGTCATCCTGACAAGGTTGCCGATCAAATTTCCGACGCCATCCTCGACGCCATCCTGGCCCAGGATCCGAGCGCCCGCGTGGCTGCCGAAACCCTGTGCAACACCGGCTTGGTGGTGCTGGCTGGCGAGATTACCACGCACGCCAATGTCGATTATATTCAAGTTGCGCGCGAAACCATCAAACGCATCGGCTACGACAATACCGAATACGGTATCGACTACAAGGGTTGCGCCGTGCTGGTGGCCTATGACAAGCAGTCGCCCGACATCGCGCAAGGCGTCGATGAAGGTGCAGGAATCGACCTGGATCAAGGCGCTGGCGATCAGGGCTTGATGTTCGGCTACGCCTGCGATGAAACGGCCGAGCTGATGCCTGCCGCCATCCATTACGCACACCGCCTGGTCGAGCGCCAGTCGCAGCTGCGCAAGGATGGCCGTTTGCCATGGCTGCGTCCAGATGCCAAATCGCAAGTAACCCTGCGCTATGTCGATGGCCGCCCCGTTGGCGTGCATACGGTCGTGCTGTCGACCCAGCATGCACCGGAAATGACGCACAAGCAGATCGAAGAAGCCGTCATCGAAGAAATTATCAAGCCCATCCTGCCGCGCGAGTGGTTGACGGAGACGAAATTCCTGGTCAACCCGACGGGCCGTTTCGTCATCGGCGGTCCGCAAGGCGATTGCGGCTTGACCGGGCGCAAGATCATCGTCGATACCTACGGTGGCGCAGCCCCGCACGGCGGCGGCGCGTTCTCGGGCAAGGATCCATCGAAAGTCGACCGTTCGGCAGCGTATGCGGCCCGCTACGTGGCGAAAAACATCGTCGCCGCCGGCCTGGCGCGTCAATGCCAGGTGCAGGTCAGCTATGCCATCGGCGTGGCCAAGCCGATCAACATCACCGTCTACACGGAAGGCACGGGCGTGATCCCTGACGCGGAAATCGCCAAGCTGGTGCTGGCCCACTTCGACCTGCGTCCAAAAGGCATCGTGCAAATGCTCGACCTGCTGCGCCCGATTTACCAGAAGAGCGCCGCCTACGGCCACTTCGGCCGCGAAGAGCCGGAATTCACGTGGGAGCGCACCGACAAGGTGGCCCTGCTGCGCGACGCCGCCGGCTTGAAATAAGCTAGTCCGCTTGCAACAACAGCGCCCCAGCCCCCGGCTGCGGGCGCTTTTTTTTAGGCGCGTGCCTGTGGCGGTGTTTGCTGCACTACGCTGCCTGGGCGATACGCTACAGTTGGTAGTCAATAAATTAATTGGAGAGTTCCATGACTTGCTTGCGCGCATGCTCGTTGTTGCTGGTTCTGGCCGCTACATTGGGCCTGTCCGTTGTCGTGGCGGCGCCCGCCACGTTGACGCTGGGGCAATGGCTGGACAAGGCCGAGGCGGGCGATGGTCATGCCGTGCTGATCCTGGCAGCGGCCGGCAAATTTGTTTTCCCCGATGGCTCGCTGGCAACGCCGCTGCAGATCCGACCCGAACTGACCGAATTGATGGGGCAAATGTCGGCACGCCAGGCCTTGCATGTGCTCACCGTCTATGCGGACAGTGGTTTTCTCGCCACAGATCGTGATGCCTGGCGCGCCAATATCAAGCCCGATCCCGTGATCACCTGCAAGTGGGCCATGCGCGCCGCGAACTACCCGACCGACGGCAGCTTGGCCGATAAAGAGCTGCTGTCCGTCCTGCGCACCCTGGCCGAGGAAATGGCGCAGCGCCTGGATGCCGGCGAGCGCGCCATCTGCCTCACCGAGGGCAAGAACTGGCCGCGGCAACCCTAGGGCGCCAGTGCGCATCGCGGGCCTGCCAGGCGACCGATTTACTTGACTAGTGGTTGCCGTTGGCGCGTGGCCAATGTTATGATAGTGCGTCCGAGGAGCGTTGCGACGAAGAAATTCGCCAGGCTCGGAATATGGAACTGCGCTCACGTACTTTTTTCAACTGAAAGGAGGGCGTGATGAACGCCGTACTCAAATTGCAACACGACTACACCATCGCCGATATCACTCTGGCCGCATGGGGCGACAAAGAAATTAAGATTGCTGAAACGGAAATGCCAGGCCTGATGGCCATCCGCGAGGAATTCGCGGCAGCGCAGCCTCTGAAAGGCGCGCGCATCACCGGTTCCATCCACATGACCATCCAGACCGCTGTCCTGATCCAGACTTTGGAAGCACTGGGCGCGCAAGTGCGTTGGGCATCGTGCAATATCTACTCGACACAAGATCACGCTGCCGCCGCCATCGCTGCTGCCGGCACGGCCGTGTTTGCCGTCAAGGGTGAATCGCTTGATGAATACTGGGAATACACGCACCGCATCTTCGAATGGCCGAGCGTCGACGGCAAGGCTGTCTACTCGAACATGATCCTCGACGATGGCGGCGACGCGACCCTGCTGCTGCATCTGGGCGTGCGCGCCGAGAGCGATATCTCGGTGCTGGCCAACCCTGGCTCGGAAGAAGAGATCTGCCTGTTCAACTCGATCAAGCAGCGCTTGCTGGTCGACCCGACCTGGTACTCGAAGCGTCTGCCGGAAATCCTCGGCGTGACCGAAGAAACCACCACCGGCGTGCACCGTTTGTACCAGATGCACAGGGATGGCAAGCTGGCTTTCCCCGCGATCAACGTCAACGATTCCGTCACGAAGTCGAAGTTCGACAACCTGTATGGCTGCCGTGAGTCGCTGGTCGATGGCATCAAGCGCGCCACCGACGTGATGATCGCCGGTAAAGTGGCGGTGATCGCCGGCTACGGTGACGTCGGCAAGGGTTCGGCCCAAGCCATGCGCGCCCTGTCGGCGCAAGTATGGGTGACGGAAGTCGACCCGATCTGTGCACTGCAGGCGGCGATGGAAGGCTACCGCGTGGTGACCATGGATTACGCCTGCGAACACGGCGACATCTTCGTTACCGCTACCGGCAATTACCACATCCTCACGCACGATCACCTGACGCGCATGAAAGACCAGGCCATCGTCTGCAACATTGGTCACTTCGATAATGAAATCGACGTTACTTCGTTGAAGCAATACGAGTGGGAAAACATCAAGCCGCAAGTCGACCACATCATCTTCCCGTCGGGCCGTCGCATCATCCTGCTGGCCGAAGGTCGTCTGGTCAACCTCGGTTGCGGCACGGGCCACCCGTCGTACGTGATGAGTTCGTCGTTTGCCAATCAGACGATCGCCCAAATCGAGTTGTACGCGAACACGGCCAATTATCCGGTCGGCGTGTACACCTTGCCAAAACACCTGGACGAAAAAGTCGCTCGCTTGCAACTCAAAAAGTTGAATGCGCAGCTGACGGAACTGACGCAAGAGCAAGCCGACTACATCGGCGTGCGCACGGAAGGCCCGTATAAACCTGAGCACTACCGTTACTAAGATGGTTGCCTCATGAACCTACTGCGCGGCGAATCCGCTCGCTACGGCTCCTGAGGCAACAAGACTGATCGGTAATCTTTGTGCCGGCTGTTGCCGGCCTGAGTTTCTTTGACAGGCTGGAGAAATGCGCTTGCTACTAAGTTGGTTTATCAATGCGGCAGCCCTGTTTGCCGTTCCTTACCTGATGCACTCGGTGACGGTGAGCAGCGGCTGGACCGCCCTGCTGGCCGCTGCCGTGCTGGGACTGGTCAATGCGCTGATCCGCCCCCTGCTGATCTTGCTGACCCTGCCCGTGACATTTTTGTCCCTGGGCCTGTTCATCCTGATCATCAATGGCTTCATGTTTTGGCTGGTGGCGCAGATGATCGGCGGTTTCCATGTCGCCAGTTTCTGGTCTGCCGTCGGCGGTGCCATTCTGTACAGCATCATTTCCTGGGCCTTGTCGACCTTACTTTTGAGTAATGACGATGGAAAAGCATAATTTCAGTATTGAGTTTTTCCCGCCGAAAACCCCGGAAGGGGCGGAAAAGCTGCGCGCCACGCGTACCAAGTTGTCTCAATTGCAGCCGAAGTACTTCTCGGTGACGTTCGGTGCCGGTGGCACCACGCAGCAGGGTACGCTCGACACCGTGCGCGAGATCCTGGCGGCCGGCGAACAAGCTGCGCCTCATCTGTCTTGCGTCGGCGGCTCGCGCGAATCGATCCGCGCCGTGCTGGCCGACTTCAAGGCGGCCGGCGTGAGCCGCATCGTGGCCCTGCGCGGCGACTTGCCCAGTGGCTACGGTGCCTCGGGTGAGTTCCGCTACGCCAACGAACTGGTGGAATTCATTCGCGCCGAGACGGGCGAGCATTTCCACATCGAAGTGGCGGCCTATCCGGAAGTGCACCCGCAAGCCCGTTCGCCACAGGACGACTTGAATGCGTTTGCGCGCAAGGTGCAGGCCGGTGCCGATGCGGCCATCACCCAGTACTTCTACAATGCCGACGCGTATTTCCAGTTTGTCGAGCAGACGCAGAAGATGGGTATCAACGTGCCTATCGTGGCCGGCATCATGCCGATCACGAATTACACGCAGCTGATGCGCTTTTCGGACATGTGCGGTGCGGAAATTCCACGCTGGGTGCGTCTGAAACTGGCCAGCTTCGGCGATGACAGCGCGTCCATCAAGGCCTTTGGGCTGGACGTGGTGACGGCCCTGTGCGAGCGTTTGCTGGAAGGCGGCGCGCCAGGCTTGCACTTCTACAGCATGAACCAGGCCGCGCCCACGACCGCACTCTGGCAGCGCCTGGTGAAGTAAACCGTACTGATTGAGTTATAGCAGATCGCCCTCGGTCATGATGTGATCGAGGGCGATGTCGTATTCGCCGTCGGGAAAACTGGCCGCCAGGCAGGCATAGGCGATGCCCAGCGTGCGTGGACGCGGCGTGGTCGCCAGGGTACGGTCGTAATAGCCGCCGCCATAGCCGAGCCGAAAACGCTCGCCATTGAATCCCAGGCAAGGCACTAGCACAGTGGCTGGCGCCGGGCCCAGGCGCAACTGGGCCGGTACGGCCACGCCCATGCCATCCTTGAGCATCGCTTCACCGGGTGTCCAGGCAGAAAAGGCCAGCGGTGCATGCTGTGCCAGCACTACCGGCAAGCATAATTTTACGCCGCGCGCGGCCAGCTGCGCATAGGCGGGGTGCAAGTCCGGCTCGCCGTGCAGTGGCCAGTACACGCCCAGTTCTCCGATGTTTTCCTGCGCGCACCAGTCGAGCAGACGCTGCGCAATGGCCGCATCCCACCCGGCGCGCGTGGCGACGGGCAGGGCGCGCCGGGCTGCCAGCAGAGCCTTGCGCAAGCGCGCTTTGTCGTGTGGCGCAATGGGTGGCCGCGCAGCCGGATCGCATGTTATTCTAGGGTCGCTATTCATATCACCATCAAGTTAAGATTGAGAGCCGTACATTGATTTCCCCACTGAAATGGATTGCCGGCACGATGCTGTGTGTTGCATCGGCCTTGTCTCCCCTGGCCGCCCTGGCCCAGGTATCGGCCAGCGTCGCTCCTGCCGCACCCGATACGCGCAGCGAGGACGATGCCTTCCTGCTGCTGCGCGACGCCGCGCGCAAGGATGACGCCGAAAAAGCCGATTTTTATGCGGGACGCCTGACGAATTACCAGATTGCTGCCTATGTTGATTATTATCGGCTGAAACCGCGCATCAAACAGCTGACCGAAGCGCAATTTCGCGATTACCTGAATCGCTACAAGGGCAGCGCCATCGCCGACCGTTTCCGCAACGACTGGCTGCTGGAGCTGGGCCGCAAGCGCGACTGGGTCGTGTTTGACGAGCAATACCCGCAATTCGCTCTCGACGATGATACCCAACTCAAATGCTATGCGCTGCTGTCGCGCGCCGCCAAGGGGCAGAACGTGGCGCCCGAGGCGCGCAATCTGCTGCTGTCACCGCCTGGTTATGGCGAAGCGTGCGGCAGCCTGATCGCCGTATTGGCGCAAAATGGACAATTTGATGCCAATGAGCTGTGGGCGCAGATCCGCCTGGCGGGCCAGACGAATGCCACCGGCCCGGCGCGCCGCATCGCGCTGCTGCTGGGCGCGTCCGATGCGAAGATGGCGCAAGCGATCGACTTGCCCGCGCTGACGCTGGCCAAGGGCCCGGGCCCCAGCCGTGCCGAGCATGAAATGTACCTGGTCGCCATCGGCCGCATGGCGAAAAGCACCTTGAAACTGGGCGTCGTGGCCCTGCAAAAGGCCAGCGGACAACTGACGCCGCAAGAGCAGGCCATCGGCTGGGCCAACCTGGCCTTGCAGGCATCGTATGCGCTGGCGCCGGAAGCGTTTGAATATTGGCAAAAATCGAATGGCGCACCGCTGACTCTGGAGCAGATGCAATGGAAAACGCGCATTGCCTTGCGCGAAAGCAATTGGCCCATGGTGAAATCGACGATTCAAGCCATGCCCGCCTCCCTGCGCACGGACCCCACCTGGGTCTACTGGCTGGCGCGCGCGCTGCAGACGGAAACGCCGGGCCGTGCGAACACGCAGGCCGATACCCTGTATCGCGCGATTGCCGAGCAGTCGAATTTCTACGGCTTGCTGGCCAATGAAGAGCTGGGTAACCATCTGTTGTTGCCGCCGCCGGGCCAGCCTGTCAGTCCTGCGGAAATCGCCGCCATGGCGGCCAATCCGGGCTTGCAGCGCGCCTTGAAGTTTTTCAATATGCGCTTGCGCTTCGAAGGCACGCGCGAGTGGAACTGGGAATTACGTTCGATGACGGATCGGCAACATCTGGCGGCGGCGGAATTTGCGCGCCAGAACAATGTGCTCGACCGCATGGTCAACACCTCGGACCGCACGCGCCTGGAAGTGGACTATACGCAGCGCTATCCGACGCCGCATGACGACGTCATGCACCCGGTCACGCAAACCCTGGGTCTGGATAAAGCCTTGGTGTATGGCTTGATTCGTCAGGAATCGCGCTTCATCATGGATGCGCAGTCGCATGTGGGCGCCTCCGGCTTGATGCAGGTAATGCCATCGACGGCCCGCTACGTGGCCAAGAAAATCGGCCTTACCGATTTCGTCACGGAAACCTTGAGCGATGTGCGCACCAACGTCTTGCTGGGCACGAATTACCTGAACATGGTGCTCGGCGGCCTCGACGGTTCGCAAGTGCTGGCCAGCGCCGCCTACAATGCCGGGCCGGGACGCTTGCGCATCTGGCGCGCCAGCATGACGCGTCCGCTGGAAGGCGCCATCTTTGCCGAAACGATTCCGTACACGGAAACGCGCGGCTATGTGAAAAACGTGATGGCCAACGCCACTTACTATGCGGCTCTGTTCGACAAGCGCCCGCAATCGCTGAAGGCGCGCCTGGGCACCGTGGGACCGAAAAACAGCGCCATCGCAGCCGATTTGCCTTGAACCACACCTTTGATACCCGACCATGCAAACGACTATCCTCGATCCTAGCCTGACGCAAACCCTGGCCGCCGCGCGCGCGCCGGGCCTGACCCTGATCATCGGCAACAAGAATTACTCGTCCTGGTCGATGCGCCCGTGGGTGGCCATGACAGCGTTCGGCATTGCGTTCCAGGAAGTGCGCGTGCTGCTCGACCAGAGCGACACGGCGACGAAAATTGCCGAGTATTCGGCCTGCGGCCGCGTGCCCGTGCTGCTGGCGGGAGAAATGACGATTTGGGATAGCCTGGCCATTTGCGAATACCTGGCCGAGCAGTTTCCTGACAAGCAGCTGTGGCCGCAAGACGTGGCCGCGCGTGCCATGGCGCGCTGTATCTGCGCGGAAATGCATTCCGGTTTTGCCGGCTTGCGCACCGATATGTCGATGAATATCCGTGCGCAGTTGCCGGGACGGGGCCGCACCGCCGCGGCGCAGGCCGACATAGGCCGCCTCAGCGAAATCTGGGAAGAGTGTTTATCGCGCTTTGGCCACCACCAGTTCCTGTTTGGCGAGTTTTCCATCGCCGATGCGTATTTTGCCCCTGTCGTGATGCGTTTCCGCACGTATGGCGTGTCGCTGGCGCCGGCGCTGAACGCCTATTGCGAGCGCGTGCGGGCGCACCCGGCCGTCGCGCGCTGGATCACGGAAGCGCTGGCGGAGACGGAAGTTGCTGCCAAGCACGACGCGCAATTACCCGATTAAAGAGAAGTTGATGATGAAGATATACACGGTCGGTGGCGCGGTGCGCGACCAACTGCTGGGCTTGCCCGTGAAAGACCACGACCATGTCGTCGTGGGCGCCACGCCGGAAGACATGCTGCGCCAAGGTTTTCGGCCCGTCGGCAAGGATTTCCCCGTTTTTTTGCATCCGAAGACGCAGGAAGAGTATGCCTTGGCCCGCACGGAGCGCAAGACGGCCCCCGGCTACCGGGGCTTTGTCTTCCATACGGCGCCCGACGTCACGCTGGAAGACGACCTGGTGCGGCGCGATCTCACCATCAACGCCATCGCCATGGCCGAGGATGGCAGCCTGACCGACCCGTTCGGCGGTATGCACGATATCAAGAATAAAGTCTTTCGCCACGTCTCCGAGGCATTTGGCGAAGACCCCGTGCGCATCTTGCGCCTGGCCCGCTTTGCCGCCCGTTTCGACGCCTTTACGGTGGCACCGGCCACCCTGGCCCTGATGCGCCAGATGGTGGCGGATGGTGAAGTCGATGCCCTGGTGGCCGAGCGCGTATGGCAGGAGGTGGCCAAGGGCTTGATGGAAAGCCATCCTTCGCGCATGTTGACGGTGCTGCATGAGTGCGGCGCGCTGGCGCGCATCATGGGGGAAATTGCACTCAGCGAGCGCTTGCTGAAGGTAATCGATTATGCCGCCGCGCAAGGTGTTGAATTGCCAGTGCGCTACGCCGTCTTGATGCTGCATGTGAGCAAGGCTGCCATCGAGCAGCTGAGTGAGCGCCTGCGCGTGCCCAATGAGTGCCGCGAACTGGCCGTCATGGCGGCGCGCGAACGCGACAATATCAACGCTGCGCTGGACTTGAGTGCTGCAGCCAGCGTCGCCTTCTGCGAACGCTGCGATGGCTTGCGCAAGCCGCAGCGCTTTGCGCAACTGCTGCAAGCGGTGGCTTGCGATGGGCTGGTCAGCGGCGACTTTACGCCGGCGGCACGGCTGCAGGGCGCGCTGGATGCGGCGCGTGGCGTCAACGCGGGCGCGCTGGCGCAAGCCTGCGCGCAGCCGAAACGCATCCCCGAAGTGATCCACGAAGCGCGGGTAGTCGCCGTGCAAGCATTCCTGGCCCAGGCTTGAGGGGCGGGAATAGGCTACAATAACGCCATAATGTTGCACCGCACAATATCGGCCTGACGTGCCGCAGCACCGTCCCCAGGAGTCGTCGTGACCTTACCCAAGCTGTTCCAAAATCTGTTTCGCCGCTGGCGCAATCGTAGCGGCGGCGCGCGCCCGAGCGTGCTGGTCAAGCAGTTGCATGAGCGCGACCGGCGCCGCATGATGAAGCATTTCCTGTCGCTGGAGAAAAGTGACCGCCTGCTGCGCTTCGGCAGCGCCTTGCCCGATGAACTGGTGGCGCAGTACGTGCAGAAGATGGATTTCTCGCGCGACATGATTTATGGCGTCTATAACAGCTTGTTCAAACTGGTGGGCGTGGGGCATCTGGCGTTCGCGCCGAAGGACAAGTCGCCGGCGAAAAGCGTCGTCACGGACAAGGAGCAGGTGGCCGAGTTTGGCGTATCGGTGTCGAAATCCATGCGCGGCATGGGGGTGGGCTCGAAATTGTTCGAGCGGGCGGCTATCCACTGCCGTAACAACGATGTCGATACCCTGTACATGCATTGTCTGTCATCGAACAAGACGATGATGCATATCGCCAAGAAGGCGGGCATGGAAATCCAGCGCGACTATGGCGAAGCCGATGCTTATTTGAAATTATTGCCGCCGAACCCATCGAGCATGCTGCAGGAAGCCGTGCAGGAGCAGTTCGCCATGTTCGACTATACGTTCAAGGCCAACGCGCGCGCTGCGTATAAGCTGTTCGAGCGCTTGCCGGGGCGCAAGAAGCCAGTGCCGCCCGCATCTGCGCCGCCAGCCGACTGATTACAGCAGCGGCAGCGCCGTCGTATCCTTGATGCGCTGCAAGGCAAAGCTTGATTTGACGTCCAGCACGGCCGGGTGGCGCAGCAGGGTCGCCATCATGAAGCGCGAAAAATGCTCCATGTCTTCCACGTGCACGCGCAGCAGATAATCCATTTCCCCCGTCATCGCATAGCAGGCCAGCACTTCCGGCCATTGCGCCACCGCCACGGCAAAGTCGGCACGTGGCGAGGTATGCGTGACCAGATTGGGCGCCAGCACGCGCGCCGTGCTGTGGGCAGTGTCGCCGCTGTGCTTTTCCAGCCGCACATTGACGTAGGCCAGCAAGCCCAGGCCGATCTTTTCCGGGTCCAGCAGGGCCACATATTGGCGGATGACGCCTGCTTCTTCCAGCCGTTTGACGCGGCGCAAGCATGGCGACGGCGACAGGCTGACCTGTTCGGCTACATCCTGATTCGACAGGCGGCCATCGGCCTGCAAGACCGCAAGGATCTTGCGGTCCGTTTTATCCAACGTAATTTTGCTCATGCTTCCTCCGGTGGTTCTCGTTCCACGCAATATTATTGCGCAAATCATGGTTGTTCGGGAGATCTTTGGCATTTAATGCCCGTGACCCACGCCTATACTGTGCTTTACTTTTTGGAGGAGACATCATGCAATTTCAGCCTTGGGATAACCCGATGGGTACCGATGGTTTCGAGTTCGTCGAGTATGCAGCACCAGACCCAAAAGCATTGGGCAAGCTGTTCGAGAACATGGGCTTCACGGCCATCGCGCGCCATCGCCACAAGGATGTGACCCTGTACCGTCAGGGCGACATCAATTTCATCATCAATGCCGAACAAGATTCGTTCGCGCAGCGTTTTGCTCGCCATCACGGCCCGTCCGTGTGCGCCATCGCCATCCGCGTCGACGACGCCGCCTTTGTGTACCGGCGCGCGCTGGAACTGGGGGCCTGGGGCTTCGACAATAAAACCGGACCGATGGAATTGAATATCCCCGCCATCAAGGGCGTGGGCGATTCGCTGCTGTACTTCGTCGACCGCTGGCGCGGCAAGGGTGCGGACAAGGAAGGCGC
The DNA here is from genome assembly GCF_051380805.1 of Janthinobacterium paucivorans. Lineage (NCBI taxonomy): Bacteria > Pseudomonadati > Pseudomonadota > Betaproteobacteria > Burkholderiales > Oxalobacteraceae > Janthinobacterium > Janthinobacterium paucivorans. Next base: position 95,657 of record NZ_JBNYXR010000003.1, read on the forward strand.
GGCTGCACCGGGCGGCATCGGCGACATCAGCATCTATGACGTCGACTTCGTCGCCATCCCAGGTGCCGTCGCCAATCCTGTCGGCCACGGCCTGACGTATATCGATCACCTGACGCACAATGTGCACCGTGGCCGCATGAAGGAATGGGCCAGCTTCTATGAAAGCCTGTTCAACTTCCGCGAAGTGCGCTATTTCGACATCGAAGGCAAGCTGACGGGCCTCAAATCCAAGGCCATGACTTCGCCCTGCGGCAAGATCCGCATTCCGATCAACGAATCGTCGGACGACAAGTCGCAGATCGCCGAATACCTGGACCAGTACCACGGCGAAGGTATCCAGCACATTGCCCTGGGAACGGACGATATCTACGCGTCCGTGCAAGGCCTGCGCGATACGGATATCGTTTTCCAGGACACGATTGAAACTTACTATGAGCTGGTTAACCGCCGCCTGCCGAACCACGGCGAGCAACTGGAAGAACTGCGCCGCCTGCGTATCTTGATCGACGGCCACAGCACGGAAACGGAACGCGAATTGCTGCTGCAGATTTTCACGCAGACGGTGATCGGCCCGATCTTTTTTGAGATTATCCAGCGCAAGGGCGACCAGGGCTTCGGCGAAGGCAATTTCCGCGCGCTGTTCGAGTCGATCGAGCTGGACCAGATCAAGCGCGGCGTGCTGACCCCGGCACTGCGCTGATCTGACCAAAAGTAACAAAAAATGTATCCCCACGGTAGTGCAGCGCAGCAAAGAATTGCGCGCATTCCTGTGGTAGTCTATAAAAAACAAGTCATTTTTCCGCACCGGGACGCTCACAAAGCGCCACCGGTACGTGTGAGTTCAACCGACTTTGCACGCGTAGCACAGAGAATAATGGAGACAAGTAATGAATGCACCAATCAAGGGCTCGAGTCTTGAGCCGGGCGCGCACGCGTCCGAGATTTCCCTGAACGACAAATACACCCTGCAGCGTGGCCGCGCCTTCATGACGGGGACGCAAGCGCTGATTCGCCTGCCCATGCTGCAGCGTGAGCGCGACCTGAAGGCGGGCCTCAATACGGCCGGCTATATCACCGGTTACCGCGGCTCGCCCGTGACGTCCGTCGACATGACGGCGGTCAAGGCCAAGAAATACCTCGATGAACACCATGTCAAATTCCACCCGGGCCTGAACGAAGACTTGGCCGCTACGGCCGTCTGGGGCACGCAGCAAACGAATCTGTTCGAAGACGCAAAGTATGACGGCGTGTTCGGCATGTGGTACGGCAAGGGCCCTGGCGTCGACCGCTGCGGCGACGTGTTCAAGCACGCCAATAACGCCGGTTCTGCCAAGCATGGCGGCGTGCTGGTGCTGGCCGGCGACGACCATGCAGCCAAATCCTCGTCCACGGCGCACCAGTCCGACCATATCCTGAACGCCTGCGGCATCCCCGTGCTGTACCCGTCGTCGGTGCAGGAATACATCGATTATGGCTTGCACGCCTGGGCCATGAGCCGCTACACGGGCCTGTGGGTATCGATGAAATGCGTGACCGACATCATCGAGTCGGGCGCCGCCGTCGATTTTGACCCGGATCGCGTGCAGATCACCTTGCCGCTTGACTTCGAGATGCCGGCCGGTGGCTTGAACATCCGCTGGCCCGACACGGTGCTGGAACAAGAAGTGCGCATGAATAGCTATAAATGGTATGCGGCGCTGGCGTATGCGCGTGCCAACAAGCTCAATAAAATCATCTGGGACAGCCCAAAGGCGCGCATCGGCATCATCACGGCCGGTAAATCCTACCTCGACACGCGCCAGGCGCTGGCCGACCTGGGCATCGATGAGCAGACGGCGTCCGACATCGGCATCCGCCTGTACAAGATCGGCATGACCTGGCCGCTGGAAGCGGACGGCGTGCATGAATTTGCCAAGGGTCTCGATGAAATCCTCGTGGTGGAAGAAAAGCGCCAAATCCTCGAGTACGCGCTCAAGGAAGAGTTGTACAACCTGAAAGATGGCGAGCGTCCGCGCGTGGTCGGCAAGTTCGATGACACGGGCGAATGGAGCAACCAGAAGGGCACGGGACACGGCGACTGGCTGCTGCCGGCCACGTATGAGCTGAACCCGGCCATGATCGCGCGTGCGATTGCCAGCCGCATTTCGCGCTACTACGCCGGTCATCCGGTGGAGCAGCGCGTGAAGGAGCGCATCGCCTACCTGGAAGCGAAAGAAAACGTCCTCAAGGCCATCAGCGTCAAACCCGATCCGCAAAAAGACCGCACGCCGTTCTTCTGCTCCGGTTGTCCGCACAACAGCTCGACCAAGGTGCCGGAAGGTTCGCGCGCGCTGGCCGGCATCGGCTGCCACTACATGGTGCTGTGGATGGACCGCGAGACGTCGACGTTTACCCATATGGGTGCCGAAGGCGTCACCTGGGTCGGGCAAGCGCCGTTCACGAATGAAAAGCACGTGTTTACCAACCTTGGTGATGGCACGTATTTCCACTCGGGCATCCTGGCCATCCGCGCCGCCGTCTCGGCCAAGGTGAATATCACCTACAAGATTCTGTTCAACGATGCGGTGGCCATGACGGGCGGCCAGGAATTCGACGGTCCGCTGTCGCCGGCCATCATTTCGCGCCAGATCGCCGCCGAAGGCGTCGGTCCCATCATCGTCGTCACAGACGAACCGGAAAAATACCCGAAAGATTACGCCTGGGCGGAAGGCGTCACCGTGCGCCACCGTTCGGAACTGATGGACGTGCAGCGCGAACTGCGCGACTTGCCCGGCGTATCAGCCATGATCTACGACCAGACCTGCGCCTCGGAAAAACGCCGCCGCCGCAAACGCAATGAATACCCGGACCCAGCCAAGCGCGCCGTCATCAACGACGCCGTCTGCGAAGGTTGCGGCGACTGCTCCGTGCAATCGAACTGCCTGTCGGTGGAGCCGCTGGAAACGGAACTGGGGCGCAAGCGCCAGATCAACCAGTCGTCCTGCAACAAGGATTTCTCTTGTACGACGGGCTTTTGTCCAAGTTTCGTGACGGTGGAAGGCGGCGGCTTGAAAAAGCCGAAAAAAGCGGCCAGCGCCGACAAGGACGCACCGGCAGTGCCAGCCTTGCCGACACCAAGCATTCCCTCGACGGCGCAACCGTTTGGCATCTTGGTGACCGGCATCGGCGGCACGGGCGTGGTCACCGTTGGCCAGATCCTGGCCATGGCGGCGCATGTGGAAGGCAAGGGCTGTTCCGTGCTCGACATGAGCGGCCTGGCGCAAAAGGGCGGCCCCGTGATGTCGCACGTGCGCCTGGCGGACCGCCAGGAAGACATCCACTCGACGCGCGTTGGCACCGGTGCGGCCGATCTGGTGATCGGTTGCGATTTGATCGTCACGGCCAGCCGCGACGCCTTGTCGCGCATGGGGGAGGGACGCAGCTGGGCCATGATCAATTCGACCAGTTCGTCGACGGCCGCCTTCGTGAAAAACCCGGACTGGCAATTCCCCGGCGCTTCCGCGCGCATGGAAATTGAAAAGGCCTGCGGCAGCGACCACGTCGACTTCATCGACGCGGGCCAGATCGCCACGGCGCTGATGGGCGACTCGATCGCGACGAATATGTTCATGCTCGGTTATGCCTGGCAAAAGGGTAAAGTGCCGCTCACCGAAGCGTCGATCATGAAGGCGATCGACTTGAACAACGTCTCGGTGGCGTTCAACAAGGCCGCCTTCAACTGGGGCCGCGCCGGCGCCCATGATACGGCCAGCCTGGTGCGCATGACGACACCGGCGAAAGTGGTGGAATTCAAGCGCATCGACACGCTTGACGACATCATCGAAAAACGTGTGGTCCTGCTGACGGCCTATCAGGACCGCGCATATGCGCAGCAGTACCTGGACTTCGTCGCTCAGGTACGCGCCGCCGAAAGTGCCCTGAATGGCCCGCAGCTGCGCCTGACGGAAGCCGTGGCCCGTTATTTCTACAAGCTGATGGCCTACAAGGACGAGTACGAAGTGGCGCGTCTGTACTCGGACGGCGCCTTCCAGGCGAAGATCGCCGCCATGTTCGAAGGCGACATCAAGCTCAAGTTTCACCTGGCGCCACCGATCATGGCGAAAACGGATAGCCAGGGCCATTTGGTCAAGAAGGAATTTGGCCCGTGGATGATGAAGGCCTTCGGCGTGCTAGCCAAGTTCAAGGGCTTGCGCGGCACGGCCTTCGACGTGTTCGGCCATACGGCCGAGCGCAAGATGGAGCGCGCGCTGATTCTTGAGTACCGCACGACGGTCGCTGCTTTGCTGCCGAAACTGACGACGGCCAAGCTGGCGCAAGCGGTGGCCATTGCCAGCATCCCGGAAGACATCCGCGGCTATGGCCATGTGAAGGAGCGTCATTTGAAGGCGGCGAAAGAGAAGGAAGCGAGTTTGCTGCTGGCCTTCAATGCGCCAACGCCGCTGCCGCCAGTCGTCACAGCGCCTGTGGCGGCCAGCGTGGCGTGATGGCGTGATGGTGAGCGAGTGATGCTGTAGTAATGGCGCCTGCGGGCGCCATTTTTTGTATCAAAGAAAACAAGGTCTGTTTCTAAAACGCATTATAATTTTTAGATAATTTCTTTTTGGAAAGTTTATCATGCGTTCCCTGCGTTTTTCCGCACTGGCTGTGCCCTTTGCTTATCCTCTTTCTCTGTCGCTGGCATTGCTGTTGAGTGCCTGCGGCGGTGGTGGCGCCAGCAGCAACGATAGTGTGGCCGTCGTCCCTCCCGTGACGCCGACCGGGCCGGCGGCGCTGGTCCCTTCGTTCACGGTCGCGTACCGCTGCGAGGCGCCGCGCAGCGGCAGCAGCATCGATATGCAGGGTACCTTGCTCGATGAAAAGACGTGGGTGCGCAGCTGGATCGACGAAACCTATCTGTGGTACCGCGAAGTGCCGAGCACGTACCAGCCGCAAAGCTTCGCCACGCCCGTCGCGTATTTTGACGTACTGAAAACCACGGCCACGACGGCGTCCGGCAAGCCCAAGGACCAGTTCCATTTCAGCTTGCCGACGGCCGAGTGGGAGGCGGCGCAGAATGGCGTTGAACTGGGCTACGGCATGCTGCTGGCCGTGACGCGCAAAGCGCCACCACGCCAGGCGGTGGTCTCGATCGTCGAACCGGGTTCGCCGGCGGCCTTGATGGGTTTGCAGCGGGGCGACCTGCTGCAAACCATCGATGGCGTCGATTTCATCTACGCCGCCGATACTGCCAGCATGAATATCATTAACGCGGGACTGTTCCCCAAGGCGCAAGGCACGCACACGCTGGGCTTGAGCCGCAACGGGACGCCCATTTCCGTGAGCCTGACGGCGGTGGAAGTGAGCACCAGCGCGGTGCAGAACGAGCGCATCATCGACACGCCTACGGGCAAGGTTGGCTATCTGACCTTCAATACCCACAACAATGTCGCCGAGCGCCAACTAGTCGAGACCATGCGCCGCTTCCAGGCGGCCGGCATCAGTGACCTGGTGCTCGATGTGCGCTACAACGGCGGCGGCTATCTGGATATCGCCAGCGAGCTCGCTTACATGATTGCAGGTCCGCAAGCGACCACCGGCAAGACCTTCGAGCAGTTGCTCTTCAATGACAAGACCAAGCCGCAAGCGCCCGTGCCATTCCATACGCAAAGCCTGGGCTTCCCGGCCCCGAATCGCCTCGCCCAGGGCACGCCCTTGCCCTCCCTGGGCTTGAAGCGCGTGACCTTGCTCACTACCAGCAATACCTGTTCCGCCAGTGAAGCCATCATCAACGGCTTGCGCGGCGTCGACGTGCAAGTGAATCTGATCGGCGGCACGACGTGCGGCAAGCCCTATGGCTTTTATCCTGCGGCCAATTGCGGCACCACCTATTTCGCCGTACAGTTCCAGGGCGTCAACGCCAAGGGCTTTGGCGACTTTGCCGATGGCATCGCGCCGACCTGCGACGTGACGGACGATTACCAGCACCAGCTGGGCGACCCTGCCGAAGGCATGCTGGCGGCAGCGCTGCGCTACCGCAGCAGCGATAGTTGCGTCCCGGCCACGGGCGCCACCAGGCTATCGAGTGCCATCGAGAGTCCGTTTGACACGGTGACACGCCTGCTGCGCCCGGCCTACAAGGAAATTGCCATCCTGCGCCGTTAAAGCGCAGGCTTTTGCCAGGTCCTGAGGGAGGGGCTTGGCGTTTTCCTGCTCATTGATTGTTTTATATAACAATTTTAATATATTGAAAGGCGAATCCATTCGTTCTGTAATTGCTGGCATCTTGATATCTTTCGCTTTCTCCCTAACCTTGAGAAGCGCAAAGATGGCTAAACCATTCAAGTTACCACCGCTCAGCGTAGCCGTACTGGCCATCCTGGGCGGCACCGCATGGCAGGCGCACGCGCAAACGCAAGCGCCCGCAGCGTATCAGCAGGCAGCGGTGACCCCGCCAGCCGTCGTCGTCACCGGTTCGCGCATTCCCCGCGCCAGTCTGGAAGGCCCGTCTTCGGTCACCATCCTGACCGGCGATGAAATCACCAAGCAAGGTTACAAGAACGTCTTCGACGCGCTGACCAACCAGGTGCAGAACAGCGGCTTTACGCAGGGCGAAGATTTCGGCAATACCTTCACGCCGTCGGCCAATACCATCAGCCTGCGCGGCCTGGGGCCGAACCACACCTTGATACTGCTCAATGGCCGCCGCCTGGCCGACTTCCCCATCGCCTATGAAGGCACGGTCAACTTCACCAACCTGGCGAATATTCCGTCCAGCATTGTCGATCGCATCGAGATCCTCAACGGCGGCGCTTCGGCCATCTATGGCTCGGACGCGATCGCCGGCGTGGTCAACGTCATCCTGAAAAAGCAGACCGAAGGTTTTGATATCAACGTCAAGGCGGGCGGCACCACGCGCGGCGGCGCCGGCAACCAGCGCGTGCAGCTGACGGGCGGCGCTAATTTCGACAAGCTGCATACCCTGTTCAGCGTGGAGCTGAGCCAGCGTGATCCGCTGTCGAGCCTGCAGCGCGACTTCATGGCCACCCGCTCGGGGACGCCGACCAATATCGCGTCGCGTCGCGTGGTGCAAGCGGGCACCTCCGGCACTTATGTGGACTTGGGCGACACCTGCAAGCAGTTCGGCGACCTGTTCGGCGCCAGCGTCGTCAAGTACCAGGCGAAGAACGGCAGCTATTGCGCCAGCCCGAAAGTAGGCCCCACTTACTGGACCACGCAAACCAAGAACCGCAGCCAGAACGTGTTCGGCAGCGCCAACTACGCGCTGTCGCCGGAAACGACTCTGTTCGCCGACCTCTTGATCGGCAAGAACTCGACCGAGAACAACACGCGCGGCCCGACGTGGACCTCGTCGTCGACGGGCAGCAGCTATTTCCGTAACCAGAGTAGCAATCGCTACGAAGCGTGGACGCGCTATATGTCGCCCGAGGAAATGGGCGGCGTGGAGCGTTACAACCGCCAGTGGGACGACCTGGCCACCGCCATCTCGCTGGGCGCCAAGGGCCGCATTCCCGGCACGTCATCGTGGCAGTATGAAGCCAATTACAACGCCTCGGTGTACAAGAGCGAAAGCCACACGCCACGCGCGCTGGCCAATATCGACAGCTTCTTCCTGGGGCCGAAACTGGGCACCGACGCTGCCGGCGTGCCGATCTACGCACCGGACCCGGCCCGCTTGTCGCGCCGCCTGACGGCGGCCGAATTCGACAGCATCACGGGCAATGCCAATAGCGATGACAAGGCCTGGACGAATACCCTGAGCCTGGCCACCAATGGCGACCTGTTCCAGTTGCCCGCTGGCGTGGCAAAGATCGCCAGCATTGCCGAAGTGGGCAAGCAGGGCTTCAGCAATGTGCCCGATGCGCGCCTGAACGACGGTTACTTCAACGTCGCCACCAGGTCCGACATTACGGCTGGCACGCGTACCCGCTATGCGCTGGGCGCGGAAGTGAACCTGCCGTTGCATGAAAAGCTGATCGCTACCCTGGCTGGCCGTTATGACCGCTACAGCTTTGCCGGCCGCCATGAGGGCAAGTTCACCTACAACGGCGGCCTGGAACTGCGTCCCGCGCCTGAGCTGCTGTTACGCGCCAACTACGCCACCAGCTTCCGCGCGCCGGACATGAACTATATCTACAAGGCGCGCGGCACCGGTTACTATTCAAGCACCACCGATTACTACCGCTGCGGCGCCGCAGGTCAGAGCATCGACAAGTGCGAATTTGCGAACAAGTCGCCGGGCGCAGACTATGTGCAGAACGGCAGCCGCGATCTGCAATCGGAAAAAGGCAAGTCCTTCGGCGTGGGTGCCGTCTGGTCGCCAAGTTCCAATTTCGACGTCTCCATCGATTACTGGAACATCTTGATCGACGACCTGGTGACGAATCTGAGCGCGGACAAGATACTGCGCGACGAAGCGGACTGCCGCCTGGGCAAGCTCGATGTCGCTTCGCCTACCTGCGTCGATACCCTGGGCCGCGTCGCGCGTTTCGCGGCCACTGCCCTGAACCGCGCCGGCGAGATCAGGACCATCACCGTCAATCCGATCAATGCGGCCAAGCAGAGCAGTAGTGGCATCGACATCAGCGTGAAGTATTTGCTGCGTACGGCGAACTATGGGCGCTTCGCCTTCAAGGCCAATTACGCCAAGGTACTGAGCAATAAATCGCAGCAATTTGTCGGCGACGAAGAGATCGACGAGCTCAAATCGCTCAACAACTCGGATTGGCGCGACAAGCTCAATCTGAGCGTCAACTGGGGCGCAGGGGATTGGTCGAATACCTTGCTGGTCAGCCGCTACAGCAAGATCCCTAACGCCGCCGGCAAGGCCTACCTGACGCCGACGGCGCTGGCCAACATCAGCAGCGTGTATCGCATCAACGACCGCGCCACCGTTTCGCTGATCGTCAACAATGTGTTCGACAAGATCAAGCGCGACGATAGCGGCGGCTGGCCGTACTATCCGGTGGGCAGCTACAGCCCGCAGGGCCGCCAGGGATGGGTCGAATTTAACTATCACTTCGGCTCGTGACATCACGCCACGGTTTCTGGCATAACATCGGCCAAAGGCCAGCATAAAAAATAAACCGGAACAGCGCATGCTGTTCCGGTTTTTTCATTTCCAGCGCGGTTATTGCGTGGCCACGCCTCTATAATTGCCCGCTTGTCCCTCTTGATGGAGCTAGCCCGATGCTACGCCATGTCCTGCTGTCCGCCGCCGTGTTTTCCCTATTTTCTGTCAACGCGCATGCCGCACGCGATACGCGGCAGTTTTCCCTCAAGACGGTGGCCGAGTACTCGGCTTTCCAGCAGACGGGCCGCTACGCGGAAGTCGAAGCCTTGTGCCAGCGCTTCCAGGAGCACTATCCGAAACAGGTGCGTTGCTTTGAATTTGGCCGCACGCCGGAAGGACGGCGCATGCTGGCGCTGGCCGTTTCCAACACAGGCGCGCTGACGCCGGAAGCGGCCACGCTGCGCAAGGTCCCGGTGCTGCTGGTGCAGGGCGGTATCCATGCGGGCGAAATCGATGGCAAGGATGCCGGCTTCCTGGCCCTGCGCGAAGTCTTGGAAGGCAAGGCCGCCAGCGGCGCGCTGGACAAGCAGGTGCTGTTGTTCGTGCCCGTGTTTAATGTCGATGGCCATGAGCGTTTCGGAGCCTGGAACCGCCCGAACCAGCGCGGGCCGCAGGAAATGGGTTGGCGCAGCACGGCGCAAAATTTCAATTTGAACCGCGACTACATGAAGGCCGATTCGGCCGAGATGCAGCACATGCTGGCGCTGGTCAATGCCTGGGATCCGCTCGCTTACGTGGATTTGCACGTGACGGACGGCGCCCAGTTCGAACCCGCCATCTCGATCCAGGTCGAACCCGCGCACGCGGGCGATGCCGGCTTGCGCCTGGCGGGGACGGCGCTGCGCGACGGCGTGCTGGCCGACCTGGCAAAGCAGGGCACCGATCCGAAGCCGTTCTATATGTCGTTTGCCGAAGAAGACAATCCCCTCTCGGGTTTTGTCGATACGACGCCGAACCCGCGCTTCTCGCACGGTTATTTCCTGTTGCGTAACCGTTTCGGCGTGCTGGTGGAAACCCATTCGTGGAAGGATTATCCGACCCGCGTGCGCATCACGCGCAACACCATCGTCTCGCTGCTGTCGCAAGTGGCACAGCACGGCGCGCAGTGGCGGCAAGTGGCGTTCGAGGCCGATGCGCGCGCCGCGCAACTGGCCGGCAGCACCCTGGCGCTCACGTATAAAACCACGGACAAGAGCCGCATGATCGCGTTTCGCGGCTATGCCTACACGCGCACGCCGTCCGAAGTGTCGGGCGCGCTGATGACGCGCTATGACGAAAAGACGCCGCAAGTGTGGAACGTGCCGCTGCGCGACGAGATCGTGCCCGATCTGCAAATGGCCGCGCCGAAAGCCGGCTACCTGGTGCCCGCCGCGCAGGTGCCGATGGTGGCGGCCAAGTTGCGCCAGCATGGCGTTGCCTACCAAGTGCTGGGCACCGCGCCGGGCAAGCTGCCGGTCGAAACCTTCCGCGCCACACAAGTGAAGTTTGGCGCGCAATCGTTCGAAGGACGCCAGACGGTGGCGCTACAAGGCGAGTGGAAAAAAGAGCAGCGCGTGGTCGATGCGGGCGTGCTGTACGTGCCCGTCAACCAGCCGAAGGCGCGCCTGGTGGTGGCGCTGTTCGAGCCGCGCGCGCCCGACTCGCTGCTGGCCTGGGGCAGCTTCAACACGGCGTTCGAGCGTAAGGAATACATGGAAGACTATGTGGCCGAGGATGTGGCGCGCGCGCAGCTGGCGGCCGACCCGGCGCTGGCGGCGCAATTCCGGCAGAAGCTGGCCAGCGATCCCGCGTTTGCAAACAATGCGCATGCGCGCCTGGAGTTTTTCGCCCGCCGCCACCCCTCGTGGGATGAGCGCTTGAACCTGTATCCGGTCATGCGCGTCGATGTGGCGCCCGTCGGCTTCATGGATTTACCACGCCCGTGACGACTGTGACGGCCGTTGTGGGCACAGAGGGGGCGCCGTGGCGCCAGCACATCGACGCGTCGCAGCGCTGACCCCCGCAGGCGCACCACTTCAGGCATGATTGCGATTCCAATCACGTTTTTCCGGAATCCGCATGGAACACCACAGCTTTCTCATCAACATACTGTTTTACCTGGTGGCCGCCATCATCATGGTGCCACTGGCCAAGCGCCTGGGCATGGGCGCCGTGCTCGGTTACCTGGTCGCTGGCGTCATCATCGGCCCCTGGGGACTGGGCTTGATCAAGAATGTCGAGGTGATTCTCAGCTTTTCCGAATTCGGTGTGGTGTTGCTGCTGTTTTTGATCGGCCTGGAGCTCGAACCTAAGCGTTTATGGCTGCTGCGCCGGCCCATTTTTGGCTGGGGCGGGGCGCAGGTGGGCATCGTCAGCGCGGCACTGTGCGCCGTGGCCATGGCCTGTGGCGTGGACTGGCGCACGGCGCTGGTGGGCGCGCTGGGATTGTCGCTGTCGTCGACGGCGATAGTGCTGGCCACCTTGGGCGAACGAAAACTGATGAGCACACCGGCCGGTTCCGCCGGTTTTTCGATTTTGCTGTTCCAGGATATCGCCGCCATTCCCATGATCGCGCTGGTGCCGCTGCTCGGCGGGCTGGTCACGCATAGCGGCGAACCGGGCTGGCTGCGCGTGGCCAAGCTGGTCGCCGTGCTGGCCGCCTTGGTGATCGGCGGGCGTTTCCTCGTCAACCCCATCCTGCGCTTCATCGCCAGGACGGATTTGCGCGAAATTTTCACGGCGTTTGCGCTGCTGCTGGTGATCGCCATTTGCGTGCTGATGGAATCGGTGGGCTTGTCGATGGCGCTGGGAACCTTCATGGCGGGCGTGCTGCTGGCCGATTCCGAATACCGGCATGAGCTGATCAGCGACCTGGAACCGTTCAAGGGCCTGTTATTGGGCCTGTTTTTCATCGCCGTCGGCATGTCCGTCGATTTCGGCGTGCTGCGCGCCCAGCCCTTGCTGATCCTGGCCCTGGTGGCTGGCCTGCTGCTGGTCAAGATCGCCTTGCTGTACCTGTTGTCGAAGTTTGTCGACATTCCCCGCGCCCAGCAGTTGTTCTTTGCGCTGCTGCTGTCGCAGGGTGGCGAATTCGCTTTTGTCGTGTTTGCCGCCGCCGAGGCCGCGCATGTGTTTGCGCCGCAGACGGCGGCGTTGCTGGTGGTCGTCGTGACCCTGTCGATGGTGGCCACGCCATTGCTGTTGCTGTTGCATGACAAATTGCTTGCACCGCGCCTGCAAGGCGAAAAGAAGCGCCGACCCGACGAGCATATCGAGGCGCAGGACAACCCCATCGTCATTGCCGGCTTTGGCCGCTTCGGCCAGATCATCGGCCGCCTGCTGGCGGCCAACAAGATCGGCGTGACGGTGCTCGACCACGACCCGGATCAGATCGACCTGCTGCGCAAGTTCGGCTTCAAGGTGTTCTATGGCGACGCCACGCGTGTGGACCTGCTGGTGGCGGCCGGCATAGAGAAGGCCAGGGCGCTGGTGATCGCCATCGACAATGTCGATGACAGCCTGGCGCTGGTCGACGCCGTGCGCCTGCGCCTGCCCGCACTGACGATCCTGGCGCGCGCGCGCAACGTCACGCATTACTCTGAATTGATGAAGCGGGGCGTGACCCTGATCGAGCGCGAGACCTTCGCCGCCGCGCTGCTGCTCGGTGAGCAGACTTTGCAGCAGGTGGGCTTCAGCGCGGAACGGGCGCAACGCGCGGCCGGCATCTTTGGCCGGCATAACCTGAAAACCTTGCTGGAAGTAGCGCCGCACTTCCAGGACCAGCAAAAAGTCATGTCGCTCACGCGCCAGGCGCGCGAGGAACTGGAAGACATGTTCGAGAGCGATGCGGCAGCGTTTGCTGCCGAGAAGGTGGCAGAATCGGACTCAGCGCCTCGGCTCTGACGCCGACGCCGAGTCCTCGGCCTTGACCTTGACTTGGCGCGAAGCTGACTTCCTCGGCTGGCCGTGATTCGCGACGCGCTGCTGCAGGGCGCGTGCGGCTCAGCCCTGTTGCAGGGTAATGGTCGCGCCAAACGTCGTCGGCGTCGAGCAGGGCTCTTCGTCGAAGGCGATGTCACCCATGGGGTTGGCCATGCCGTCCGCCTTCAAATCCTTGAAGCCGAACAGTTTCGGGTCCATCAGGTGCGACGGCGCCACATTCGACAGCGCCGAGAAGATGCTTTCCACGCGGCCGGGAAATTTCTTGTCCCATTCGCGCATCAGCCCCTTGATCTGTTTGCGCTGCAGGTTTTCCTGCGAACCGCACAGGTCACATGGGATGATGGGAAAGCCCTTCACTTGCGCATAGCGCTGCGTATCTTCTTCTTTGACATATGCCATCGGGCGGATGACGATGTGCTTGCCGTCGTCCGATTGCAGCTTGGCCGGCATGCCTTTGAGTTTGCCGCCGAAGAACATATTGAGGAAGAAGGTTTCCAAAATGTCATCCCGATGGTGGCCCAGGGCGATCTTGTTCGCGCCCAGCTCGTCGGCCACGCGGTACAGGATGCCGCGACGCAGGCGCGAGCACAGCGAGCAGGTGGTCTTGCCTTCCGGGATCAGGCGCTTGACGATGCTGTAGGTATCCTGGTTTTCGATGTGGAAGGCCACGCCCAGCTCTGTCAGATAGGCTGGCAGGATTTCCGGTGGAAAGTTCGGCTGTTTCTGGTCCAGGTTGACGGCAACGATGTCAAAGTGAATCGGCGCGCGTTCGCGCAAGGTCATCAGGATGTCGAGCAGGGCATAGCTATCCTTGCCGCCCGACAGGCACACCATCACCTTGTCGCCGTCTTCGATCATATTGAAATCGCCGATGGCTTGCCCTACCAGGCGGCACAGCCGCTTGTGCAGCTTGTTATTTTCCAGGGCGATCTTTTCCGCCTTCTTGCGCGCCAGTTTCTGCGCTTCCACGTTGGCCGGGAATTCCACGGCCGTTGCCACCGCTTCCATCACTGCTACGCTCATGCTTCATCCTTGATCTTGAATGCTTCTACGCCCACTCCTTCGCAGTCGGGATAGACATCCGGCTTCATGGACGAGACGCGCGCGGCGCGCACGCGTGGATGCGCCAGCATGGCTGCCAGTACGTCGTCAACCAGGCTTTCCTGCAGTTGCACATGGCCTTGCGACACGCGCTTGGCGATGGTGTCGCGCATGAAGTCGTAATCGACTACCTCTTCCAGCTGGTCATCCTTCGGCGTCGACAGGGCCAGGGGAATATACAGGTCGACATTGATGAGGACGCGCTGCTCGCCCTTTTTCTCGAAGTCATAGACACCGATGTTGATGAAGATTTCGTAATTGCGCAGGAACAGGAGGCGGCAATCGGCCAGGCGAGGGTGGGACAGGGTGGACGACATAGTTTTACCTTTTAGGGAATGCTGGAATGCTGGTTGTTGGGGTTGGCTGCTGATTATTTGGTCAAAAACATGACATCGCGTGGCAAGCCGATCAGATGCTGGCCGCCATCGACCAGCAGCGTCGTGCCCGTCAGCGCACGCGCGCCGGCCACATAGCAGACGCAGTCGGCCACATCTTCTGGCGTGCTGGAACGTCCCAGCGGCGTGTTTTCATGCGCCTTGGCAAAGCCCGCTTGCGTCTGCTCGCCGGAGACCATAGTGATGCCTGGGGCAATGCCCACTACACGCACTTTTGGCGCCAGCGCCTGGGCCAGCATGGTGGTCGCCGACAGCAGCGCCGCCTTGGACAGGGTGTACGACAAGAAATCAGGATTGAGATTGTACAGTTTTTGATCGAGCAAGTTGATGACCACGGCTTGCTCTCCGCTTGGGGTGGCCTGGTACAGCGCTTGCGCCAGCAGGATAGGGGCGGCCAGGTTGGCGTGCATGTGGGCGTCGAGCGCGGTAAAGGAAAAATCGCCCGCATTGTCGTATTCAAACAACGATGCGTTGTTGACGACGCAAGTAAGCGGTCCCAGCGCCGCCTGTACCTGCGGCAACAATTGGCGTACAGCCTCTTCCTGTGCCAGGTCGCAGGGGAATGCCTGCGCACGGCGCCCCAGCGCCGAAATTTCCGCCACCAGGCTGAGCGCTTCATCGCGCGAGTCGCGGTAATGCACGGCGATATCCCAGCCGTCGCGCGCCAGGCCCAGCGCGATGGCGCGGCCGATGCGGCGTGCTGCGCCCGTGACGAGGGCGACCCGGGGTGTGCTGTGTGGCAGTGTCGATGCTGGAGTCATGTCTTTATTTTTACAGTGCTTGTGAGTGAAGTAGGCATGGCCGCCGTGGCCGCCATGGCTGATACTGGCGCCGTGGCCCGCCAATTCGCTACAATGCTGGAATGTCTCTTCCCGCACCCGATAGCGACGCGCTGGCCGCGTCCCATGCCTTGCAGCACCAGATTGCCGCTGAAATTGCGCGCAATGACGGCGCCATTCCCTTTGTTCGCTTCATGGAGCTGGCGCTGTATGCGCCGGACCTCGGCTATTACAGCGGCGGCGCCGCCAAGCTGGGCAAAGATGGCGATTTCATAACCGCGCCGGAGATTTCGCCCCTGTTCGGCGCCACTCTGGCCCACGTTGCAGCCTCTATTATGGCGCAAACTGCCCCGCGCATCCTTGAATTCGGTGCCGGCACCGGCAAGCTCGCTTGCGATATCCTGACTGAAGCGGCCAGCGCCGGCATCACGATAGAGCAGTATGCGATCGTCGAGTTATCCGGCGAATTGCGCGCGCGCCAGGAACATGCGCTGGCCGCCTTCCCGCAAGTGGTGTGGTTCGATGGCTTTCCCGACAGTTTCGAGGGCGTCGTGTTCGGCAATGAAGTGCTCGACGCCATGCCCGTCAACCTGATTAGCAAGACGCCGGCCGGCTGGTGCGAGCTCGATGTCGGCATTGCCGATGGCCAGTTTGTCTTTATCGAGCGCCCGGCCGGTGCCGACGTGGCCGCGCAGATTGCAGCCCAGGTGCCCGAAGCCGATGCCTTGCCGGTGGGCTATGTCAGCGAAATTCATGGCGTCGCTTGCGGCTTCATGCGCTCGCTGGCGCGCATGCTGACGAATGGCAAAGGCGGCGCGGCCGTGTTGTTCGATTATGGCTTCCCCGCACACGAGTATTACCTCGATATGCGTGCCACAGGCACCCTGATGTGCCATTATCGCCACCACGCCCATGCGGAACCTTTTTATCTGCCCGGCTTGCAAGACATCACGGCCCACGTCGACTTCACTGCGATGGCGGTGGCGGCGCAGGACGCTGGCCTCGATGTGCTCGCGTACATGAGCCAGGCTTCTTTCCTGCTGGGTGCCGGTATCGGCGACTTGTTGCTGCGCACCGATCCGCAACAGCTCACATTGTATTTGCCGCAGGCCAGTGCCGTGCAAAAGCTGGTCTCGCCGGCCGAGATGGGGGAATTGTTCAAGGTGCTGGCGCTGGGACACCGCGTGGAGTTGCCGGAAGCGCTGTTGTCCGCTGACCGCAGTCACCGCTTGTAAGCGCTGCAATTTCCTGTCCGCCGGTGGTTATTATCTTGTCATATCGGATATGATGACCGGCACAGCACGGTTCCAACCTGTAAGAACCCGTCGCCGCGCACCGATTTCAAGATAAAACGATGGGAAAGATACACACACACTACGACAATCTGAAGGTGGCGCGCCTGGCGCCGCAGGAAGTCATACGTGCTGCGTACAAAGCCCTCAGCCAGAAATACCACCCTGACAAGAATCCCGGCGACGAGAAAGCCGCGCGCATCATGGCGATCCTCAACAGCGCCTATGGCACTTTGTCCGATCCGCAACGCCGCAGGGAGCACGATGAGTGGATCGCTGCTGAGGAGTGGGAAATCGAATGGCTGGAAAGCACACAGCAGGAAGAAGGCAAGAGCCGCGATGGTCGCGCGAAAGGCCACCCTCAGCCGCATGAGCAGGCCTGGGCGCAGGATGTGCCACCATCGAAGGGCAAGCCGCGGCAAGGCTTGCAGCCCGTCTGGCGCAACTGGCGTTGGTGGTTGAGCCTGCTTGTTTGCCTGTTGCTGGGCTGGCTGGGTGCCTGGCTGGTGCTCGATACTTCCCAGCCCGCGCCCGCCGCGCTGGCATCGGCGTGGAGCGGGCTGGCCCGCGATGGCGCCAAACCCCATGCGCTGACGGTTACGCCAGCGGCCGGTGCTGCGCCAGCGTCATTGAAAGGCGAGACCCTGGCAATCGATAGCTGGGCGGTGGGCAAGCCGTATGCAGCGGAACCCCAGGAAGCGAAGACGCCCGAGATTCGTGTGCTCGCTGTTTCCCAGCTGAACCTGAAAGCCATCCAGCCGGCCTGCGATGGCGCAGCCAAGACAGAGTCTGCATCGCTGGTGGCGCCGAATGGCGAACCCTGGCCAGTGCGTTCCGGCTATGTCGATGGATTCCCGATCGGTAACAAGGGCGAGGAGCTGGCCGTGAGCATCGACAACAGCAATAATGCCGCGCCCGTGTTCGTCAAACTGTATGACACGGAGCGGCGCTCGAACGTGCGCTACCTGTACATTGTCGCGAACGACAAGTTGCTGGTGGAACAGCTCAGCGCAGGCAAGTATGAAGTGCGCTACCAGGCAGTCGGGCCGGGCCAGGACAATTGTGGCGGCACCACGCGTGGCGGTGCGTCGGCACCCGCGCCGGCCGTTGGCGAAGATGGTGCGAAGAATCCTGTTGTAAGCAACATCTAATGTGATTATGCTTGATATGCGTCAACGTGGCGTCCATATCGACCTTATTCATTAGGAGTATCCATGACCGACCTCAAAGCCGATGCAGATGATAACTGGCTGCTCGACGAGGATGAGCCGGTGGCCAGCCCTGCCGGGCTGGCCGCGCCCGACCAGCGCCTGTGGCGTGTCTTGATCGTCGATGATGACGTCGATGTGCATGCGGTCACGCGGCTGGCGCTGCGCAATGTCAGTTTCAAGGGCCGCGAGTTGGAACTGTTCTCCGCCTATAGCGGCAGCGAAGCGTATGACATCTTGCGCGATACGCCCGATATCGCGCTGGTGCTGCTCGACGTGGTGATGGAAACGGATGATGCAGGCCTGATCCTGGCCAAGCGCATCCGCGCCGATCTGAACAACGCCATCGTGCGCGTCGTGCTGCGCACGGGCCAGCCCGGTCAGGCGCCCGAGCAGCGCGTCATCATCGAATACGATATCAACGATTACAAGGCCAAGACGGAACTGACGACGCAGAAGCTGTTTACCACCATCATCTCGGCTTTGCGTGCCTACGAGAGCCTGATGATGCTTGAGCGCAGCCGCATAGGCCTGGTCAAGATCCTGGCCGGCGCCACCAATCTGTACCAGATCCGTTCGCTGCGCGAATTCGCTTCCGGCGTGCTCAACCAGGTTAGCGCCATCCTCGACGTGGGTGCCGACGGCGTGCTATGCCTGATGCAGGGCGGTGCCGGGCGGCCCGAGGTGGTCGCCGCTACGGGCACGTATGCCATGCTGGCAGAGACGGCAGCCCTGCCGATTGACCATGCGCTCACCCCCACCATCGCCAAGGCATTTGCGGAAAAGCGCAGCCAGTTCGAGCATCCGGCCAATGTGCTGTTCATCCATACGGAAGGCAACCGCGAGCTGGCCATCTCCGTCACGCCGCCGTGGCCGCTGGCGCAGATCCAGCGCGACTTGCTGGAAGTATTTTGCCAGCGCATCGCCGCTGCCTTCGACAACCTGTACATGTTCGGCCAGCTGCGCAAGGCGCAGGAAGCGACTGTGGTGGCGTTGGCCGATCTGGCCGAGTTCCGCGACAGCAACTCGGGTGGCCATGTACGGCGGGTGCAGCAATTATCCGACGCCATCGCCCGACGCATGCATCAGCGCGGCGTGTATGCCGACGAACTCACGCCGCAGCTGCTTGACATGATCGGCCTGGCCAGCATCTTGCACGACGTCGGCAAGGTGGCCACGTCGGACGCCTTGCTGCTCAAGCCGGGCAGGCATACGGACGAGGAGCGGGCGCAGATGCAGCTGCATGCCAGTGTCGGGTGCACCATCCTCGAGCGCGCCGCCAATATGGTCGACGGCGTCAGCTATCTCACGTATGGCGCGCAGATCGCTGGCGGCCACCACGAACATTTCGATGGCGCCGGCTATCCGAACGGCCTCGTGGGGCGCGATATTCCGGTGGCCGCGCGCATCGTTGCCGTGGTCGATGTCTTCGATGCCTTGCTGCACGAGCGGCCTTACACGGAGCCATGGCCGT
This sequence comes from Janthinobacterium paucivorans, assembly GCF_051380805.1. Classification (NCBI taxonomy): domain Bacteria; kingdom Pseudomonadati; phylum Pseudomonadota; class Betaproteobacteria; order Burkholderiales; family Oxalobacteraceae; genus Janthinobacterium; species Janthinobacterium paucivorans. The sequence continues at coordinate 114,897 of NZ_JBNYXR010000003.1, forward strand.
ATCCGCAGGTGCGTGCATATATCGAACAGCGCAGCGGCAGCCAGTTCGATCCGGAAGTGGTGACGGCGCTGCTCGATCTGATCGACCACGAGCCGCAACTGTGGCATCCGGAGTACGCCGCCGCTTGAGTTGCAACTGCCTGGCCAACTTCGTCGGCGTTTTTCGGTGCCACACCATTCCCTTGCACGCGGCGTCGTCATATACTCGGCAGCCTCATGCTGGCCGGCGCCACGCACCAGTGTGGCGCGCCGCTGAGTTTTCGGACATCACGACATGAAAGAACTGAAGGGCCTTAGCGCACTGATTATCGAGCCGCATCCGGGCATGCGTGCCAGCCTGCACAATATGCTCAATCTGTGCGGCCTGGCAATGATCGATGACGCAGGCAGCTCGGGCCAGGCGATCCGCATGCTGGCTGGCAAATCCTATGATTTGATCCTGTGCGAATATGACCTCGACGGCGGACAGGATGGCCAGCAGCTGCTGGAAGACTTGCGCCACCATAGGCTGATGCATGCGTCGACCATGTTTTTCATGGTCACGGGCGAGGGCAGCTTCGCCAAGGTCGTCAGCGCCGTCGAGCTGTTGCCCACTGATTACATCCTCAAGCCGTTTACCGCTGACAACATGTTGGAGCGCATAGCCCGCGCACTCGACAAGCGCAATGCCTTCTTGCCCGTGTATGAATTGATCGACGTGGGCAATGAGCGTGCGGCGATTGCCGCCTGCGCCGAGGGCGCCAGCCTGTACCCGCGTTACGCGACCGATTTCCTGCGCCTGCGCGCAGAATTGCATTTGCTGCTGGGCGAGGCGGCCGACGCGGAGCCGATTTACGCAGCCCTGTACGGCGCCAAGGCCATCGGCTGGGCGCGCCTGGGGCAGGCCAAGACGCAATTCCTGCTGGGCGAGTACGCAGCAGCGCAGGGCATGCTGGAGGGGCTACTGGAAAACAATAAGCGCTTTCTCGATGCCTATGACTGGCTGGCGCGCACGCACTTGGCGCGAGGCAAGCCGGAACTGGCGCAGGCGGCCCTGAGCGATGCGGTGGCCCTGTCACCGCATGCCGTGCGCCGCTTGCGCCGGTTGGGCGAGGCGGCCCTCGCGGCCGACGATCTCGAGATGGCGGAAAAAGCCCTGAAGCTGGTGGTCAGCAAGGCCAAGTATTCAGAATTTCGCGACCCGGAAGATCATGTGCGCCTGGTGCAGACCCTGGTACGCAAGGGTGACCCCTTGCAGGTGGGCGCCGTGATCCGCGACCTCGACAAGTCGATGGGCAGCCAAAAGAATGCGCCATTGTGCAGCGCCCTGTGCAGCGCCATGCTGCACGCGCATACGGGCAACGAGGAACGCCTGCAGCAATCGCTAGTCGCCGCCCTGGCCGCCAACCGCCTTAGTGTCGGCGGCTCGAATGCCTTGAAAACGGAGCTGGCGCGCCATTGCCTGGCGCACGGGCACGAAGACGGCGCCGCCGAGGTGATGCGTGAAGTCATGCGCAATGCGCCCGACAGCGCCGCCATGACGCGCGCCATGGCCGTGTTCGAGCAGGCGGGGCGCGAGGAGTTGGCCAAGGTGCTGGCGCGCCAAAGCCGCCAGGAAGTGGCCGACATGGTCGCGGCGGGCGCCGCCAAGGCGGGAGACGGCGATTTCCGCGGCGCGGTCGATCTGATGGGCGAGGCCGTCACGCGCCTGCCCGATAATCCGCAAGTGGTGTTCAATGCAGCCGTGGCCGTGCTGAAATGCCTGGAACACGAGGGCTGGGATGAGCGCATGGGGCAGCAGGCGTTGACTTTTATTGCCGGTGTGCGCCGCCTGGACCCACGCAACCCCAAATTGCCCGTGCTATCGGGCTTGCATCAGCAGTTATTGCGTAAATATAAGCCGCTGGGCAACTCGTGGATGCATCCGTCTGACGCCCGGTAAACAGGAAAAATGGGGGGCGAATGACGGAAAAATGCGGCTTGCAGCCAGGGTGGATAAAAAAATGCGAAAAAAAGTCGACTTTTTCACGCCAACCCTTGCACATTCTCAAATCGAGAGCTTATAATCACGCCCCGAAGCAGCCAACTTCTTCTTTATACGCAAATGCAGCAGTCAGGCATCAGTAAATAAGGTTGACAGTTGTGAGTAGATGCTTCATACTCTGCGGTTCCCGCGGAGGGGTGGCCGAGTGGTTAAAGGCGACAGACTGTAAATCTGTTCTCTATGAGTACGCTGGTTCGAATCCAGCCCCCTCCACCAAGTTTTTGCAACAAAAACTGGGTAGCAGCAAGCAAGTGAAGATAAGTGAACGATACCTCGCGGGTGTAGCTCAATGGTAGAGCAGAAGCCTTCCAAGCTTACGACGAGGGTTCGATTCCCTTCACCCGCTCCAGTTCCGTTCAGATGCTAATGCATCGCATGCAACAAATTACAGCCCTTGTAGCTCAGTGGTAGAGCACTCCCTTGGTAAGGGAGAGGCCACGTGTTCGATCCACGTCAAGGGCACCAGAATTCGCAGCAGGCAGCACAGAAGCAATTCAAACCAGACCGTCGGGCGTGTGCCTGAGCAATCTAATCAAATCATTAGGAGTTCAAAATGGCAAAAGGTAAATTCGAACGGACCAAGCCGCACGTCAACGTCGGCACCATCGGCCACGTCGACCACGGTAAAACCACGCTGACCGCTGCAATCGCAACGGTTCTGTCGAAGAAATTCGGCGGCGAAGCTAAAGCATACGACCAGATCGATGCGGCACCAGAAGAAAAAGCGCGCGGTATTACGATTAACACCGCCCACGTCGAGTACGAAACGGCATCGCGTCACTACGCGCACGTTGACTGCCCAGGCCACGCCGATTACATCAAAAACATGATTACCGGTGCTGCGCAGATGGACGGCGCGATCCTGGTATGCTCGGCAGCTGACGGCCCAATGCCACAGACCCGCGAGCACATCCTGCTGGCGCGTCAAGTTGGTGTTCCATACATCATCGTGTTCCTGAACAAGTGCGACCTGGTCGACGACGCAGAGCTGCTGGAACTGGTTGAAATGGAAGTGCGCGAGCTGTTGTCGAAGTACGAGTTCCCTGGCGACGACGTGCCTATCATCAAAGGTTCGGCACGTATGGCGCTGGAAGGCAAAGAAGGCGAAATGGGCGTGGATGCAGTGTTGCGTCTGGCCGATGCCCTCGATTCGTACATCCCAACGCCAGAGCGCGCTGTTGACGGTGCATTCCTGATGCCAGTAGAAGACGTGTTCTCGATCTCGGGTCGCGGTACCGTTGTGACCGGTCGTATCGAGCGCGGCATTGTCAAAGTCGGCGAAGAAATCGAAATCGTCGGTATTATCGATACCGTCAAAACGACTTGCACCGGCGTGGAAATGTTCCGCAAACTGCTGGACCAAGGTCAAGCAGGCGACAACGTTGGTCTGCTGCTGCGCGGCACCAAGCGTGAAGACGTGCAACGTGGTCAAGTTCTGGCAAAGCCAGGCTCGATCAAGCCACACGCGCACTTCACCGGCGAGATCTATGTTCTGTCGAAAGACGAAGGCGGCCGTCATACGCCATTCTTCAACAACTATCGTCCACAGTTCTACTTCCGCACGACGGACGTGACTGGTTCGATCGAGTTGCCAGCAGACAAAGAAATGGTCATGCCAGGCGATAACGTGTCGATCACCGTCAAGCTGATCAACCCGATCGCCATGGAAGAAGGTCTGCGCTTCGCTATCCGTGAAGGCGGTCGTACCGTCGGCGCCGGCGTGGTTGCAAAAATCCTCGCATAAGGAAATGTTATGCTTCCACCTGGGGCGTCCTAGGTGGTAGAATAGCACTCCTCGAAAGTTTTACGTAGGGACGTAGCTCAATTGGCAGAGCGTCGGTCTCCAAAACCGAAGGTTGGGGGTTCGATGCCCTCCGTCCCTGCCACCGTCAAGGTGCAGGGCACCGAAAGTAGAAAAATGTCAAATCAATCCGTGCAAACCGTTAGCACGTCGAGTGACAAGATAAAAGTCGCGCTGGCAATAGTGGCTGCGATTGCAGGAGTAGTCGGGTTTTATTACCTGGCAGGCCAACCAGCTCTGGTGCGTGCAAGCGCGCTTGTGGCTGGTTTGGTTATTGCTGTTGCGCTCTTGTATGTCTCGACGACCGGCCGTGAATTTCTCAATTTCGCCAAAGAAGCTGTGCGCGAGACCAAGAAAGTTGTTTGGCCTACCCGCAAAGAAGCCACGCAGATTACTGCGATCGTGTTTGCCTTTGTGTTGGTCATGGCGATTTTCCTGTGGGGCACGGATAAATTGCTCGAATTTTTGTTGTATGACGTAATTCTGGGTTGGAAAAAATAATGAGCGAAAATGTGCATGATGAAGCGGCGGGCGAGTCCGTTCCGGGTGACGCTCCGGTAGCGGATACTGGTGCAGCGCTGAGCGTGCCAGTCAGTAGCAAGCGCTGGTATGTCGTGCATGCTTATTCCGGCATGGAAAAAAGCGTCATGCGCGCATTGACCGAGCGCATCGAGCGCGCGGGCATGCAAGACCAGTTTGGCCAGATCCTGGTGCCGATCGAAGAAGTGGTCGAAGTCAAGAATGGTGTGAAGTCCGTTACCGAGCGTCGTTTCTATCCTGGCTATGTGCTGGTTGAAATGGAAATGACGGACGAGAGCTGGCACTTGGTCAAGAACACCAGCAAGGTTACCGGTTTCATCGGTGGCAAGTCGAATAAGCCGACGCCTATTTCCGCGCGCGAAATCGACGGCATCATGAAGCAGATGCAAGAGGGTGTTGAAAAGCCCCGTCCAAAAACCTTGTACGAGGTGGGCGAGCAAGTACGCATCAAGGATGGTCCGTTCACCGATTTCAACGGCAATGTCGAAGAAGTCAATTACGAAAAATCCAAAGTGCGTGTCTCGGTCACCATTTTCGGTCGCGCTACTCCGGTAGAGCTCGAATTCGGCCAGGTCGAAAAAGTTTAAGGCGGTTCACAAAACCGTAGCGAGCGGATGTGAGTTGTGGCTGAGAGGCGGAGCTGTGCAAATGCACAGTGAACATCGGAAGCCGCAAATCGCGCCGCGCAGTAGGTTTGAAAGCGCCACCAGGAGCGTTGCGGTTGTATCAGCGAAATCCGGTCAGAGGAGCCCCGCCAGGGTAGGATCGGCGGGGCGCTACTACTCAATCCAAGATAGGAGCCATCATGGCAAAGAAAATCATTGGTTTTATCAAGCTGCAAGTGCCAGCTGGTAAAGCAAACCCATCCCCACCAATCGGTCCAGCTCTGGGTCAACGTGGTCTGAACATCATGGAATTCTGCAAAGCTTTCAATGCACAGACCCAAGGTCTGGAAGCAGGCATGCCGATTCCAGTCGTGATCACCGCGTTTGCGGACAAGTCCTTCACGTTCGTGATGAAGACGCCTCCAGCAACCTACCTGATCAAAAAAGCTGCAGCGATCACCAAAGGTTCGCCGAAGCCACATACCGACAAAGTCGGTACGCTGACCCGCGCACAAGCTGAAGAAATCGCTAAATTGAAAACCCCTGATCTGACCGCTGCCGACATGGATGCTGCTGTACGCACCATCGCTGGTTCCGCTCGTTCGATCGGTATCACGGTGGAAGGTGTTGTATAATGGCTAAGTTATCCAAACGTATCAAGGCTTTGAAAGCCAAAGTCGACCGTACCAAAGTGTATGCTTTCGACAACGCTGTCGCTCTGATCAAAGAGTGCGCAACGGCCAAGTTCAATGAATCGATCGACGTATCGGTACAACTGGGCGTTGATCCTAAGAAATCCGATCAAGTGGTGCGCGGCTCCGTCGTGCTGCCAGCTGGTACCGGCAAAACCGTGCGCGTGGCAGTATTCGCGTCGGGCGACAAAGCAGAAGCTGCTAAAGCAGCTGGTGCCGACATCGTTGGTATGGAAGACTTGGCCGAGCGTATCAAAGCCGGCGACATGCCTTTCGATATCGTCATCGCTTCGCCAGATACCATGCGTATCGTTGGTACCCTGGGTCAGATCCTGGGCCCACGCGGCATGATGCCTAACCCGAAAGTTGGCACTGTTACTCCTGACGTCGCTACCGCCGTGAAAAACGCGAAAGCTGGTCAAGTTCAGTACCGTACCGACAAATCAGGTATCATCCACGCTACCATCGGTCGTAAATCGTTCGCTGACGCAGATCTGAAGTCGAATCTGGTCGCACTGATCGACGCACTGAACAAAGCCAAGCCAGCATCGAGCAAAGGCGTGTACCTGCGCAAAGTTTCGCTGTCGTCGACCATGGGCGCTGGCGTCCGTGTTGACCAGACTAGCCTGGCAGCTTAAGTAACAGAATCAAGTCCCATGCGCCTTCGGGCGCTGTGGGCGCATCTTTGGGCTGTCTGTCCGGCGTTCGCGCCAGGCAGGCAGACAATCAAAGACCGTTGGGCCGACTGTGATCGCATATGCAGAAGGTTAATAGGCTTGCCGGCAACGGCAAGTGCCCAACGCAGATGGTGTACCCGAACAAGTTTTGTAGTCCTCATGCTGCGTGAATTCATCCGCTCAGTTTAGTACTTCTTGACTTCGGACGCCGTGTTCGAACCGATGCAAGGCGCTCAACCACTCGGTTGTGATTGCCGAACATCATTTAAGGAGGTTGACCGTGAGTCTCAATCTGAATGACAAAAAGGCCGTTGTCGCCGAAGTTTCCGCACAAGTAGCAAATGCGCAAACGATCGTCGTGGCCGAATATCGTGGCATCCAGGTTGGTCACTTGACGCAACTGCGTGCTAAAGCGCGTGCCCAAGGCGTGTACCTGCGTGTGTTGAAAAACACTCTGGCTCGTCGCTCCGTTGAAGGTACCGCATTCGCCAGCCTGGCAGATGCCATGACCGGCCCGTTGATCTACTCGATCTCGGCCGATGCCGTTGCAGCAGCTAAAGTCATCGCTGACTTCGCTAAAACCAACGACAAACTGGTCATCAAAGCAGGTAACTACGCAGGCAAGCCGCTGGATACAGCTGCTGTCACCGCGTTGGCGAGCATTCCTAGCCGTGAAGTCCTCATTTCGCAGTTGTTGGGCGTTATGCTGGCTCCGGTTTCGGGCTTTGCACGTGGTCTGGCTGCCCTGGCAGCGAAAAAAGGCGAAGGCGCCGAAGCTCCTGCAGAAGAAGCAGCAGCAGAAGAAGCCCCAGCAGCCGCTTAATTGCGTGCGCTTTTTTCTCTCAGTACCAATCTGATGTAACTAACGTAATAAATTTAGGAGTTTCAAAATGGCAATTAGCAAAGACGATATCCTGGAAGCAGTTAGCGCCATGTCCGTAATGGACCTGAACGACCTGGTTAAAGCATTCGAAGAAAAATTCGGCGTATCCGCAGCAGCGATGGCTTCGGCCGGTCCTGCAGCAGGCCCAGCAGCAGCTGCTGAAGAGCAAACCGAATTCAACGTCATCCTGGACAGCTTCGGCGCAAACAAAGTTGGCGTCATTAAAGCAGTTCGCGAAATCACCGGCCTGGGCTTGAAAGAAGCTAAAGACCTGGTCGATGGCGCACCAAAAACTGTGAAAGAAGCAGTGTCGAAAGCTGACGCTGAAGCAGCACAGAAGAAATTGGTAGAAGCCGGCGCAACCGCTTCGATCAAGTAATATCTGTACCGGCGGCAGTTAGCGCCCGAGTCAAAGTCTGAGGTTCCCCCTCGCAAGGGGGGGAATCCGACTTTGGCTCCTTTGTCGTCTGCATCGTATTTGTCATGTAGTTGTAGCAGCAGTTTTTATTCGATTCAAGCCGGAAAGCAGAGCCTTGAGGTTTCGTCTGTGTCACACGCAGCGGTGCAAACGAACACTTGCAAAACCTGAATTTTCTATCCTTTCTGTCACTCACGGAGTGTCCATGCACTACTCATTTACTGAGAAGAAACGCATTCGCAAATCATTCGCGAAGCGCGCCAACGTTCACCACGTTCCGTTCCTGCTGGCGACCCAGCTCGAGTCTTATCATAGCTTCTTGCAAGAGGACATAGCACCGTCCGGCCGCAAGAATGATGGCCTGCAGTCGGCTTTCACCTCGATTTTCCCTATCGTGTCGCACAATGGTTTTGCGCGTCTCGAATTCTTGTCGTACGTTTTGGGCGACCCTGCCTTTGACGTCAAAGAATGTCAACAACGTGGCCTGACGTTCGCGTCGCCGCTGCGCGCGAAAGTGCGTCTGGTGATTCTGGACAAGGAATCGCCAACCAAGCCTGTCGTCAAGGAAATGAAAGAACAAGAAGTCTACATGGGCGAATTGCCGCTCATGACGACCACCGGTTCGTTCGTCATCAACGGCACGGAACGGGTTATCGTTTCCCAGTTGCACCGTTCGCCTGGCGTGTTCTTCGAGCACGACCGCGGCAAGACTCACTCGTCCGGTAAACTGCTGTTCTCGGCGCGTATCATTCCTTACCGCGGTTCGTGGCTGGACTTCGAGTTCGACCCGAAAGACATCCTGTTCTTCCGTGTCGACCGCCGCCGCAAGATGCCCGTAACGATACTGCTCAAAGCCATCGGCATGTCGCATGAGCAAATCCTGGCCAATTTCTTTGTCTTCGACAATTTCAACCTGCGCTCCGAAGGCGCGGAAATGGAATTCGTCGCCGAACGTCTGCGCGGCGAAGTGGCGCGCTTTGACATCGTCGACAAGTCGGGCAAGACCCTGGTGCTGAAAGACAAGCGTATCAACGCCAAGCACGTGCGTGATATCGAAGCTGCCGGCATCAAGCACATTTCCGTACCGGAAGACTACCTGCTGGGCCGCGTATTGGCGAAGAACATCGTCGATGGCGACACCGGCGAAGTCGTTGCCTCCGCGAACGATGAGCTGACCGAAGACTTGCTGGGTCGCCTGCGCGATGCCAACATTTCCGAAATCCAGACCTTGTACACCAACGACCTGGATCAAGGCGCCTACATCTCGCAAACGCTGCGTATCGACGATACCGCCGACCAGATGGCCGCGAAAGTGGCGATCTACCGCATGATGCGTCCAGGCGAACCGCCAACGGAAGACTCCGTTGAAGCGCTGTTCAACGGTCTGTTCTACAACTCGGACCGCTACGACCTGTCGGCCGTGGGCCGCATGAAGTTCAACCGCCGCATCGGCCGTGATGAACTGACCGGCGCCATGACCCTGTCGAACGAAGACGTGCTGGCCGTGATCAAGATTTTGGTGGAACTGCGCAATGGTCGCGGCGAAGTCGATGATATCGATCACTTGGGTAACCGTCGCGTACGTTGCGTGGGCGAACTGGCAGAGAATCAATTCCGCGCCGGTCTGGTGCGTGTTGAGCGCGCCGTCAAGGAACGCCTCGGCCAAGCCGAAGCGGACAACCTGATGCCGCACGACCTGATCAACTCGAAGCCGATTTCGGCTGCGATTCGCGAGTTCTTCGGTTCGTCCCAGCTGTCGCAGTTTATGGACCAAACCAATCCTCTGTCGGAAATTACCCACAAGCGTCGTGTATCGGCTCTGGGACCCGGCGGTCTGACACGCGAACGCGCCGGCTTTGAAGTGCGCGACGTGCATCCGACCCACTACGGCCGCGTCTGCCCGATCGAGACACCGGAAGGTCCGAACATTGGTCTGATCAACTCGCTGGCTCTGTATGCCCGCCTGAATGAATACGGCTTCCTGGAAACCCCGTACCGCAAGGTCGAAGGCTCCAAGATCACCGATCAGATCGACTATTTGTCCGCCATCGAAGAAGGCCGCTACATCATCGCTCAGGCGAATGCGACCATCAGCGATGAAGGCACCTTGTCCGATGAACTGGTGTCGGCCCGTGAAGCCGGCGAAACCATCTTGGTATCGCCAGAGCGCATCCAGTACATGGACGTGGCCCCAGGCCAGATCGTCTCCGTCGCTGCCTCGCTGATTCCGTTCCTCGAACACGATGATGCAAACCGCGCATTGATGGGTGCCAACATGCAACGCCAGGCTGTGCCTTGCTTGCGTCCTGAAAAAGCGCTGGTCGGTACCGGTATCGAACGCACCGTTGCGGTCGACTCGGGCACCACCGTGCAAGCCTTGCGTGGCGGTATCGTCGATTACATCGATGCGGGCCGTGTCGTGATTCGCGTCAACGATGACGAAGCTACCGCTGGTGAAGTGGGCGTCGACATCTACAACCTGATCAAGTACACGCGTTCGAACCAGAACACCAACATCAACCAGCGTCCTATCGTGCAAGTGGGCGACCGTGTTGCCAAGCGCGACGTGATCGCCGATGGCGCATCGACCGACCTCGGTGAGTTGGCGTTGGGCCAGAACATGACCGTGGCTTTCATGCCATGGAATGGTCTGAACTTCGAAGATTCGATCCTGATCTCGGAAAACGTCGTCAAGGACGACCGCTACACCTCGATTCACATCGAAGAGTTGTCGGTGGTTGCCCGTGATACGAAACTGGGCGCGGAAGAAATTACGCGCGACATCTCGAACCTGGCTGAAAATCAGCTGGCACGTCTGGATGAGTCCGGTATCGTCTACATCGGCGCTGAAGTACAAGCCGGCGACACCCTGGTCGGTAAAGTGACGCCTAAAGGCGAAACCCAGCTGACTCCGGAAGAGAAGCTGCTGCGCGCGATTTTCGGCGAAAAAGCGTCGGACGTGAAAGATACCTCGCTGCGCGTGCCTTCGGGCATGATCGGTACCGTGATCGACGTACAAGTCTTCACCCGTGAAGGCATCGTGCGCGACAAGCGTGCCCAGCAAATTATCGATGACGAACTGAAACGCTTCCGTCTGGACTTGAACGACCAGATGCGTATCGTTGAAGGCGATGCCTTCCAGCGTCTGGAAAAAATGCTGATCGGCAAAGTTGTCAACGGCGGCCCTAAAAAGCTGGCTAAAGGCGCCAAGATCACCAAGGAATACCTGGCCGATCTGGATAAATACCACTGGTTCGACATCCGCCCTGCGGACGACGATGCGGCGGTAGCGCTGGAAGCGATCAAGGAATCGATCAACGAAAAACGTCACCAGTTCGATCTGGCCTTCGAAGAGAAGCGCAAGAAACTGACGCAAGGCGATGAGCTGCAACCAGGCGTGCAAAAAATGGTCAAGGTGTACCTGGCCGTGAAACGCCGCCTGCAGTCGGGCGACAAGATGGCCGGTCGCCACGGTAACAAGGGTGTGGTTTCCCGTATTGTTCCTGTGGAAGACATGCCATACATGGCCGACGGCACGCCAGCCGACGTGGTGCTGAACCCGCTGGGCGTTCCTTCGCGAATGAACGTTGGTCAGATTCTCGAGACTCACTTGGGCTGGGCTGCCAAGGGTCTGGGTATCCGCATCGGCGAAATGCTGAAGGCGCAAACCAAGGTCGAGCAAGTACGCAAGTACCTGACGACGATCTACAACGACAACGGCCGTCCGGAAGATCTGGATAACTTTGACGACGAAGAAATCATGAAGCTGGCGGAAAACCTGAAAAAAGGTGTTCCATTTGCCACGCCAGTGTTCGACGGCGCCAATGAAGAAGAGATCCGCCGCATGCTGGACCTGGCGTATCCGGACGACATCGCCAAGAACCTGGGCATGACCGCCTCGAAAAATCAGGTGACCATGTATGACGGTCGCACTGGTGAAGCATTCGAGCGCAAGGTCACCGTCGGCGTCATGCACATGCTGAAACTGCATCACTTGGTTGATGACAAGATGCATGCGCGTTCGACCGGTCCTTACTCGCTGGTAACGCAGCAGCCGCTGGGTGGTAAAGCCCAGTTCGGTGGTCAGCGTTTCGGTGAGATGGAAGTGTGGGCACTGGAAGCGTATGGCGCGTCGTATGTCTTGCAAGAGATGTTGACGGTCAAGTCCGATGACGTGAACGGGCGTACCAAAGTGTACGAGAACCTGGTCAAGGGCGACCACGTGATCGACGCCGGCATGCCGGAATCGTTCAACGTGCTGGTCAAGGAAATCCGTTCGCTGGGTATCGATATCGACCTCGAACGCAACTAAAAGACAGCCACCTGTCATTTGGTTTGGGAAACACAAAGCCCGGCTGGGAAACCATGCCGGGCAATGTAGTCTCAGGAATATAGAAATTTAATCACCTCTGGAGTGATACATGAAAGCACTGCTCGATCTATTCAAGCAAGTACAGACCAACGAGACCTTCGATGCAATCAAGATCGGTCTCGCTTCGCCTGAGAAAATCCGTTCGTGGTCCTACGGCGAAGTCAAGAAGCCGGAAACCATCAACTACCGTACCTTCAAGCCTGAGCGCGATGGCCTGTTTTGCGCCAAGATCTTTGGCCCGATCAAGGATTATGAATGCCTGTGCGGCAAGTACAAGCGCCTGAAACACCGCGGCGTGATCTGCGAAAAGTGCGGCGTTGAAGTCACGCTGGCCAAGGTGCGCCGCGAGCGCATGGGCCACATCGAACTGGCTTCGCCAACCGCGCACATCTGGTTCCTGAAGTCGCTGCCGTCGCGTCTGGGCATGGTCCTCGACATGACCCTGCGGGACATCGAACGCGTGCTGTACTTTGAAGCATACGTTGTGACCGATCCAGGCATGACCCCGCTGAAGAAGTGCCAGATCATGTCGGAAGACGACTACGCCGCCAAGTACGAAGAGTACGGCGACGACTTCACCGCCTTCATGGGCGCCGAAGGTATCCGCGAACTGCTGCGCTCGATCGACATCCACCGCGATGCCGAAACCCTGCGCGTGGAACTGAAGGAATCGAAATCCGAAGCCAAGATCAAGAAATACGCCAAACGTCTTAAAGTTTTAGAGGCGTTCCAACGCTCAGGCATCAAGCCTGACTGGATGATCATGGAAGTGCTGCCAGTGCTGCCGCCGGAACTGCGTCCACTGGTACCGCTCGATGGCGGCCGTTTTGCGACCTCGGATCTGAACGATCTGTATCGCCGCGTCATCAACCGTAACAACCGTCTGAAACGCCTGATGGAGCTGCGCGCTCCAGAGATCATCACGCGCAACGAAAAGCGCATGCTGCAAGAAGCGGTCGATTCGCTGCTGGACAACGGCCGTCGCGGCAAAGCGATGACTGGCGCCAACAAGCGTCCGCTGAAGTCCTTGGCAGAGATGATCAAGGGCAAGGGCGGCCGTTTCCGTCAAAACTTGCTGGGCAAACGCGTCGATTACTCCGGTCGTTCGGTCATCGTCGTGGGCCCGCAATTGAAACTGCATCAGTGCGGCTTGCCGAAACTGATGGCGCTGGAACTGTTCAAGCCATTCATTTTCAATAAACTGGAACTGATGGGTCTGGCGACCACGATCAAGGCCGCGAAAAAGCTGGTCGAGATTCAAGAGCCGGTCGTGTGGGACATCCTGGAAGACGTGATTCGCGAACACCCGATCATGTTGAACCGCGCACCTACGCTGCACCGTCTGGGTATCCAGGCTTTCGAGCCAGTGCTGATTGAAGGCAAGGCCATCCAGTTGCACCCGCTCGTCTGCGCCGCATTCAACGCCGACTTTGACGGTGACCAAATGGCGGTCCACGTTCCTCTGTCGATCGAAGCGCAGATGGAAGCACGCACCCTGATGCTGGCATCGAACAACATCCTGTTCCCATCGAACGGCGAACCGTCGATCGTGCCGTCGCAAGATATCGTGCTCGGTCTGTACTACGCGACCCGCGAAGCGATCAATGCGAAGAACGAAGGGATGATGTTCCCTGACGTATCGGAAGTGATCCGCGCCTACGATAACAAGGAAGTCGAACTGACGACCCGCGTTACCGTGCGTATTACTGAATACCCGAAGAACGCCGAAACGGGCGAATTCGAGAAAACGATCACGCGTTACGAAACGACGATCGGCCGTGCGATCCTGTCGGAAATTCTGCCGAAAGGCTTGCCGTTCTCCGTCCTGAACCGCGCGCTGAAAAAGAAAGAAATTTCCAAGCTGATCAACACGTCGTTCCGCAAGTGCGGCCTGCGCGCCACCGTGGTGTTCGCAGACAAACTGATGCAATCGGGTTTCCGCCTGGCGACACGCGCCGGTATCTCGATCTGCGTCGACGACATGCTGGTACCACCACAAAAAGTCACGCTGATCGCGACGGCCGAGTCGGAAGTCAAGCAGATCGAACAGCAATACGCCTCGGGTCTCGTGACCGCCGGCGAGCGTTACAACAAGGTAGTCGATATCTGGGGCAAAACCTCGGATGAAGTCGGCAAGGCCATGATGGACCAGCTCAAAGTCGAAGACGTGATCCGCCGCGACGGCACCAAGTCGACGCAAGAATCGTTCAACGCCATTTACATGATGGCCGACTCCGGCGCGCGCGGTTCCGCAGCCCAGATTCGTCAGTTGGCCGGTATGCGTGGTCTGATGGCCAAACCGGATGGCTCGATTATCGAAACGCCGATTACCGCGAACTTCCGCGAAGGTCTGAACGTTTTGCAGTACTTCATTTCGACCCACGGTGCGCGTAAAGGTCTGGCCGATACGGCGCTGAAAACGGCTAACTCCGGTTACCTGACGCGTCGTCTGGTTGACGTGACGCAAGACTTGGTGGTGATCGAGGACGATTGCGGCACCATGAACGGCGCGCTGATGAAGGCGCTGGTCGAAGGTGGTGAAGTCATCGAAGCGTTGCGTGACCGTATCCTCGGCCGCGTTACCGTGCACGATGTCGTCAATCCTGAAACCCAGGAAACGCTGTACGAAGCCGGTTCGCTGCTGGACGAAGACATGGTCGAAGAGATCGAACGTCTGTCCATCGATGAAGTCAAGGTGCGTACGCCACTGACTTGCGACACACGCTTCGGCCTGTGCGCCAAGTGCTATGGCCGCGATCTGGGCCGTGGCATGCTGGTCAACGCCGGCGAAGCTGTCGGTGTGGTGGCAGCACAGTCGATTGGTGAGCCGGGTACCCAGCTGACCATGCGTACGTTCCACATTGGTGGTGCGGCATCGCGTGCAGCAGTGGCATCGTCGGTGGAAGCAAAGTCGAACGGTACCATCCGTTTCACGGCAACCATGCGTTACGTGACGAACGGCAAGGGCGCGCAAATCGTTATTTCCCGTTCCGGCGAAGTACTGATCACCGACGACCATGGCCGTGAGCGTGAGCGTCATAAAGTACCGTACGGCGCGACCCTGATCGTCAAGGACGGCCTGGTCATCAAGGCCGGTACGGCGCTGGCAACGTGGGATCCGCTGACCCGTCCGATCATTACCGAATACGCCGGTCAAGTGCGTTTCGAGAACGTCGAAGAAGGCGTCACCGTAGCGCGTCAGGTCGACGAAGTGACCGGTCTGTCCACCTTGGTGGCGATCGATGCGAAACGTCGCGGTTCGCTGACCAAGACCCTGCGTCCACAAGTCAAGCTGATCAATGACGCGAACGAAGAAGTCAAGATCGCTGGCACCGAACACTCGGTAGCGATCGGCTTCCAGGTCGGCGCGCTGATCATGGTCAAGGACGGTCAACAGGTATCGGTTGGTGAAGTGCTGGCACGTATTCCTACCGAATCGCAAAAAACGCGCGATATTACCGGTGGTCTGCCACGCGTTGCGGAACTGTTCGAAGCGCGCTCGCCGAAAGATGCCGGTATGCTGGCGGAAGTCACGGGTACGGTTGCCTTCGGTAAAGAAACCAAGGGTAAGCAGCGTCTGGAAATCACGGACATGGACGGCAACAAGCATGAGTTCTTGATTACCAAGGACAAACAAGTGCTGGTGCATGACGGCCAAGTCGTGAACAAGGGCGAGATGATCGTGGACGGCCCGGCCGATCCGCAAGACATCTTGCGCTTGCTGGGTATCGAAGCGCTGGCACGTTACATCGTTGACGAAGTGCAAGACGTGTACCGTCTGCAAGGCGTGAAGATCAACGACAAGCACATCGAAGTGATCGTGCGTCAGATGCTGCGCCGTGTTCAGATCGTCAATGCCGGCGACACCAACTACATCGTTGGCGAGCAGGTAGAGCGTTCGGAACTGCTGGACGAGAATGATCGCATGGCCGTTGAGAACAAGATTCCAGCGACCTACGAAAACGTCTTGCTGGGTATTACCAAGGCATCGCTGTCGACCGATTCGTTCATCTCGGCCGCATCGTTCCAGGAAACCACCCGCGTGCTGACCGAAGCGGCGATCATGGGCAAGCGCGATGGTCTGCGCGGCCTGAAAGAGAACGTCATCGTCGGCCGTCTGATTCCTGGCGGTACGGGCCTGGCCTTCCACCGCGCACGCAAAGAGAAAGAAGCGTGGGAAGTGGAAGAGCGTCAAGCGCTGCTGCTGGCCGAGAAAGCCTCGATGGCTGGCGAAGCTGCCGAAGCCCTGCAGGACATCGAGACCCAGCAACACCACGGCGACGAAGCGTAATCTACGCTGCTAGCTGACAAGAACGGCACCTTAGGGTGCCGTTTTTTTTATGGGTGCGCCCGGCAGGGCGCATTGACTAGACATCGGCCAGCCAGCGCGCCGGATCAAGGCCGTTGTCAGCCGCACCATGCTGGTGCAATCGGCTATCGAGCGATCTTGGCCGATATGCCTTGTAAAGTAAGCAGTGGGGCGGTCACTGTTGCAAACTACCTACAGCATCATTTCGCCCCCCTTCGCCCAAGCGCAGCCGTGCAGCAAGGGAGCCGCAAGCACGCTGGAAACGACTACGGTTGAAACTAGACGAACAATTGTCTTGACCGATAGCACTACTTTGCCACACGATCTAGTAGCCGACATGGCGTCTGCGCGTACTTCATTACCTCGATGTTTCAATCCGTCTGACTCCGGGAGCAAACAATGAAAATCGGTAACTTGAAAATCGGCGTCCGTCTGACCGCCGGTTTGTGCGTGACCATCATCTTCATGTTGGGCATCGCCGGCATCGGCGTGAGTAATCTTGGCAAATTGAATGACAACACCCGCGATCTCGCGGTTGACAAAGTGCCCAAGGTCATTCTGGCTTACGAAACCATAGGCGGTCTCAACGATGTCGCGCGCGCCATGCGCAACGCCATGCTCTCCAGCGATCCCGCCGTCGTCAAAGCCGAGCTGGAACGCGTCGACAAGCGCAAGGTGGAAAACGCGGCACGGCTGCAACAACTCGGCAAGCTGATCGACGATGACGACGACAAGGACAGCAAGGCCAAGCTGCAAGCCGTGTTGAGCGCGCGCGAAAAATACCAGCTGGTGCAAACGAGTTTTGTGAACATGTCGGCCGACCAGAGCAAACGCGAGCAAGCGATCGTGTATCTGCTCAGCACGGTGCGCAAGGAACAGAGCGCTTACATGAACGCGCTCACCGAGATGGTCAAATTTCAGACCGCAGCGATCGAGGACACCAGCGCCGTCGCCGAGCGCGCCTATGCCACTTCGCGCAACATGATCATCGTGATGACGCTGATTGCTGCCGTGCTGTCAGGGTGGGTGCTGTGGTGGATCACGCGCAGCATCACGCAGCCGCTCAACCGTGCGGTCGGGATGGCCAAAGCTGTTGCCGGCGGCGACCTAACCATGCGGATGCAGTCCGATACAACCGATGAGACCGGCCAATTGCTGACCGCGCTGATCGAAATGAACGCCAGCCTGGCGCGCACCGTAGGCCAGGTACGCTCCGGTACTGAAACCATCACCAACGCGTCCGGCGAGATCGCAAGCGGCAACCAGCATTTGTCGTCGCGCACCGAGCAGCAGGCTTCCAGTCTGGAAGAGACCGCATCATCGATGGAGCAGCTCACCTCTACCGTCAGGCAGAACGCCGAGAATGCGCACAAGGCCAGCACCCTGGTGGTCGCTGCGTCGGAGTTCGCCACCAGGGGCGGCCAAGTGGTGAGTCAGGTGGTGACGACCATGGGCGAGATCAAGGAAAGTTCAGGCAAGATTGTCGATATCATCAGTGTGATCGACGGCATCGCGTTTCAGACCAACATTCTCGCGCTCAATGCCGCAGTGGAAGCGGCGCGCGCCGGAGAGCAGGGACGCGGTTTTGCGGTGGTCGCCTCTGAAGTACGTACCCTGGCGCAGCGTTCGGCCAGCGCCGCCAAGGAAATCAAGGAACTGATCGGTCGTTCGGTGGAAACCGTCAGCGCCGGCACCTTGCTGGTCGATCAGGCCGGCATCACCATGGACAGCATCGTCACCTCGGTCAAGCAGGTGGCTGATATCATGACAGCGATCAGCGCTGCCAGTAGCGAGCAGAGTATTGGCATCGAGCAGGTCAACCAGGCCATCGTTTCTATCGACGATGCAACACAGCAAAACGCCGCGCTGGTGGAAGAGGCCGCCGCTGCCGCGCAAAGCATGCGTGACCAGGCAGACCTGCTGGCACAAGCAGTCAGCTTGTTCAAGCTGGCCGGACAGTCTGCCTATCTGGCCGCGCCGCCGCGTACCACAGCGCTGGCGTCCGCGAGGTAGGCAAACGCGCTCCAGCCATAACCGCAGCGAGCAAATTTTCAGCGCTTGCCGAGGGTGTCGTATCGACCCGTGGCCAGTGCGGCTGGGAAAAATATAAGCAGAGAACAAGCTCAATGGCTCTGTTGCACACATCCCCGCCAGATACCCCTGGGGCTAGGCGCGGCTGTCACTGTGTTGAAAATACCGGCCAAACCAAAGCAAGGAATAGAGCAACTGGAAGCAGTACAACGCGGCACTGAAGGCGCGTGTGCCATACGCTCGCTTCAATGATGAATTGCCGCTGGTCGTTGATACTCAGCACATTACCTTACTGCATATCCCGTCAATACTATGAATGAAGCCAGTGCTGCAATTGGCTTTAGAAACTCTCATCATTGTAAAACGTAAATTACGCACTGGATTAGAAACGCCGTAATTTCCAGATGACTGGTTTATGTCTGTCATTTGGTATTGGCAGTGTGGATGAATGGAAGACCAACGATGCATCGAGATTTCTGCCAAGTCTGACTATCAGAAAAGGCCGGGATTGATAATTAATACGCTATGCCATATTCGTGTTTGTATCGATATCAATATGGCCGAATGACTGTTGCATCGGGAATGCTTGAGTTGATGGGCTAAAGCTGGGTCGCCGTTGGCGCAAGACTGGTGGCGATGACGATGGTGTACTGGGGCATCTATGCGGCGTACGCGCGAATTTGAAGTGAGCGCTCACAGCGTAGATTGCTCGTTGCCATTGGGCGGTCCCTCATCACCACATCGCAGCGCATGTGTACGCCAAACCGTTTGCGAGGGCGTGTTGTACTGTCATGCACTATTTCCCTCATCACGCCAGTTTCCAGTTCATTCATGCTAATATTTGGCGCATGATTGCCCAAGCCCTGTTTACTCCAGCCCAGCAGAAGCTGCTGGGCTTGCTGTTTGTCCGTGTCAACGAAGGTTTTCATTTGAATGAGATCATGCGTTTGACCGGGCTGGGCAGCGCCTCGGCGCAGCGTGAACTGCGGCGCCTGCATGAGTCCGGCTTGATCACGTCCGAGCGGATCGGCAATGTGCGGCGCTTCTGGCCTAACAAAGAAAGCCTCGTGTATCCCGAGTTGAGCGCACTGGTGCAGAAAACCTTCGGCATCGTCGGCGTGCTCAGCACGAGTCTGGCGCCTTTGCGTGCCCAGTTGCATTTGGCATTCGTTTCTGGCGCCACGGCGAAGGGCCAGGACCTGCCCGGTAGCGCCATTGACTTGCTGCTGGTGGGCGAAGAAGCCAATTATGGCGATCTCTTGACGCGATTGGCGCCGGCTGAGCGAACCTTGCGGCGTAAAATCAATCCTAACTTATACACGCTGGCCGATTATCGCCGGCGTCTGCGTGAAGGCCAGCCATTTCTGTTGCAGGTATTACAGCAGCCTAAATTGTTTGTCATCGGCGATGCATCGCTATTGCATGCTCTGGCATTGCCGGATTCTGCCGCGCAAGCGAATGGCATGCCATCTATTTTTTAAAGACCAGATCTGACATTCAATTTCTGATTCATGTAATTATTGCTTGGAAAAATACCTGAGGCGGATTGATCGTATGTTGAATAAATTGCAGGCTTTCGGTTTGATTGTTTCCCAGGCAGCGCGCGGAGAATTAAGCTTCCCCACGAGTGTTAATTCCGCCTTGCAATTGCAATTGGCCTTGGCCGAAGCAGATTGCCATATCGACCATGCAATCAAGCTGGTACTGGGCGAGCCCTTGCTGGCGGCGCGCACGGTCGCGCTGGCCAACTCGGCCGTGTATAGCCGCAGCGATGGGGGGCCCGTGACCAGCGTGCGCGCCGCCGTCATGCGCATGGGTTACCGTAATTTGTATGCGCTGGTGGCGGCCATGGTGGTGCGCCAGTTCGGCAGTAAGATCATCGATCCCGTCCTGCGCCAGAAGGCGACACAGCTGTGGGAGCACACGGCGCACGTGGCTGCGCTGGCGCACGTGATTGCACGCCGCGTGACGCACGTCGATGCTGACACGGCGTTGTTCGCCGGCATCGTGCATGAGGTGGGCGGCTTTTATTTGTTGTCGCGTGCCGATGAATTTCCTGGCCTGCTCGACGACGATGGCGATCACTGGATGGAGTCCGCCGAAGAAATCATTGTCCGTGAAGTCATGAAGAAGCTGCTGATCCCGCTTGCCGTGAGTGCCGCCATCGAAGGCTTGCACGATGGCTTGCTGTCGATCCCGCCCGATTCCCTGCTCGACACCTTATTGTTGGCCAAGCAACTGTCGCCCGTGCCGTCGCCGTTGCAGGCGACGTATGTGGAAATGCTCACGCCTTCAGATTCCGTCATCGATTTCATTGTCGATAATGAAACCTTGCAAAGCATACTCGCTGAATCGGCCGAGGAAGTGCGTTCGATGAGTGCGGCGCTGCTGGTGTAGCTGAACATGCTGGCGGCGAAAAAAACGGCAGCCCGTTCAGGAGCTGCCGTTTTGCCTTCAGGCGCTGCGTCTTACTTCTGCTGCGCGATCCACCGGTCGACTTTGGCTTCCAGCAGTTTCAAGGGCAGGGTTCCGTCGCTGAGTACGACTTCATGAAATTTCGGCAGGCTGAACTTCTCGCCTAGCGCCTGCTGCGCGCGCTGGCGCAGTTCGACGATCTTCAGCGCGCCGATCTTGTAGCCCAGCGCCTGGCCCGGCCAGGCCATGTAGCGTTCCGTTTCGCTTTTCGCCACGGCGTCATAGCCGAGGGTGTCGCGCATATACTGGATCGTCTGCTCGCGCGTCCAGCCCTTGGTGTGCAAGCCCGTGTCGACCACCAGGCGCACGGCGCGCAGCATCTCGTCGTTCAAGTGACCGAAATACTGCGCCGGGTCCTCGAACAGGCCCATTTCCTTGCCCAAGGTTTCCGCGTACAGGGCCCAGCCTTCCGTGTAGGCATTGTTGCCGCCGAAACGGCGGAAATTCGGCACGTCCATCTCTTGCACCAGCGCCAAGTGGAAATGGTGGCCCGGCTTGCCTTCGTGCAAGAACAAGGTGGTCATGCCCGTATCGCCATAGAGTGTGGGATCGGTGACGACGGACCAGAACACGCCTGGGCGCGAACCGTCGGCTGCGGGCGCCGTGTAGTGGTCGGCGGCCGTGTCGCGGCTCAGTTCAGGCTCCAGACGCAAGTCCAGCGGGGCTTTCGGCACCAGGGTAAATAGCGCAGGCAACTTGCTATCGAGCAGCACGTTCAGCTTGCGGTAGACATCGAGCACTTCCTGCTCCGTCTTGAACGGACGGTATTTCGCCTGTTCCGAGACCCAGACGGGCAAGCCGGCGGCGCGGCCGTTGTAGCCCATCTTCGGGCCCACGATCGCATACTGCTCCTGGATGCGCGCCACTTCCTTCAAGCCGATGGCGTGGATTTGCTCCGGCTTCAGGTCCGTGGTGGTGCTGCTGGCTACGCGCGCCTGGTACCAGGCAGCGCCATCAGGCAGGGCGCTCCAGCCGCTATTCGTACGGCTGGCCGGCAGGTAGTGCTGTTCCATGAAGGTGGACAGACGCTGTAGCGCCGGCATCAGCTTGTCTTCGATGGTGGCAGTGTACTGTTGCGTCAGGCGTGCCTTGTCCAGCTCCGAAAAGCTGGCAGGTAAGTTCTTGATGGGCGTGTAATAGACGCTGTCCTGCGGCGTGGCGCTGACGAGTTTCTTGAATTGTGGCAGGGCCGACTCCGTCAGCGCCTTCGGCAGCACAATGCCCTTTTGCATGCCGACTTTCATGTTGGCGATGGCCTGGTCTATCCAGCCTGGCAATTGGCCGATACGGCTTAGGTATGCGTCATATTCTTTGCGCGTCGTCAAAGGCTGCGATGCCTCGCCGCCCGCATAATTTGCCAGCGTGACGGGCATGCTGTCCATTTGGTTCAGTGGCAGCAGGTATTCGGGGAAGCGCTCGAAGCGTAGTGCCGTGGCCAGTTCATAGTCGAGAATGTCGTAGTTGATCTGGTCCTGGGGCGACAGCTGCGCGCGTGCAATGCTGCGCAGGGTCTTCTGGTACTGGCGGTACAGGGCGAACTGTTTTACGCGCGCGGCGGGAACGATGGCAGAACCGAGCTGATCATCAAAACGGTTGTCGCCGCTTTCGGTGGCGTTGATAGGCTCGAAACGGGCCAGGGCATCGTAGTATTGATCAGCGACGATCTGCAATCGCTGCTTCGCTTGCGGCGTACTGACGGCCACGGTGTTAGCTGCGGGCTGGGCCGCTTGCGCCAAGGGCGCATAGGCGAGTAACAGGGAGACGGCCAAGGTGCCGAGGGTGCCGGCGGCAATACGATGCTTCATGCGCGATGTCCTTTGTAAGGAGGGGAATGAACGGGGGCGTAGCGAGGTCGGGGTGGCCGCTCGCGAAGGAACAGTCGGGGCGTAAGCATACGCCATCGCCCAGTGCGTTTGGGCAAATTGTATGGAGGAATGTTGCTATTTCGCCTTAGGTGAGACGGCCGCTTTCATCGCTTGCCAATGCTTGCTGGTCGATGCGATGCAGGCGTGCCTGGCAGGGCGTCACGCCGCCTCGGCAAAGCGGCTTTGGTACAGGGCAGCCATCAGGTCGGATTGGCTGATGATGCCGGCCAGGCGCTCTGTTGCGTCGAGGATGGGAATATGCTGATAGCCGGCGTCGGCCATCAGTGGCAGCAGATCGATGATGGGCGTGTCCAGGCGGGCCGTGTGTGGCGACGCCGTCATCAACTGTCCCACCGCCTCCGGCTTGTCGCTGTGGGACAGGCCGCTGCGTTGCAGCAGGTCGCGCAGACGCTGGCGCACGCCCTGGTAATCGTCGAGCCCGCCATGGCACAGGAAATCCGTTTGCGTGATGATGCCGATGACCCTGCGCGCCCGGTTGACGACGGGCAAGGCACCCACCTGGTGGCTGCGCATGGTGCGCCAGGCAACATCGAGCGGCGTGCCAAATTCCACGCTGAGCACGTCCTTCGACATGATGTCGGCGCAAGTGACGACGCCAAAGCGGCGCTGGTAAGCGCGCATTTCAGTTTGCAGGAAGATGGCCTGCAAATCGTCGCGGCTGATGTCGAGTACTTCGCTGTGCTGGCGCAGGACGGCATCGAGGTCGTCCGGCGAAAAGCCCAGGCGCTTGCTGGGCACAGCATCGTTGGTGGCGTGCGGATGTGGTGCGAGCAGTGGCGCGATATGCGGGTAGCGACGCCCCGTCAGGTTGTTGTACAGCACGGCGCAGGCGACCAGCACGACTGAATTGAACAGCACGGTAATGAAGACGAATTCAAAGCCGGCCGCATGCACGCTGGCGCCGCCGATCACGGTGGTCAAGGCCACGGCGCCGCCCGGCGGATGCAGGCAGCGCATGGCGAACATGGCGCCGATGGCCAGGCAGGCGCCCAGCGCCGCCACGCTCACGCCGGACCCCAGCCATTTGACGCAAGCCATGCCCACCAGGCCGGACACCACATTGCCGCCCACCACGGACCATGGTTGCGCCAGCGGGCTGGCCGGCAGGCAGAACAGCAGAACGGCCGAGGCGCCCATGGGCGCGATCAGGTAGACACTGGCGCTATCGGGGGCCAGCAGGAAGTGGCAGATGAGTCCGGTCAGCAGCAAGCCGCAGATGGCGCCCGCGCAGGCGCGCAATTGCTCTCGGCGGCTGCCGTTGTTCGGTTGCGGCAGCCAGCGTGCCAGGAAAGAAGTCGTCATAAAGGAGGACGCGTTCGGGCCGCGTTGCTCAGTGTTAGCCCGACATTATCCCATGCGTTCCATTTCGCTGCCGGCCGGGAGACGCACTGCGCCGCGCCGGAGGGTGTCTGGCACGCTCAGGCGGTTCCTTCCTGGGGGCGCATAGACGTTTTTCGCATAAGCACAGTGCAATTAAAGTGTGGATCTTTCGCTCAGGCCGGCTTATTCTAGACAATCACACCAGCTGGCAGCTGTCCAGCTGGTTTCACGATTTCTCCCAGGAGCCTGCATGCGCTTTTCCCTTCTTCTGGCCAGCCTGCTGCTGGCCGGCACCGCCATTGCCGCCGCCCCCGCCCCGATATCGGCTAACCCTGTCGCCACGCCGCATTTACCGTATAACGCGGCGGCTGACGCCAAGGCCGACGTGGCCCGCGCGCTGGCCGAAGCCAAGGCGGCCCAGGTACCCGTCTTGCTGATCTTTGGCGCCAACTGGTGCGAGGATTGCCGCGCGCTCGACAAAGCGTTGAAGGAAGGCAAAAACGCCGAGTTGATGCAACAGCATTTCAAGGTCGTCAAGGTCGATGTGGGCAACTTCGACCATAACCAGGACGTGGCGCAGGCCTATGGCAATCCGCTCAAGAAAGGCATTCCCGCGGCCGTGATCGTATCGAGCGACAATAACTCGGTGCTGTACGCCACCAAGGGCGGCGAACTGGCCAATGCGCGCCGCATGAGCGAGAGCGGCATTTATGATTTCTTCAAGCAAGCGGCGAGCGTCAAAGCGCCAGCGATGTAATCGCTTTTAAAACTCTTCCCACGCATCGCTGGCCGGCGCTTTCTGGCTTGCGGCCGGGATCGCCGTTTTGAGTATTGCCGGACGGGGCGGCTTGGACGGCGCGGGCTTGTGGGCCGGTTGCTGCGACGGCGCCGCATGCGCGCTTTCTTCGAGTTTGAAGACGCTCACCACCTGTGCCAGCTTGCCAGCCTGATCTTGCAAGGATTGGGCGGCGGCGGCGGCTTGTTCTACCAGGGCTGCATTTTGCTGGGTGGCGTCATCCATCTGCGTGACGGTGGCATTGACTTGCGCGATGCCCTGGCTTTGCTCCTGGCTGGCCGAAGCGATCTCTCCCATCAGGTCGGCGACTCGCTGTACCGACACGACGATGTCTTGCATGGTGGCGCCGGCGGAGTCGACCAGCTTGCTGCCGGCTTCTACCTTGCTGCCCGAGTCGACGATCAAGTCCTTGATTTCCTTGGCCGCCGCTGCCGAGCGTTGCGCCAGATTGCGCACTTCTGTCGCCACCACGGCAAAGCCGCGACCCTGTTCGCCCGCGCGAGCCGCCTCGACTGCCGCGTTCAGGGCGAGGATATTGGTTTGAAAGGCAATGCCATCGATCACGCCGATAATGTCGGCGATCTTGCGCGAACTTTCCGTAATCGCGCCCATCGTCTGCACCACTTGACCCACGACGTCACCACCCTTGACGGCATGGCTCGAAGCCGATACCACCAACTGGTTGGCCTGGCGCGCGTTATCCGCGTTCTGTTTCACGGTGGACGTCAGCTCTTCCATGGCCGCCGCCGTCTCTTCCAGGCTCGACGCCTGGGTTTCCGTGCGCGCCGACAGGTCCAGGTTGCCCGAGGCGATCTGGCTCGATGCGCTGGCAATGGCCGTGGTACTGTCGCGAACTTCGCGTATCGTCACGTTCAGCGACGCGATGAAACGGTTGAAGGCGGCAGCCAGTGCACCGACTTCGTCTTCTGATTCGACCGGCATGCGGCGGCTCAGGTCGCCGTTCCCGCTGGCGATCTCGCTGAGCATGTCGGCCGCGCGTGCGACGGGCGCGGCGATGGCGCGGCTGATGACATAAATAATGCAAAGGGCGATACCGCCACCGACCAGGCCGGCGATCAAGGCGGCGATCAGGGCCGAACGTGTCACATTGCCCAGCACTTCCGTTTCCGGCACCTCTGCCATCACATACAGGTTGAGTTCGGGCACGAAGGAGGCGGCGACGAACTGGCGTCCTGCAGGCGCATCGTAGATGGCGTACGTGTATTTTTTACCCGTCAGTAGGCTCTTGCTCAGGGTATCGCTAAAGCCCGGCATATCCTTGAGTTGATGCTTGCCGTCGGCCATGGCCGTGTCGTGGTGGATCAAGAAGGTGCCGTCGGCGCGCAGCAGGTAGACATGGCCGGTCTGGCCGACCTTGTAACTGCGGATGGTGTCGGCCATGGCATTGACGCTCAAGCCCATGCCCGCAATGCTGGCTTTGCCGCCGGCCGTCTGGCTGCGCGCATTCAGAAACAGCATGAAACTACCCGAGGTTGGATCGCGGTCCAGATTGATCGCGTACTGTTTATTTTCGTCGAGCATGCTGAAGAACCAATGATCGGCTGGATTTTGCTTGTCCAGTGTGCGGATCAGACCCGCATCGGTCATGTGCCTGGACGCAGTTTGCGAACTCCAGCTGACGATGGCCGCCTTGTTTTTTTCCTTGAGCATCTTGGCGTAGCGCTGGAAAGTGGGCCAGCCGCTTTCCGCCAGGTTCGCGTCTTCCCAATCTTGCAGGAAGACATCATTGGCCATCGTTTGCACCACCGACAGCGGCTGGCTGATCTGGCGCAGCACGTCATTGCGGATCTCGCCCACTTGCGCTGGCAACTCCTGTCCGACGACACGCTCGCGTACATAGTCACTGCTCATGCGCACGCTGAGGAACGATGAAATTGCCATGAAAAGCAGCAGGCATAAGCCCATGCTGAACATCAGTTTTTTCTGGATGGAGAGATAGCGAAGCAGATGCATGGGAGACCCTAGGTATGGGCCCGCGCGACTGGCATGGGTTGTCAGAAATACACAGGCAAGTGCGCAGTATAGCGACGGATGGGAGGTATATAGTCGGTGTATGTCGTATTTAATGAAATGTGTTGCTTTTAGGCAACGATTTCCGTACGTCAACATGTGTAATTTTCATGTACATCGGCGCCGGCTCGAAAAACGTTCAGGTAGTCAAGCCGTGGGCGATCAATTCCAATGGCAGTTCCGTGCTGCACTTGATTTGCTCCATGGAAAAGGCGGATGAAACGCCTGTCAGTTGCGCCGCCTTGATGAGCTTTTTATAGAAAGTATCGTAACCCTTGATGTCGGTGGTGACCACTTTCAGCAAGTAGTCGATGTCGCCGCTCATCCGGTGAAATTCCTGTACCTCTGGCAAGACAATGACGGCGGCGGCGAAGCGCCGCAGCCATTTTTCATCGTGCTGCCCCGTGCGCACGCTGACGAAGACGGTCACTGGCAAACCCACTTTTTGTCGGTTGACGATGGCCACGCGACTCTCGATATAGCCGTCTTCTTCCAGGCGCTTGACGCGCTTCCAGCAAGGCGTATTGGATAGACCGATCTTTTCGCTGAGGGCGGCGATCGACAGGGTGCCGTCCTGCTGCAGGGCCGCCAGAATGGCGCAGTCGAATTTGTCTAGCGAAGTATTTGGTGAATTCATTTGCTTATTTTATCTTTTAGAGTATGAATATGCTGCATATTAGCGTAGTTGTAGTGTCTTTTGGCATATCTTTACGGTGGCATGCAGCTAGACTATTCAAACGTTACAGCCGCTTGCGCTGCGCTCTTTTTATACAATACTCGGACTGCCATCATGAAAGAAATCTACCTCGACAGCAATGCCACTACCTGCGTTCTGCCCGCCGCCATTGCCGCCGCCCGGCAAGCGATGGAGCTGGGCTATGGCAATCCCAGCAGCACCCATGCCACGGGATTGCAGGCCAAGGCCATGCTCGATGGGGTACGCCAGCGCGCCAGCGGCCTGCTGGGCGTGGGCGACGGCCGTCTGATGTTCAATAGCGGCGCTACCGAAGGCATCCAGACGGCCGTGCTGTCGGCCCTGTGTGCGTTGCGCGAGCGGCGCGCACAGGGCAAGCGCATCGGGAGCCTGCTGCTGTATGGCGCGACCGAGCACAAGGCTGTGCCGGAAAGCCTGGCGCACTGGAACCGCCTGCTGGGCCTGGACCTGGAAGTACGCAAGCTGCCCGTCGATGCACAGGGGCGCCACGATCTGCAGGCACTCGACGCACTGATCGGCGACGCCGCCATGCTGTGCACCATGGCGGCCAATAATGAAACGGGCGTCATCAGCGATTTGTCCGCCATCGCGCAACTGCTGCAGGAACGCGGCGCGGACGTTTACTGGATGGTCGATTGCGTGCAGGCGCTGGGCAAGCTGAAACTGAACCTGGCCGCCACGCGCATCGATTACGCGCCGTTCTCCGGTCACAAGCTGTATGCGCCCAAGGGCATCGGCATGCTGTATGTGCGCGCCGGCGCCCCATTTACACCATTGATGATGGGTGGCGGCCAGGAAGCAGGGCTGCGTTCGGGCACGGAGAACATGGCCGGCATCGCCGCCTTGGGCGCCGTGCTGGCCGCGCTGGACGATGACAAGACCTTCTGCAGCCATACGGAACTGGCCGCTTTCCGCGCGCAACTGGTGGCCAGCCTGGAACAGGCTTTCCCAGGCATCGTTTTCAATATGCCGTTCCAGTTGTCGCTGCCGACCACGCTCAATTTCTCGGTGCCTGGCCTGTCTTCGAAGGAATTGCTGGACCTGTTCGATGCGGCGCGTGTGCGCGTCAGCTCGGGCAGCGCCTGTTCCGCCGCCAAGGCCTTGCCCAGCTATGTATTGGAAGCGATGCATGTGCCGCAATGGCGTGCCAGCTCGGCTATCCGCCTGTCGTTCGGCCCCCTGATCGATGCGGCGACGGTGGCCGCCGCTTGCGCGCGCATTACACGCTGCGGTGAAGCGCTGCGCAGCAGCTGTTTGCTGCCGTCGGCGCTGACGCCATCGCAGCAGGACGGCGCGCAGGACGGCATAATCCAGCTGAATGTGGATGGTCAGTGCACCTGGCTGCTCAGCGACGCTGACAGCGCCAGTTGCGTCGTCATCGACCCCGCCGCGGCGCTCGTGCCGCGCCTGGCCGCGTTCATCCGCCGCCAGCACCTGGCCTTGCGCGCCATCGTGCACACGACGGCGCCGACCGATCATGGCGCGGCGCGCCTGGCGCTGCTACAGGAGCTCGCCATCGAACAGGTGGGCCGCATCGATATCGACGGTGAGCTGGAACTGGGCCGGCAGCGTCTTTGCCGGATCGAGTGCGGCGCAACCCATGTGTACCTGCTGGGGCAGCGTTTTGCCTTCATCGGCAGCCTCGCACCCGAGGCGCTGGCGCCCTTGCTGGATGCGGCGCGGATGACGCCCGACACGGTGCTGTGCGGCGCACGCGACGACGGCGCCATCTGCAGCAGCGTGCGTGCCACACGCATAATCGCAGCGTCCACGGCCGAGCTGCAGCTCGATGCGGCCACGTTGCCGGCCTTCTTGCGCCAGCATCGCGACGCCATCCTCGTTGACGTGCGCGAAGCGTATGAACATGCGGCCTGCGTCGGCACGGTGTTCGAGGGCTGCGCCGTGCACAGCGTACCGCTGAGCCGCCTGGCAGGGCAGGTGGCGGCCTGGCTGCAGCAACCACAGCGCCCCCTGATTTTTTTCTGCCGTAGTGGCAACCGCAGCGCGCGCGCCGCCGCCTGCCTGCGCCGCCTGGGCCATGCTGCGGCCTGGCAACTCAACGGTGGCATGGCGATGGCGGAAACGACGCGTCATCCGCTGGCGATGGCAGCCTGACGGGGCTGAAGTTTCTCCCATGGAATGAAACACCGTGTCGCCAATGGCACGGTGTTTCAATTCATTTTCGCGCTTCATTTCCTTCCAGCATTTTTCTGAGCTGCCGCTCGCTGTTTTCTTTAATCACACACCCCTAAAACCTTGGCTACGTACGCTAGCGCACGGTCTTGCGCGCGGGGCGCACCTACGATGAAGTTCAGAAAATCTCCCGATACCCTGAGATTCGTCGCAACGCTCCGGCGCTTCGTCTGCCGTCTTCGCCAGTGTCCGATTGTGTTCTTCCAGACTCGGCCAGCGTGACGCCGGCCGTCTGGCGCTGGCTGCAAGCGCGCACCTAGCGAGGCCAAGTTGAAAAAGTACACCGCAGTAGTCACGCAGCAGATCAAGGAAGGGCTTTCGAAATGCAAGGCAATCTTCCGCGACCGTCCCCATGCACCGGACAGTTTCGACGCCGCGCGCGACGATGCCTTGCCCCTGCGCTCCGAATTGTTCAGCGCCATGCAGATGGCCGCCCATGGCAAACATGTCGCTGCCGGCCACGCGGTGGGACGGCAGCATGGCCGCGACCGCCTGCTGGCGCGCCTGGCTGACAATGCGGCGCTGATCACGGCCACCGTCAACGAACTGACCGCCACCGTCAAGAGCGGGCGCCAGGTCACGCCGGCCTCGGAGTGGCTGCTGGATAATTTTTACCTGATCGAGGAGCAGATCCGCACCACGCGGCGCCACTTGCCGAAGAACTACAGCAAGGAATTGCCACGGCTGACCTCCGGCGTGGATGCGGGCTGTCCGCGTATGTATAAAATCGCGCTGGAAATCATCTCGCATGGCGACGGCCGGGTCGACCTGGAAAACCTGCGCCATTTCATCGACGCTTACCAGGATGTGGCAACGCTCACCCTGGGTGAACTATGGGCGGTGCCCATCATGCTGCGCCTGGCCCTGATCGAAAACTTGCGCCGCGTCGCCGTGCGCGTGGCCGACGACCGCCTGCAGCGCGACCTGGCCAATATGTGGGCCGACCAGATGACAGACATCGCCGAGCGCAATCCCAGCGGCTTGATACTGTTGGTGGCCGACATGGCGCGCTCGAATCCGCCGATGAGCAGCGCCTTTGTGGCCGAATTGTCACGCCGGCTGCAGGGACAAAGTTCGTCGCTGAGCCTGGCGCTGTCGTGGCTGACGCACAAGCTGGCCGAGTCGGGCCTTACCATCGAGCAGCAGATCCAGGCTGAAATCGGACAGCAGGCAGCCGACCAGGTGTCGATCGCCAACAGCATCGGCAGCCTGCGTTTTCTGGGCAGCATGGATTGGCAGGAATTTGTCGAGACCATGAGCGTGGTCGAGCAGACCTTGCGGCTGGACCCGGCCGGCACGTATGGCCTGATGGACTTCGCCACGCGCGACAGCTATCGGCACGTGATCGAGCGCATCGCCAAGTGCAGCGCGCGCAGCGAAGTGGAAGTCGCCGAGATGGTGCTGCAACTGGCGCACACGCATGGCAATGGCAATGATGCGCGTCGCGGCCACATCGGTTTTTATTTGGTAGGGCGCGGCGTGCTGGTACTGGAAAAGCAGGCCGGTGCAAAGCTGCCCTTCATCGTGGCGCTGCAGCACACGGCGCGCGCTGCGCCGCTGGCCGTCTACCTGGGCGCAATCTGCTTCCTGAGCCTGGCGACGAGCGCATTGCTGCTTGAGCGCGCCGTGCGCCATGGCGTGCAGGGCTGGCCGCTGGTCGCGCTGGGTGCGCTGGCGCTGCTGGGCAGCAGCCAGCTGTCCGTGGCCGTGGTGAATTGGCTGGCGACCCTGATGACGTCGCCGCATCCGCTGCCGCGCATGGATTACCAGGCCGGCATTCCGCCGGACGGGCGTGGCATCGTGGTGGTGCCGACCCTGATCTACAGCGAGGAAAACGTGGCCGCCTTGTGCGAGGCGCTGGAAGTGCGTTACCTGGCCAACCGCGATCCGAACTTGCGTTTTTGCCTGCTGACCGATTTTGTCGACGCGTCCGCGCAAACGATGCCCGGCGATGATGCCTTGCTACGCCAGGCGCAGGAGACCATCCGCGGCTTGAACGACAAGTACCGCGTGGCGGGCAGCGAGTTCAAGGAAAACGCCGACCCGAGCGAACGCGAAGCGCTGGGACAGGTGGGACCGTTCCTGTTGCTGCACCGTCCGCGCCTGTGGAATTCGCAGCAGAATGCGTGGATGGGGCAGGAGCGCAAGCGCGGTAAATTGTCCGACCTGCACGCCTTTCTGCGCGGCGGCGCGCGCGACAAATTCTCGCTGGTGGAAGGCGAATTGGGCGGCCTGCACAGCATCAGATATGTGATCACGCTCGACACCGATACGCAACTGCCGCGCGACGCGGCGCGCGAATTCATCGCCACCATGATGCACCCGCTGAACCGCCCCGTGCTCGATGCAGCCGGTACGCGTGTGATCGCCGGCTACGGCATCTTGCAGCCGCGTGTTGCCGTAGTGCTGCCGAGCGCGAATGCTTCACGCTATGAGCTGCTGTGCGGTGGGGAACCGGGCATCGACCCCTATACGCGCACCGTCTCCGACCTGTACCAGGATGTGTTTTATGAAGGCTCCTTCATCGGCAAGGGCATCTACGATCTCGACATGTTCGAGCGCGTGCTGGGCCAGCGCCTGCCCGACAATAAAATCCTCAGTCATGATTTATTGGAAGGTTGCTATCTGCGCGCCGGCCTGCTCAGCGACTCGCAATTGTATGAGCAATATCCTGCCCGCTATGATGCGGACGTGAGTCGCCGCCAGCGCTGGATACGCGGCGACTGGCAACTGATAGGCTGGCTGTTGGGGCGCGTGCCGGGCCGCGCCGGCAAGCGCGAACGTAATCCTCTGTCGATGCTGTCGCGCTGGAAGCTGTTCGACAATCTGCGCCGCAGCGTCGTGGCGCCCGCTACCACCGTGTCGCTGCTGCTGGTGTGGGGATTTTTGCCGCACGTGGCCTTCTGGAGCGCGGCGGTGCTTGCCATCATCTTCCTGCCGCCCGTCTTCTCGGCCTTGTACGACCTGTTGCGCAAGCCGCGCGACACCCTGTGGCGCCAGCATCTGGCCGCGTTCGAGCGGCGCTGCGGCGTGCAGTTTTCGCATGCCATGCTGACTCTCGTTTTCCTGCCCTATGAGGCGTGGATCAGCCTGGACGCCATCGTGCGCACCTTGTGGCGCCTGGGCGTGTCACACAAGCATTTGCTCGACTGGCGGGCCTCGAACCTGCATGCGTCTTCCGGCGCGCAGGCCGACAGCTGGCGCGCCATGTGGTGCTCACCGGCGCTGGCGCTGGCCACCTTTGCCGCCTTGCTGCACTGGCGCCCGGCAGCGTTGCCGGCCGCCGCCGTGGTGCTGCTGCTATGGCTGGCCGCGCCCGCCATAGCCTGGTGGATCAGTCGCCCCATCGAACGGGCCGTGGCCCGCCTGTCGCCCGAGCAGGGGCGTTTCCTGCATGGCGTGGCGCGCAAGACCTGGGCGTATTTCGAGACCTTCGTCGGCCCCGACGATCATTGGCTGCCACCCGACAACATGCAGGAGCATCCGAACCTGGCGGTGGCGCACCGCACCTCGCCCACGAATATCGGCCTGGCGCTGCTGGCCAACCTGACGGCCTATGACTTCGGCTATCTCACCATGGGCCAGTTGATCGAGCGCAGCCGCGCCACCTTGCACAGCATGGGCGAGCTGGAACGCTTCCAGGGCCATTTCTACAACTGGTACGACACACAAACGCTCAAGGCCCTGCAGCCCATGTATATTTCGACGGTCGACAGCGGCAATCTGGCCGGTCACCTGTTGACTTTGCAGCCCGGCCTGGTGGAACTGTACGACGCCCCCATCATGGGACTACAGATCGTCGATGGCATTCGCACGACGGCGCAAGTGCTGCAGGAGTTCATCGCTGCCGAAGGCGAAGGCCAGGCGGTGCTTGCATCGCTGGCGCTGCTGCAGATGCCGGCCGTGCCAGCCAGCTTGCCCGAATGGCATAGCTACCTCAGTGCCGTCAATGGCGCGGCCGACGCGCTGCTGTCGTTGAACTTGCGCAGCGAGGATGGCGAGCTGGCCATGTGGCGCGACGCGCTGGCGCGACAGTGCCGCGTGGCGCTGGCCGAATTGCTGCAACTGGCGCCGTGGGCGGCGCAAACGGGCATCGATGCGGCATGGCTGCGCGTGCCGACCCTGCGCGAACTGGCCAACCTGGAGGTGGTGCAAGATACGCCGTCCGAACTGGCAGCATGGCTGGCGCAAGGCCGCGAGCAGGCTGGCTGTCGCATGCGCGACATCGCTCACGCGGCGGGCCAGGCACGCGACTTCGCGCAGATCGAATACACGTTCCTGTACAACCCATCGACCAAATTGCTGGCCATCGGCTACAACGTCGGCGAACGGCGCCTGGACCCCAGCTACTACGACTTGCTCGCTTCCGAAGTGCGTCTGGCCAGCTTCGTTGCCATCGCCCAGGGCCAACTGCCACAGGAGCACTGGTTCGCACTGGGCCGCCAGCTGTGCATGGTGGCCGGCCAGCCCGTGCTGCTGTCGTGGAGCGGCTCCATGTTTGAGTACCTGATGCCGCTGCTGGTGATGCCGAATTATCCGAACACCCTACTCGACCAGACTTATCAATCCGTCATTGAGGCGCAGATCGACTACGGGCGCCAGCGCGATGTTCCGTGGGGAATTTCGGAGTCCGGTTACAACACGGTCGATGCCAGCCTGAATTACCAGTACCGCGCCTTTGGCGTGCCGGGACTCGGCTTGAAGCGTGGTCTGGCTGACGACTTGGTGGTGGCGCCGTACGCCAGCATGATGGGTCTGATGGTGCAGCCGGAAGCGGCGTGCCAGAACCTGCAGCGCATGCAGGCGGCCGGCTACATGGGCCGCTATGGATTTTTTGAAGCGATCGACTTTACTACCGCGCGCCTGCCGCGAGGGCAGAGCAGTGCCGTCATCCGCTCGTTCATGGTGCATCACCAGGGCATGGGTTTCCTGGCCCTCAGCTACCTGTTGCACGACCGTCCCATGCAGCGCCGCTTCGAGTCCGATCCGCTGCTGCAATCGGCCTTGTTGGTGCTGCAGGAACGTACGCCGCAGGCAGGTGCGTTTTACTCGAATACGGCCGAACTGGCGGTGCTGCGCAGCGGCGCCTCCGAGCAGGCCATGCCGATGCGCATACTCACGCAGGCCAACAGCGCCGTGCCTGAAACGCAGTTGCTGTCGAATGGCCGCTACCACGTCATGGTGAGCAATGCGGGCGGAAGCTACAGCCGCTGGAAGGACTTGTCCGTGACGCGCTGGCGCGAGGACATCACGCGCGACAACTGGGGTAACTTCTGCTACCTGCGCGACCTCGACGACGGTGCCGTCTGGTCCACCACGTACCAGCCCACCTTGGCCGAACCGAATAAATACGAAGTGATATTTTCCGAGGGGCGCGCTGAATTTCGCCGTGCCGACCATGGCCTCGACTTGTACACGGAAATCGTGGTCTCGCCCGAGGACGACATCGAAATCCGGCGTACGCGCATCAGCAATAATTCGAACCGCCAGCGGCGCATCGAGATCACCAGCTTTGCCGAAGTGGTGATGGCACCGGCGGCGGCTGACGCAGCCCATCCCGCGTTCAGCAAGCTGTTCGTGCAGACGGAAATCCTCGCGCATGAAAATGCAATTTTGTGCACGCGTCGGCCGCGCTCGAAGGACGAGCAGATGCCGTGGCTGCTGCATGTGATGACGGTGCACGATAGCGAGCACTATACCGTGTCGTTCGAAACGGACCGCGCGCGTTTCATCGGCCGTGGCAATACGGCGCAACTGCCGCAAGCGCTGCAGGAGAGTGGTCCGCTCGGTGGCGGCCAAGGTTCCGTGCTCGACCCCATCGTGGCCATCCGCTATGTCATTATCCTGGCCCCCGACCAGGCAGTGACGGTCGACAGCGTGATCGGCATGGTGGAGCAGCGCGAGGCGGCGCTGCACCTGATCGACAAATACCAAGACCGGCACCTGGCCGACCGCGTGTTCGGCTTGGCCTGGACGCACAGCCAGGTGGTGCTGCGCCAGTTGAATGCCAGCGAGGCCGATGCGCAGCTGTATGCGCGCCTGGCCAATGCCGTGATCTATCCGAATGCGGCCTTGCGCGCCGAGGCCGGCATCCTGATCAAGAACCAGCGCGGCCAATCTGGCCTGTGGGCGTACGCCATCTCGGGCGACCTGCCCATC
Organism: Janthinobacterium paucivorans; assembly: GCF_051380805.1. NCBI lineage: Bacteria > Pseudomonadati > Pseudomonadota > Betaproteobacteria > Burkholderiales > Oxalobacteraceae > Janthinobacterium > Janthinobacterium paucivorans. Next base: position 150,822 of record NZ_JBNYXR010000003.1, read on the forward strand.
GTGCTGCTGCAGATACGCGACGCTGCCAATATCGAACTGGCGCGCCAGATGGTGCAGGCGCACGCCTACTGGCGCCTGAAAGGGCTGGTGGTGGATCTGGTGATTTTGTACGAGGAACAGTCGGGCTACCGCCAACTGCTGCACGACCAGATCATGGGCTTGATCGCCTCGGGCATCGATGCGCAAGCGATCGACCGTCCAGGCGGCATCTTCGTGCGCCTGGCCGAGCAGATTGCCAATGAAGACTACATCTTGCTGCAATCGGTGGCGCGCGCCATCATTAGCGACTTGCGTGGCACTCTGGCCGAACAGATCAAGCGCCCGCCGAGCCCCGTGCTGCGCATGCCGCCGCTGTTGCAGGAACCGGTGCGCGATCATGGCGGCGTGCCGCACCGGGCGCAGGCGCGCGAGTTGATCCTGGAAAATGGCCTGGGCGGATTCACGCCCGACGGGCGCGAATACGTGATCACCACGGACGCAGGCAAACAGACGCCGGCACCATGGTCGAACGTGCTGGCTAATGCGCAATTTGGCACGGTAGTATCCGAAAGCGGCCAGGCCTACACCTGGAGCGAGAATGCGCATGAATTTCGTTTGACGCCGTGGCAAAACGACCCCGTTTCCGACTTGTCCGGCGAAGCGTTTTACGTGCGCGACGAGCACAGTGGCCAGTTCTGGTCGCCATCGGCGCTACCGGCGCGCGGCAGCGGCGACTACGTGACGCGTCACGGTTTCGGCTACAGCATTTTTGAACACAGCGAGGGTGGTATCGCCACTGAACTGTGCACTTATGTGGCGCTCGATGCAGCCATCAAATACTCTGTCATCAAGGTGCGCAACGATAGCGACGTGGCGCGCCGCCTGTCCGTCACGGGCTACGTGGAATGGGTGCTGGCTGACCTGCGCGCCAAGTCTGCCATGCATGTGGCGACTGAAGTCGACAGCATCAGCGGCGCGCTGTTTGCACGCAATAACTACAACACGGAGTTTTCAGGCCGTGTCGGCTTTTTCCATACGGACGCCAGCATCCGTTCCATCACCTGCGACCGCAATGAATTCATCGGCCGCAACGGCAGCCTGGCGCAGCCGGCAGCGCTGCGGCGCGTGCGCCTGTCCGGCAAGGCCGGTACCGGGCTGGACCCGTGCGCGGCCATCCAGGTGCCGTTTGAACTGCAACCTGGGCAGGAGCGCGAAATCGTCTTCCTCCTGGGCGTGGGTGGGCGCCGCAATGCCGATGCCAGCACCATGGTGCAGCGCCATGCGGGCAAAGGTGCGGCACGCGCCGCCCTCGACGCGGTGCGCGCGCACTGGGAGAGCACACTGAGTGCGGTGCGCATCGAAACGCCCGATCCGTCGCTGGATGTGATCGCCAATGGCTGGCTGATGTACCAGACCATCGCCTGCCGTTTGTGGGCGCGCAGCGGCTATTACCAGTCGGGTGGCGCGTATGGTTTCCGCGACCAGCTGCAAGATGCGATGGCCATGGTCCACACAGCGCCGCAACTGTTGCGCGGCCATTTGCTGCTGTGCGCGGCGCACCAGTTTGTGGAAGGCGACGTACAGCATTGGTGGCATCCGCCATCGGACCGGGGCGTACGCACGCACTGCTCTGACGATTACCTGTGGCTACCGCTGGCCGCTTGCCGCTATGTGATCGCCACCGGTGACGTCAGCGTGCTGTCGGAAGTGGTGCCCTTCATCGAAGGGCGCGCCGTCAAGCCGGAAGAGGACTCGTATTACGACCAGCCCCTGCGTTCGGACGAGTCGGCCGACCTGTACGAGCACTGCGTGCGCGCCATCCGCCATGGCCTGCGCCTGGGCGTGCACGGCTTGCCGCTGATGGGTTCCTGCGACTGGAACGACGGCATGGACAAGGTGGGCGAACATGGCAAGGGCGAGAGCGTCTGGCTAGCCTTCTTCCTGTATGACGTGCTGCAGCGCTTCGCCGAGGTGGCCGTGCTGCGCGGCGACGTGGCGTTTGCCCAATTCTGCCGCGACGAAGCCGTCAAGCTGGCGGCCAATGTCGAGCAGCATGCCTGGGATGGCGAGTGGTACCGGCGCGCGTATTTCGACGACGGCACCCCATTGGGATCGCACACGAACGAGGAATGCCAGATCGATTCGATTTCGCAAAGCTGGGGCGTGCTGTCGGGCGCGGCCAACAAGGAGCGCGTGGCCGGTGCCATGCGCCAAGTCGATGCGCGGCTGGTGCGGCGCGACTCCGGCGTGATCCAGCTGCTCGATCCACCGTTCGACAAAGCCGACCTCAATCCCGGCTATATCCGCGGTTATGTGCCCGGGGTGCGCGAGAACGGCGGCCAGTACACGCATGCGGCCATCTGGACGGCGATGGCCTTTGCCCGAATGGGTGATGGCGAAAAGGCGTGGGAACTGCTGCGCATGATCAATCCCGTGCGCCACGGTGTCGACGCGCAGGCAGTGGCGCGCTACAAGGTGGAACCGTATGTGGTGACTGCCGACGTGTATGCCGTGGCGCCACACGTGGGGCGCGGCGGCTGGAGCTGGTACACGGGATCGTCTGGCTGGCTGTACCGCCTGATCGTCGAATCCCTGCTCGGCTTGACGCGTGAAGCGAACGTGCTGCGCGTGACGCCGACTCTGCCGGCCGAATGGAGTGGCTTCAAGCTGCAGTACCGCTTCGGCAGCAGCAGCTACGCCATCACGGTGGAGCGGGCGCAGGGGCGGCCTGCCGGGCTGGCGCTCGATGGCGTGGCGCTCGATGGCAACAGCATCACCCTGCGTGACGAGGGCCGCGAGTATGCGGTACTACTGCTGGTCTAGCCTAGCCTAGCCACGTGTCGTGCTCTGCGCGGCGCCCCTTGGGAGGCGCCGCGCCAGTGCGCATGTCCGCAGGACGACTACTCCCTAATGTTCGAGGCGCATCATGCGTCAATGCCCGCAGCGGCACCAGTGCCGCTGCGGCGCGACGGTATGTGTGGAACTTCCACAACAATGGGCGATTTGAAAACAGACTCGACTTAGAATGCAGTCTGTCCACGACTCCTATAGGGAATGCGCCATGCCGCTTCTTGCCCGCTTGCTTGCCTTGTGTTTGACCTTGCTTGCCCCCTTGCCCGGCCTATGCGCTGCCGCACCCTTCGACGACAAGTTCCGCCAGCTCGAAGAATTGCTGCCCACGCCCAACGTTTACCGCACTGCGTCCGGCGCGCCCGGCCACGCCTATTGGCAGCAACGCGCCGACTATGTGATTCGCGCCACCCTGGACGAAGCGCGTCGCGAAATCACGGCCAGTGAACAGATCACCTACCACAATCGCTCACCCGACAGCCTCGCGTATTTGTGGCTGCAACTGGACCAGAATGGCTTGCGCCAGGATGCCGACCAGCGCCGCGTGCTGAGCGCGCCGTCGCGCCAGGCCTGGCTCAGCGGCAATGAAGACGAAGCGCTCAAATTCGAAGACTTGCGCGCCATCCACGCGGGCCGCGAATTCGACGGCGGCTTCAAGCTCACCGCCGTGAAAGCGGCCAACGGCAAGCCGCTGCCGCATGTCGTCAACCAGACCATGCTGCGCATCGATTTGCCCGTGGCGCTGGCGCCCGGCCAGAGCATCAGCTTTGGCATCGATTGGTCTTATCGAGTCAATGATCAGAAGGTACTGGTCGAGCGCTCCGGCTATGAATATTTTGAAGACGACAAGAACACGATTTTCCAGATTGCGCAGTGGTTCCCGCGCATGGCTGCGTATTACGACGCCGTCGGCTGGCAGCACAAGCAGTTCCTCGGTTCCGGTGAATTCACGCTGGAGTTTGGCGACTATGAGCTGTATCTGACGGTGCCGGCTGACCATGTGGTGGCGGCCACGGGGGAATTGCAGAATCCTTCCAGTGTGCTGAGCGCGGTGCAGCGCGAGCGTCTGGCACGGGCGCGAAATAGCGCCACGCCGCTGCTGGTGATCACGCCTGCTGAGGCGCTGGCGGCGGAAAAGGACCGCGTGGCGGGGACGAAGACCTGGCACTTCAAGGCGGCCAATGTGCGCGACGTGGCGTGGGCATCGAGCCGCAAGTTCATCTGGGATGCGCAGGGCTTGAATAGCGGCGGCAAGCGCGTGATGGCGATGTCCTACTATCCGAACGAGGGCAATCCGCTGTGGCAGCAGTACAGCACGCGTGCCGTCGTGCATGCGATCGAACAGTACAACAAGTACAGTTTTGATTATCCGTATCCGAATGCGATTTCCGTCAATGGCGCCGTGGGCGGCATGGAGTATCCGATGATCTCGTTCAACGGCGGACGCCCGGTGAAGGACAAGAAGACGGGCGAGCTGACGTATTCGAAGACGACGAAATACGACCTGATTGGCGTGATCATTCACGAAGTGGGGCACAACTATTTCCCCATGATCGTCAACTCCGACGAGCGCCAGTGGACGTGGATGGACGAGGGCCTCAATTCCTTCCTGCAGTACCTTGCCGAGCAGGCATGGGAAGAGCATTTTCCATCCTGGAATGGCGAGCCGCGCAAGATTGTCGATTACATGCGCAGCCAGAACCAGGTACCCATCATGACCAATTCCGAGTCCTTGCTGCAGTTCACGGCGAATGCCTACGACAAGCCGGCCACGGCCCTCAACATCCTGCGCGAGACGATACTTGGGCGTGAACTGTTCGACTTCGCCTTCAAGCAATACGCCTTGCGCTGGAAGTTCAAACGGCCCACGCCAGCCGATTTTTTCCGCACCATGGAAGACGCTTCTGGCACCGACCTCGATTGGTTCTGGCGCGGCTGGTTTTATACCACCGACGCGGTTGACATCAGCATCGACGGCATCAGCGAATATCGCGTGAGTACGAAGAATCCGGAAGTCGAGCAAGCCTGGAAGAAGGCGCAGAAGGCGGCGCAGCCCATCTCGATCTCCGAGCAACGCAACAAGGCGCTGCCGAAGAAGGTTGAGCTGGATCCGACGCTGAAGGATTTCTATAACCGGCACGACGATTTCACGGTGAGCAACAAGGACCGCAACAGCTACGCGGAGGAGCAGGAAGCGCTGGAACCATGGGAGCGAAAATTGCTGGAGCAGCATAAGCTGGGCAAGCATCTGTACCTGGTCGACTTTTCGAACATTGGCGGCCTGGTGATGCCGCTGATCCTGGAAATCGAACTAGAAAGCGGCAAGAAGATCATCGAGCGCGTGCCGGCCGAAGTATGGCGTTATTCGCCGCACAAAATCAGCAAGGTCATCATCACGGATGAGCCGATGGTGGGATTGGTGCAAGACCCGTACTGGGAAACGGCCGATATCGATATCAGCAACAACGCCTGGCCGCGAAAAATCACCGCATCGCGCCTGGAGCTGTTCAAGCTGGAGCGCGACAAAAACAACCTGATGAAGGATTTGAGTACGCCGCTCAAGGCATCCGAGACCAAGCCTGAAGCCCGATCAGAAACGACACAGTAAAACAGCGCCGGCACAGTCCGGCGCTTTTTTCTGCCGGTCCGCGCCGGAAGTGCTATTCTGCGCGACGCCCCGGCGCACACGGACCGGGGCTTTCGCAAATCATTCAAAAGACGACCATGCAAACTTTGACCTTCCTGCGCGCCCTGGGCTGTGCGCTACTGTGCCAGCTGACACTGGCCGCGCACGCCGATCCCCTCAGTTACGCGCGCTACGACCAGGTGCGCACGCGCGACCTGCAGCTGGACCTGAAAGCCGATTTCAAGCAAAAGACCCTCTCCGGCTATGCCGAGCTGTCGCTGAACTGGATCGACCCGGCGGCACGCACTCTGGTGCTCGATACGCGCGATTTGTCGATCGCGAAAGTGCAGGTGCAAGACAAGCGCGGCGCATGGCAGATGGCGCCGTATCAGCTGGACAAGGCCGACCCGGAAAAGGGCCAGGCGCTGCGCATCACCACCACGGGCCAGCCAGGCAAAGTGCGCGTCTACTATCACACGGCCCCCAACGCCATCGCGCTGCAGTGGCTTACGCCGCAGCAGACCATGTCGGGTAAGCTGCCTTTCATGTTCAGTCAGTCGCAAAGTATCAACGCCCGCTCGTGGGTGCCGTCGCAGGATACGCCAGCCGTGCGTTTTACCTATAGCGCGCGCATCGAGGCGCCGCGCGGCATGCGCGTCGTGATGAGCGCCGAGAATGACGACAAGGCGACCGGCAAGGGCGGTTGGAAATTCAGGATGCCACAGCCGATTCCATCGTATCTGTTGGCCATTGCCATCGGCGAACTGGAAGTGCGCAAACTCGGTCCCCGTTCGGCCGTGTATGCGGAGCCGCCGCGCATCAAGGCCGCCGAATACGAGCTGGCCGACACGGAAAAGATGATCCAGGCAGCCGAAGCGCTGTATGGTCCGTATGGCTGGGGGCGCTACGACATGATCGTGCTGCCGCCATCGTTCCCCTACGGCGGCATGGAAAACCCGCGCCTGACCTTCCTCACGCCGACCATGATCGCCGGCGACCGCAGCCTGGTCGACCTGATCGCGCATGAACTGGCCCACTCGTGGTCGGGCAACCTGGTCACCAACGCGTCGTGGAAGCACATGTGGCTCAATGAAGGTTTCACCACTTACGTCACCACGCGCATCGTCGAGCAGCTGTATGGCAGCGAAGTAGCGCAGATGGGCGTGCAGGTCGATCAGGAAGAACTGGCGGCGTCGATCAAGGAATTGCCGGCGGCGAAAACGGCGCTGATTACGCGCGATGCCGATGTCAACCCGGCGCAAACGTATACGGACGACGGTATCATCTACCCGAAAGGTGCCTGGTTCCTGGCGACCATGGAACGGCGCGCGGGGCGTGCCGTGTTCGACCCCTTCCTGCGCGGCTGGTTCGACCAGCACGCGTTCCAGAGCGTGACGACGGAGCAGTTCATCGCCTATCTGCGCAAGAACCTGCTGGCGCAGCACCCAGAGGTGATGCCGCCAGCGGAACTCGAAGAATGGTTGTATGGCACCGGCGTGCCGGCCAGCGCGCAGCGCGTCGTCTCGCCGCGCTTAGCGCTGCTGGACCAGCACCGCGACGCCTGGTTGAAAGGCGAACTGGCGACCAAAGACCTGGGCATGGACAAGTGGATCGCCATCGAATCGATGCACTTCCTGAACGACATCAACAACAAGGCCAGCGCCGCGCAGCTGCGTGAGCTGGACCAGGCATACGGCGTGAGTAAGAGCGGCAACAATGAGGTGGCTTACCGCTTTTACCTCGCTGCCGTAAACGCCGGTTACGATGTACGCGAGCCGCTGCAGGCATTCCTGATGAGCGTGGGCCGCCAAAAGTTCGTCGTTCCACTGTACAGTGCCTTGATGAAGACGCCGCCGGGCCAGGCCTGGGCCAGGGACGTGTATGCGCAGGCGCGCGCACGCTACCACCCGGTGACGCAGGAAAGCGTCGATAAATTGATGGCCGCGCAAGCACATTGAACCTTCTTAGGACATCCTGACCATGCATACCATGAACCGTCTCACCGCCGCCATCGTGCTGGCGTTTTCCAGCATCACCGTGCCGGCGCTGGCGTTTGACGCCGCTCCCGCCGTTGCCGCTGCTGTGGTCCCCGCGCCCGCGCCTGCCTTCGATCTTGAGCGTGATGTCGCCACCGCCCTGAAAGTATTCGACGTGCCCGGCATGGCGATCGCCATCGTCAAGGATGGCAAGGTCATCACCGCCAAGGGCTTTGGCGTACGCAAGCTGGGCGAACCGGCTGCCGTCGATGCGCAGACCTTGTTCGAAGTGGCGTCCAACTCGAAAGGCTTCACGGCCGCTGCGCTGGCCATGCTGGTTGACGAAGGCAAGCTGGCCTGGGACGACCCCGTCACCAAGCACTTGCCCGGCTTTCAGATGTACGATGCCTACGTGACGGGCGCCATGACCATCCGCGATTTGCTGACGCACCGCAGTGGCTTGGGCCTGGGCGCGGGCGACTTGCTGTGGTGGCCTACCACCACGTTTTCCACCGACGAGATCATCGAGAAGCTGCGCTACATCCGCCCGGCCACGAGTTTTCGCAACAGCTATGCTTACGATAACCTGCTGTACATCGTGGCTGGCAAAATCATCGCCGACAAGGCCGGGAAAAGCTGGGGTGAGGCCATGCATGAACGCATCCTGGCGCCGCTGGGCATGAAGGGCACCACCACCAGCCTGGCCGAGAACGTTGCTAACCCTGATGTCGCCAGTGCGCACAGCAAGATCGATGGCAAGATCACGGCCGTCAAATCGATGCCGGTGCCGAACGCCGTGGGCGCCGTCGGCATTAACACGAATGCGGAAGATATCGCCAAGTGGATGATGGTATTGCTCGACGAAGGCAAGATCGCCGGCGTGACGGACAAGGATGGCAAGCCAGCGCGTCTGTTCAGCGAAAAGCAGGGCCGCGAAATGTGGGCGGCGCAAACGCCGATCAAGATTGGCGAACCGAAGCCAACGCTGGCCGCGACCAAGCCGAACTTCAGCGCGTATGGCCTGGGCTTTCAGCTGCGCGACTACAAGGGCATGAAAGTGGCCATGCATGGTGGCGCGTTGCAGGGTTTTTATTCGCGCGTAGTGATGGTGCCGGAAGCGAAACTGGGCGTAGCTATCCTCACCAATGCGGAAAATGGCGGTTCGATGACGGCGCTGCAATGGCGCATCCTCGACCATTATCTGCAGGCGGCACCGTCGGACTGGCTGGCGCTGGTGGCCAAGGTGGAGCAGGACCAGCATGCCGAAGAAGTCAAGAAGCAGGGCAAGGCATCGAGCGCGCGCGCGGCCAAATCGCAGCCATCGCTGCCGCTGGCAGCGTATGACGGCGAGTATGAAGATGCCTGGTATGGCAAGGTTGTGATCAAGCCGGAGGGGAAAAAACATATCCTCAGCTTTACCCGCACGCCGGACTTGACGGGCGAGCTGGAACACTGGCAGCACGATACCTTCATCGTGCGCTGGAAGGAGCGCAACTTCAACGCCGACGCCTATGTGACGTTCTCGCTCAATCCCGATGGCAGCATCGACAGGGTGAAAATGGCACCGGTGTCGGCCGAGACGGATTTCAGCTACGACTTCCAGGACCTGAGCCTGGTGCCGGTGAAACCGAAGGACACGAAGAAATAAACCGGTAGGTCGGGTTAGCGCGCCGCGCGTAACCCGTAACCCGACGCCATCACCGGCGCCAACGATGTTGTCGGATTACGCGCGGCGTCGCCGCGCTAAGCCGACTTACTTGACGAACTTCAGGGTCATGCGGTCGCTCTCGCCGATGGCCGTGTATTTGGCGCGCTCCACATCCTTGTTGGCGTAGGAGGGCGGCAGGGCCCAGACGCCGTTACGGTGGTCGGCGGTGTCCTTGGGATTGGCGTTGATGTCGGACTTCGCTGCCAACTTGAAGCCTGCGCTTTCGGCCAGCTTGATCACGTACGCTTCGTGCATATAGCCGCTGCTGGCGGTGGCATCCTGTACCTTGTTCGCTGGCAGGCGGTGTTCAACAATACCGAACACGCCACCCGGTTTCAGGCTGTCATACACTTCCTTGAACAGCGTTTGCATGCCGTCCTGGCCGATGGGTATCCAGTTGTGGATATTGCGGAAGGTGAGCACCATGTCGGCCGTGCCTTTGGGCGCAATGCGGTAGGTGGTGGGCGGCGCGAAGGCGCCCAGTTCCACCTTGCCGAAAGCGGCTGGATTGGCGTCGAGTTTTTGCTGGAAGCGCGCCGCGCCACGGCGTGCACCTTCGCTGCTTGACTGCGGGTCGTTGCCAGCGGCGATCAGCTTGCCGTTGTCGCGCAGATAGGGTGCCAGGATTTCCGTGTACCAGCCGCCGCCGGGCGACAGTTCCACTACCGTCATGTTCGGTTTGATACCGAAAAACGTCAGTGTTTCATACGGGTGGCGGGCACTGTCGCGTAGCGCGTTGGCCGGCGTGCGCGCACTGCCGGCGATAGCCGCCGTCAGGGCCGCGTCGCCCGCCTCAGCTGCCAGTGCCGCACTACTGCCGCCACAGGCCAGCATGACCGTCAGGGCCGCAGCCAGGGATACTCGCTTCATCATCATATGCTCCATGTGTGATTGGATCGGTGGGTAAATTGGCGGTGAACGCCGTCAACGCCGATCATCGGGCAAGCACGCTGGCCGGTCAAGCGGATTCCGTACCCCAGGCGGCATACGCAGGTAATTCGCTGTTGGTGAGCGCATCGGCGCTGGCCGCCCTTGGCATGCTGCCGCCGGCGTGATCCTGCGCCACTGCTTTACTGCTGATCTTGCATCCATTGCTTCAAGCCGTTGACCCAGTTCTTGGCCGGCAGATTGAACTGCTTTTTGATGCTGGCGGCGCGTTCGTACAAGTCGCTGAAATCGAGTGACGGCGATTGTTTGAAGGCCAGCACGACGATGTTTTCATCTTCCATTTCCGGTACCCAGACGACGGCGTCGAAGATCAGTTCCATGGCCTGCAAATTCTTGTCGTAGTTGGGGAAGTCGCCGAAGACATTCGTGCACATGATGCCATCGGCTGCCAGGCAGTCGAAGCAAGCCTGGTAGAACTCGGGCGTGTCGAGAACGGGGCCGCGCGCGTCTTCGTCGTACAGGTCCACTTGCAGTGCATCGACCGTGCCGTGGTTGGCCGGATCGAGTACGAAATCGAGCGCATTCATTTCGCGCACGTCGAGGCGCTTGTCATTCGGCGGTAGCGCAAATTGGGCGCCGCAGATGGCGATCACGTTCGGATTGAGTTCGATGGCCGTGACCGTGGCGTCGGGGAAGCGGCGGTAACTGAATTTGGTCAGTGCGGCGCTGCCAAGGCCAAGTTGCACGATGCGTTTGGGCTGCGTCTTGAATAGCATCCACATCATCATCATTTGCACGTATTCGAGTTCGATGGCGTCGGGTTTGTCCAGGCGCATGGCGCCTTGCACCCATTTGGTACCCAGGTGCAGGTAGCGGATGCCGCGGTGTTCGGTGGTGGTGGCCGGCGGGTGGCCCGGGTGGCTGAAAGCGGTATGGCTGGTGGAGGTAAAGTCGGTCGTCATGGCAGCAGTTTAGCAGCCGGCAGACAAAAGACGCCGCAGCGTCTTTTGTGATCGCAACTCAAGATTGCTTGCGGCGTCGCGCCAGGAAGCCCAGTACGCCGAGGCCGGCCAGCAGCATGCCGTACGTTTCCGGTTCTGGGACCGGGGCAAGGGTCAGGTTGAAGTTGCCGCTGTAGCTGCCGCCCTTGCTGTTGCCTTTGACCGTGAGGACCAACGGGGCGTTGAACAGCAGGTTGGTTGGCGCCAGTACCTGGCCCTGGGCATAGCCGAAGACGGTGGCGCCGCCAAAGCCATTGAGGTAGATGTTATTCAGGTTGGCCCAGCTGAAGTTGATCGAGGAAGCATCGCTGCCCGTGACCGACAGGTTGGCCAGGAAGGCTTGCGCGGTCGAACCGAAGGTCGCATTCTGGGAGAAGGTGAAGGTATCGGTAAAGTCGCCGAGCGGATTGGGCGTGGCGTTGAAGCCGCCTACCCACAGGTTGCCCGAGGTGTTGGTCAGGGTGACGTTGTACGCAGCAGCAGATGCATTGCCGATGGTTGCAGCGCCCAGCACCAGTGCTGCGATGAGTGATTTCAGTTTCATATTTATCCTTGCGAGAAAACGATTGATGTTCCAAAAAAACCGTGCCGCTCAGACAAATTATCGCCAAGACAATTCATTGTCAATGAGATATTTTTATATCATTATGCAAACCTAAATAGCTTTTTTCTAACACACGGGCGTGGTATTAATAAATGGCCATATTAATATTTCTAATTATCAATATAGCACCGAAAAATAATGGCGGAATGTGTGATTTAAAAATCGTTAGACGAGGAACTAATTTCCCTCCGGCAAAGGAAGAATGAGCATCACCGCCAGGCCACCGCCTTCACGGTTGGCCAGCGTGATGCGTCCGCCATGCGCTTCGGCGATTTCGCGCGCCAGGGCCAGGCCCAGGCCCGTGCCGCTGCGCTTGGTGGAATAAAACGGCACTAAGGCGTTTTCCAGCACGGCGCCGCTCATGCCCGGCCCCCGGTCGCGCACCTCGATGCGCAGCTGTCCATGCGCCTGGCTGACGTGCAAACCGATATGCTGGAGCTTGGAGCCGGACTCCAGCGCATTCTTGAGCAGGTTCAGCAGCGCCTGCTGCATTTGCGCCGCATCGAACACGGCTGACTGCGTGGGCGGCGTGCCGTCGAGCGTGAAGACTGCTTGCGATGCCAGGCTGCAGAGGAACGGTTGCCATTCACACGGCGCCGGGCGCGGTGCGGGCAGCTTGGCAAAGCGCGCATAGCCGAGGATGAAGGTTTCCAGGTGGCGCGTGCGCTCCTCGATGGTGGCGAGGATTTGCGGCAGGCGTTCGGTCTGGCCGCGGCGCACCAGCTCGGCGCCGGAATGGGCCAGCGAGGCCAGCGGCGCCAGCGAGTTGTTGAGTTCATGGCTGATGACGCGGATGACTTTTTTCCAGGTTTGCACTTCCTGGCGCCGCAGTTCCAGGGTCAGTTGGCGCAACAGCAGCAGTTCATGCTTGCGCCCGTTCAGGCTGAAGCTGCGCCGCGCCAAGTGATACACCTCTTCCTGTTCCCCTTCGCCGCTGGTAAACAGGCCATCGTTGCGGCGCGCCAGCGCCTCGGCCAAGGCCGGTGCCGCCTCGCGCACAATGTCTGCCAGGTGGCGTCCTTCGAGACGGCGGCCGTGGTGCAGCAACTGGCGCGCAGCAAGGTTGGCGTAGACGATGGCGCTGCCCTCGGCCACCAGCAGCATGGCTACCGGAGTGTTTTGCACCATGGTGTCGAGCAGCAGTTCACGCTGCACCAGGTCCAGGCGCTGCTTGCGCAGCACGTCGCCCAGCGCATTGTGGGCCGCCACCAGGTCGGCCAGTTCATCGTTCTGCGGCCAGCGCAAGCTAAAGCCGAAGTCACCGTCCTGGTAGCTGGCGACCGTGCCGCTCAAGGCGCGAAACAGCGACAGCATCGCTTGCAGTTGCGCGCGGATGGTCATGATGGCCATGGGCAGCACGCACAGCAGGGTACCGGCCAGCACCAGCAGCGGCTGGCTTGGCAAAAAATGCGTCAGCAGCAGGGCGATGACGATGCCCAGCACCAGCAAGGTGACGATCAGGGCCGTCCAGCGCGTGAGCAGGGAGAGGCGCATGGGGCCGTATGCCATCAGCCGCGTGCAATGCCCAGGCGTTCCATGCGCCGGTACAGCGCCTGGCGCGACAGCCCCAGTTCCTGCGCCGCCTGCGCCACTACGCCGTGCGCGCGCGCCAGAGCGGCGCTGACGCTGTCGCGGTCCGGCTCCGTCGTGGTGGCATCTTGCGGCGCGCGCAGCGATGGCATTCCCGCCAGCGGCAAGCCCGTTTCCTGCGCATGGATGATCGGACCAGCCGTCAGCAGGCTGGCGCGCTGCATGACGTTTTTCAGTTCGCGCACATTGCCCGGCCAGGCGTGGGCCAGCAAGGTGGCCTGCGTCTGCGCGGCCAGGCTTTTTTCGCCGCCCAGGAAATGCCGCGCCAGGACCAGAATATCTTGCGGCCGCTGGGCCAGCGGCGGCAGGCGCAGTTCGATCACGTTCAGGCGGTAAAACAGGTCTTCGCGAAAGGTGCCAGCCTTGATCATCGCCGGCAAGTCGGCATTGCTGGCGCTGATGACGCGCACTGTCACCTGCCGCTCGCGGTTCGAGCCGAGGCGCTCGAAGCGTCCCGTTTCCAGCACGCGCAGCAGTTTCATTTGCCCGGCCAGCGGCAGGTTGCCAATTTCGTCGAGGAACAAGGTGCCGCCATCGGCCGCGTCGAACTTGCCATCGCGTGCGCGCGTGATGCCGGTGTAGGCGCCCGCCTCGGCGCCGAACAGTTCCGCCTCGATCAGATCGACTGGCACGGCACCGCAATTGAGCACGACGAAGGGACCGTTGGCGACCTGTGAATTGGCTTGCACTATGGCGGCGATGCGTTCCTTGCCGCTGCCGTTCGGCCCGGAAATGAGCACGGGCACGTCGGCGCGCGCCACCTGGCAGGCCAGGTGCACCACGCGTTCGGTGGCCGGATCTTGCCATACCATGCCGCGCAGGTCGAATTCGTGCTCCAGCGCGTGGCGCTGGCGCTGCTCAGCTACCACGCGCTGGCGCAATGCGCGGTTGGCTTGCCCCAGTTCCAGCAGGTTCTGCACGCTGGCGATCAGGCGCCGGTCATCCCATGGCTTGGCCAGGTAGTCGGCCGCGCCAGACTTGATCAGCTCGACGGCCGCGTCGAGCTGGGTCCATGCCGTCAGCAAGATCACGGGCAAGTCAGGGTAGCGCGCGCGGATGGCGTGGAACAGCGCGCTGCCTTCTTCGCCCGAGGTGGTGTCGGCCGTGAAGTTCATATCTTGCACCACCAGGTCGATGGCGTGGTGCTCGAGCAGATGCAGGCCTTCCTCGGGCGAGGTGGCACGCATGGCGTCGATCTCATGCAGGGAGAACAGCACGTCGAGGGCGATGGCCACGGCGGCATTGTCGTCAATAATCAGTACGGTAGGCATGCGCGCAGCATATCACTGAGGTGCCGCTTCAGGTGCTGCGCGTGGCAGTGGCCGGCGAAATGCTGGCCGCGCGCCATGCCGGTCCATACACTGCGCCCACGCCCAGCAGCCAGAACACCAGCGCACCGGCCAGCAGGTAGCCCGGTGGCAGGCGCGCCATTTCCAGCTGGCTCACCAGCAGCTGATTTAAGCCTAGCGCCAGCAGCACGCCGCAAGCCACGCCGACGCTGGTGATCATGAAATTTTCCGTCAAGAAGTAGCGCAGGATATCGCTGCGGCGCGCACCCAATGCGCGCCGCACGCCGATCTGCTTCCTGCGCTGCGTCACCCACAGGCTGGCAATGCCGACGATGCCGCTGGCGGTCACCAGCAGCAGCAGGGCCGATACGGCGATCAGCATCCAGGACAGGCCGCGGTCGGCCCGGTAGCGCAATTGACGGTGCTGTTCCAGGGTGTCGGTACGCACCAGCAGGCGGTCGCTGCTGGCACTGCGGATGGCCTGTTGCGCTTCCTTGATCAGGCGATCGCGCTGGCCCGGTTCGGCACGCACGACATACAGCAGGGAATCGCGCCCGCCCGTCAGGCGTGCCGGCAACAGGAGCGAGTATTCGCCTTCGGCCTTGACCTGGCCGACCTGCGTTTGCAGCCGCTCGACGACGCCGACCACGCGCAGCTCGGGATCGTCGGCGCCGGTGCCCTTGTATAGCGTCTTGCCGATAAAGCTGGTTTCGCCGGGCCAGATTTTTTGTGCCGCCGCGCGCGTCACGATGGCCACCTTGGGATCGCTACCGTCGACATCTTCGTCGATCTCGGACACTTCATCAGGCCGGAAGTCGCGTCCTTCCAGTAGTTGCAAGCCATAGGTCTTGACCAGCGAATCGGGCGTGTAGTAAGTCGATATATTGGCACTGGGCGTGACCTGATTGCGCTTGGCCGCCACGCTGGTCGAGTTGCCGGAGCGTGACAGCACTGCCTGCGACGTTTGCGCCACCGACAGCACCCCCGGCAAGGCGCGCAGCAGGGCTGCCTGGCGTTTTTGCTCCGACAGCTGGCGCTGGTGTCCGCCGCGATCCATGTTTTGAATATTGACGTAAAAAATGTCGTTTTCAGCGGCCACGCCGGTGGGCCTGGCAGCCACCGCCTGGCGCAGGTTGACGATGTGCAGGGCGTTGGCCAGGATGGCCAGGC
The DNA here is from genome assembly GCF_051380805.1 of Janthinobacterium paucivorans. Classification (NCBI taxonomy): domain Bacteria; kingdom Pseudomonadati; phylum Pseudomonadota; class Betaproteobacteria; order Burkholderiales; family Oxalobacteraceae; genus Janthinobacterium; species Janthinobacterium paucivorans. The sequence goes on from NZ_JBNYXR010000003.1 coordinate 166,503, forward strand.
TGATAGCGATCTGCAGCGCCACCAGGATGGCGCCGGTTTTGCTGCGCATCAGCGCCGACACGATGGGACGGATTTCCATGCTGGACCTCATGTTGGGTAAAGGGGGGGGGGGGCGGCTTCATTGCGACTTGAGCTGTATCGCCGGCGTTACCTGACAGGCACGCCAGGTAGGCAGGAGGCCAGCGAGCACGGCTGCCAGCACCGACATGGCAAACGTCAGCAATAGCATTGCTATATCCATGTGTGCCACGCTGCCCAATTCTTCCGACTGCTGACTGACCACGGCCAGCGCGCCAAATGCCAGCAAGAGGCCGATCACGCCGCCAGCGAGGCCGATCACGCTGCTTTCGATCAGGAACTGGCGGAAGATATCGCGCCGCGTGGCGCCCAGTGCCCGGCGGATGCCTACCTCGCTGGCGCGCACGGAAAACTTCGCCAGCAGCAGGCCGATGGTGTTGACCAGGCAGAGCAACAGGAAGCCGAAGGCCAGCCAGGCTGCCAGCTTGTTGTCGTTGTCGACCACATGCAAATAGTTCATCCATTCGTTCAGGTCGTACAGCCGGTTCGGCGCATTGCGCTTCATGCGCCCCAGCTTGCGCTGCTCGCCCGCATAGGCGTCCAGGTATTGCTGCAACTGGCCGCGTTCGCCGCTGCTGGCCATTTCGAACCAGAACTGCAGCCAGGTGCAGCCGGAAACGAGCCGGCCCTGGAAGCCGGGTGGGACGCTCTGGTCGCTATTGCAGCTCATGCCGCCGTCGTGCTCCGTTTCGTGCCGAATTGCGCTGGCAAACGGGATGAAGAATTCGTCTTCGGCGCCAAAGGCGCCCTTGCTGCCGATGATGCGGTGTGGGCGTGGCACCACGTTCCAGGTCGCCAGCACGCCTGTCACCATGTAGGGACGGCCCAGCAGCGTGACGCGCTGGCCGACCGGGTTGCTTGTACCCACCAGTTTTTCGGCCAGTGCGCGGCTCAGGACGATCACATCGGCGCCGTTGGCATCATCGGCTTCGCTCCACGCCTGGCCGTACAGGAAGGGCGCTTCGAACATGCTGAAAAAATCGCGTGTGGGCGCCATGCCCTGGGAGTTGAAAGACCCGATATCCTTGCGTGCCGGCTCGACCGGACCGGCCACGCCGTACATGACGGTGCGGCGCACGCCCATTTTGCTGGCCATGAAATTACGTGCATCGACATAGCTCATCTGGGCTTGCGAAAAACCCGGCTCTTCGCCGGGGACATAGCCTTTGACGGGCAGTATGTCGATCAGCGGCACGAACATGCGGTCGCTCTTGTGCGGTAGCGGATCGCCGGACATGGCGTGCAAGATGGTGACCGTGGAGACGCTGGCGGCCACGCCAACGGCCAGGGTCAGTATCATCAATGCGGTCAGCGCGCGGTTACGGCGCAGGCTGCGCAGGCCCAGCGTGAAATAGTAGCGAAACATGTTTTCTCCTCAGGCGCTCACGGTGTGCTGCGCGCTGGCAGACAGGGTGGCGCCGTGTTGCACCAGGTCCGACACCTGGCCGTCGATGATGTGTACATTGCGCTGGCTGCGCAGCGCCAGTTCCGGATCGTGCGTGACCATCAGGATGGTGGTGCCTTGCGCATTGATTTCTTCCAGCAGTTCCATCACGCCGCGCGCCATTTGCGTGTCCAGGTTGCCCGTCGGTTCATCGGCCAGCAGCAGCTTGGGCGAGCCGGCCAGAGCGCGCGCGATCGCCACGCGCTGCTGCTGGCCGCCCGACAATTCGGCCGGATAATGCTTCATGCGCGACGCCAGGCCGACCTTGGCCAGCGCTTCCTCGATGCGCTCCTTGCGCTCGGCGCGGTTGAAGCCCCGGTAGCGCAGCGGCACGTCGACGTTGTCGAACAGCGACAAGTCGGGAATCAGGTTGAAGCCCTGGAAGATGAAGCCGAGTTTTTCATTGCGCAGGCGCGAGCGGGCATTGTCATCCATGCCCCTGACGTTGACGCCGTCGAGTATATATTCGCCGTCGGTGAATTCCTCGAGCAGGCCGGCGATATTCAAAAAGCTCGTCTTGCCCGAGCCCGAAGGCCCGGTGACGGTGACGAATTCACCTTGTTGCACATGGATGTCGAAGCCGCGCAGCGCGTGGGTTTCGATCATGTGGGTACGATAGACTTTGTTCAGATTTTGCATGCGCAGCATGGTGGACCTCTTGATGGAATGAAGTGGGTGCAGCTGACTAATTGAGGGAAACGCGGGCGGCGTTCGCGAAGTTTTCCGTACCGGCGACCACGACCTTGTCGCCCAGCTTCAAACCGTCGACAATTTCCACTGCCGTGACGCTGGTCGCGCCCAGCTTGATGGGGGTGCGCATGGCCACGCCGTCGCGCACCACATAGGCGAAACGACCAGCCTCGGCTTCGACGAAGGAGCCGCGCGCCAGCATCAGCACATTCGGCTTTTCGTCGATCAAGAGGCGCGCCGCCACGCGCTGGTTCTGGCGCAGGCCGGCCGGCTGCGCACCATCGAAACGCACACGTGCCAGTACCTGGTTCTTCACCACTTCGGGCGACAGCGCCGACAGTTTTCCGGTCGCCTTGATGGCGCCCGTTTCGATCTCGGCGCGCATGCCCAGGCCCATGTCGGCCACATAGGTTTCAGGCACCTCGAGCTCTATTTCCAGCTGCGACAGGTCGACCAGAGTCATGAGGGCAGTATTGGCTTGCACCACACTGCGGTTGGCCACCGACAGCGTGCCGATAAAGCCGTTGACGGGAGCGCGCACGGTCAGTTCATCGACCCTGCGCTGGGCGTTGTCGCGGACGAGGCGCTGGCGTTCCAGTTCATTGACCTTGGTCTTCAGTGCCAGGCTCACGTCTTCGCTTTCCAGGCCGGCCGCCTGGGAAGCGTGTTTGCTGCGGATGTCTGCTGAATTTAAGGCATCCTTGGCCTTCTGGTAATCGATCTTGGCGATGATGCCCACCTGCGCCACGCTTTCATAGCGCTCCAGTGTGCGTTGCGCTGACAGGCGCTCGATCTCGGCCGTATCGGCGTCACGCCGCGCCAGCAGTTTTGCTTCTTGGCCAGGATCTGCTGGCGCGCCACTTCCGCCTCCAGCTGCTGCACGCTCGATTGTTCGCGCTTGAGGGCGTCGGACAGGTCAGGCGACTCCAGTACCGCCAGGATGTCACCCTTCTTGACGGTGTCGCCCGCCTTGGCCTTCAGGGTCACGGTGGCCACCGTGGTCGAATACAGGGTGGGGCTGATCGCGGCGACCACGCGGCCATTCACGGCGGCGTCGCGGATCAGGGTGCCGCGCGTGACGTCGGCGATGCGCAGGCGGCTGCTGTTGACGGAATGCTCGCTGTTGCGCCAGCCGGTCACGACAGCGATGGCGGCGCCGATGACGATGATGGCACCGGCCAGCAGCAGGGCGCGTCGCTTGTGGCGCTGGCCCGGCGGTGCGGAGAGTAAGGCGTCTTGCGCCGATGTATCGCGGATCATGGTCGGGTCTCGTGGAGAATAGCTTTTGTAATGCACGATCCGTGCCAGTGCTTAAGTAACTGATTTTAATGGTAAAAAATTCAGGTGTCCGGCTGTCCGTCGTGTCCGCGCTGTCCAGTATGTCCGCACGCGCAGCTTGTACTTGATTAATTAATAATCATCACGGTGGTCAGGCCTATTCTGCCTCCATCGCCGCGTCCGACAATTGCTGGACGATCCGGTCCAGACGGCCAGCCTGCAGCGGGCCTGCCTGCCCTTGCGTCAGGCTGATACGGAGGTCAGCGAAACCCTGTTCGGTGCGCCGCTGGCAGCGGAACCTTGGTGGAGTGCCTGGCTATGGTTACTGCCACTGGCCAGCGCTGTTTGGCGTGTTGGCCGCCTGTGTTGCGCTGATGACGGTGCAGGTGCGTTTTTACGAAAGCGCCAAGCTATGGGAACGCACGCTCGATACCTTGCGCCACCTGCTGAAAACTCGAACCGCGCTGGCGCAGCTACCTGTTGGGGCAGCCTTGTCATTGGCTCCCGGCAGCGCACAGGTGGCCAAGTTGACCCGCGCCATCGAGCGTTCGCTGCTGTATTACGTGCCCTTTGTCGATACGCTGTTGGTCGAGTATGGCGACTGGCTCCTGCTGAAAAACGTCAAGCGCTACTTCCGCACGCGCCAGCTAGTGGCGCAGCGGCTGCCATTTCTGCGTGACAGCTTCATTCAAGTGGCCCAGTTGGAGGCGGATCTGGCACTGGCGCGGCAGCTACGCGCTGCGCCCGTGTACTGCTGGGCGGGTACCGGGGCGCCACGCGCGCTGGCCTTGCAGGGCATGCGGCATCCCCTGCTGGAGCATGCCGCGCCGTTGTCATTCGGCGTGCAAGGCAAGGGGGGCTTCATCTTCGGCCAGAACGGTATCGGCAAGAGCACCTTGCTGCGTTGCATAGGCTTGAACTTGGTCTGCGTGGCGCAGCGCGGTTTTGACGCTGGCATCGCGGACAAGGCCGGGCGCGTCTTCGACTGGCTCAGTACGCACATGGCGCAACCGGCCGATTGCGCCGGCGTGCTGGAACGGGCCTGATGGCTGCCCTTTATTTGTCCTGCTTCTCCGGCGTGCTCTTGTCGATCACTTCGCGGCAATCGCCACGGATGATGGCGTTGTCGTAGTTGGTCCAGCCGTAGCTGTCGACGTAGCGCTTGTGCTGCTTGAAGCGGGAGCTGGCGATGCTCCATTCGGGCTGTTCGCCGGCAAAGCGGATGTCGCCCAGGTCGAGCAGGGTGTGGAACATGTTTTCCGTCGACAGGCGCGCTTTTTGATGGCGCCGTAGCTGCGTTACCTTGTCCGGATAGTGGCGCTGGAATTGTGGGGAATACCAGACGAAGGCGGGCACGTGGAACTCGAACTGCGTGTTATGGCCGTGGAAGGCCAGGCGGCAGCTGCCGTCATACAGGGTCTGGCCATGGTCTGCCACGTAGACGAGTGAGCTGCGCAGGGCGGTGCGCTGGCCACCGTCCTTCAGCATGCCGATCACCTGCGATAGAAACCAGTCCGTGTACAGGATGGAGCTGTCGTAGCTGTTGTTCAGCTGAGGCTTGATGGCCGTGTTCGTGTAGACGGGTTTGTCGACGCCGAACAGCGACGGTTGCCACTTGTCGAAGGACTTCGGATAGCGCTGGCTGTAATTCCAATGGCTGCCCAGGGTGTGCAGCACGATGAGCTTTTTCGGTGCCGGGTCGGCCAGCGCATTCTTGAACGGATCTAACAGGATCTGGTCGAAGTTGGAATTGTTGGTAAAGCCGCCCAGGTTAAGGAATTGCACCACCTCCGCTTCCTTGGCAAACACGGAGACGGGCGTATCGAACTGGCCGAACGAGCTTTGGTTCGATAGCCAGTAAGTCTTGAAGCCCGCTTCCTTGTAGGCGGTGAGGAAGGATTTTTCCGAGAACCCATCCTTGAGGCTTTGTGTGGCCGGCTTGCGCGAAATGATGACGGGCACGGACAGGCGCGTAGCGGAAACGGCCGTGATGACGTCGGCCAGCGGTAGCAGATTGCTTTCCTGTTTCAGCAGGGGATTGGTGTCGCGCTCATAGCCGTTCAGGCTCCAGCGGTCGTAGCGCGACGATTCGCCGATCACCATGACGACCACTTCCGGATGGGGATCGGGCTGTTGCTGGTGCGCGCCGAAACGGAAGCTGCTGCTTTTCTGTCCCAGCTCGGCCAGGTAGCGACGTTCCTTATAGAAATCGAAGCCGCGTGCGCCCAGGCCGAAGGGCCAGGAATTGCTCACGGTATCGAAGCTGTAAGGCAGGCGCGCCCAGTGGGGCAGGCTGGGCCAGCCCAGGCCCGTTTCATCGGCGCCGGCAATGCTGGCGTGCTCCGGCTTGGTGCTTTCTTCCTCTTCTTCGGCTGTCTCGTCGTCGGCCGAGCTGGCGTCGCCGAAGCCGGAGGCGCCCGGCTTGCCGCTGGCCGCCGGTTGGCTGGCCTTGGCGGATGCGGGCGCGCGATGCACAACCTTGGCGTCGAAACCGAATTCGTAGCCATAGCACCAGAAGCCGCCCAGCAGCAGTAGTAGCAGGAAGGTGGCCGGGCGCGTCTTGCCGCGCCAGTCCAGCCCGCGCGTGCGCGTGGCCGCATACCAGCCAAGTAAGTACCAGGCGATTACGCCCAGCATGACGGCACCCATTAGCCATACTTTTTGCCCGAGGAATTCCAGCGCTTCCTTGGGGCTAGTTTCGAAGATGATGCCCAGGTGGTGCGTGGAAATGCCCTGGCCATAGAAGATGAACAGGTAGATTTCCGTCGGCAGGGCCAGGAAGGCGGGCAGCAGCAGCCAGTGGAAGTACGCGGGGCGCTTGCAGACGCTCCAGACGGCCAGCCAGGCCAGCAGCTCGAAGGTGAGCATGTGCCACGGATGTTCGGGCGCACGCCCCAGCAGCGCGGGCAGGAAGGGCACGGCCGTCAACAAGGCATATGTCAGGAGCAAGAACAGATAGTGAGGGCGAAGCAAGGAGTGCATAAAGGCAGGCAGCGAAAAATGTCCGCCATTATCAATCCTTTTGTTGTCTTGCGGTCGCATAAGAATGCGCGCCTGTGATGCTTGGTTTCAGGGAAAGAATGTCAAATGATCTAGCGTCGGCAGGTGTTCGTCTCCGCGCTGCGCAGCCAGATATTATTCAATATGCCACGAAATTGCCGCTTTTTTGCCTTTTTTTATAGCAAAAAGCGGTAAACTGATTGACCCCCTGTGGCACAAGGTCTAAACTAGCGAGTTCTCGATTTTATTCTGCTCATCGTTTACGTATTGTCTGGCATTTCATGGCCGCTCCTTACCGAGTGGCTGCGGGCGCCTCCGGTGCGCAGTAGATAAAAGCGGGCGAGGTTTTAGTCGCCGGGCATCTTGCCCGGGTTATTAATCGTAGTTTTTTGTTGGATTTATAACGATGCCAACCATCAATCAATTGATTCGCAATCCACGCGTCGCTTTGACCGTGAAGAGCAAATCGCCGGCGCTGGAAAACAGCCCGCAAAAACGTGGCGTATGCACACGTGTTTACACCACGACTCCAAAGAAGCCTAACTCGGCTCTGCGTAAAGTCGCTAAAGTTCGCCTGACCAATGGTTTCGAAGTTATTTCGTACATTGGCGGTGAAGGCCATAACCTGCAAGAGCATAGTGTTGTGCTGTTGCGCGGCGGTCGCGTCAAGGATTTGCCGGGTGTGCGTTACCACATGGTTCGCGGTGCTCTGGATACCCAAGGCGTCAAAGACCGTAAGCAATCGCGTTCGAAGTACGGTACCAAGCGCGCTAAAGCAGGCAAGAAGTAATAAGTTGTACGCAGCAAACCCAAGTTTCGCTCAGTGGCAACTAGCTAAGTGAATGTAGTCGACCGCATCTGGTCGAGTAAGTGGAAGGCTATGATGGTCGTCCGCGAGTGTGCGAAGAACGCGCGCTCAACTGAAGATTGAAAGGAATTGATATGCCACGTCGTCGTGAAGTACCCAAGCGCGAAATTTTGCCAGATCCAAAATTCGGCAACACTGATGTCGCTAAATTTGTAAACGTACTGATGCTGTCCGGTAAAAAATCGGTTGCAGAAAACATCATCTACGGTGCTTTCGAGCACATCGCAGCAAAATCGGGCAAAGATCCGCTCGAAGTTTTCGCTACCGCAATCAACAACGCTAAGCCGTTGGTTGAGGTGAAATCCCGTCGCGTCGGTGGTGCAAACTACCAGGTGCCGGTCGAAGTTCGCCCAGTCCGTCGTATGGCTTTGTCCATGCGTTGGTTGCGTGAAGCTGCTAACAAGCGCAGCGAAAAATCGATGCCACAACGCCTTGGCGGTGAGCTGATGGAAGCGGCTGAAAGCCGCGGCGGCGCGATGAAAAAACGCGACGAAGTCCATCGTATGGCTGAAGCGAACAAAGCGTTCTCGCATTTCCGCTTCTAATATAAAGCCAGCTACCGCAAGGCGGCTGTCAAGCATCTGTTGTTCGAGGCCGGGCTCATTTTTGCAAAAAAATGCTGCTCGGTTTTGTCCATTCATTTAGGATTAATTATGGCCCGCAAGACCCCCATTGAGCGCTATCGTAATATCGGTATCTCCGCTCACATCGATGCAGGTAAGACGACCACCACCGAGCGCGTCCTGTTCTACACAGGCGTCAACCACAAGCTGGGCGAAGTGCATGATGGCGCTGCTACTACTGACTGGATGGCTCAAGAGCAAGAGCGCGGTATCACGATTACCTCGGCTGCTGTTACGTGCTTCTGGAAAGGCATGGCAAACAACTTCCCAGCGCACCACATCAACATCATTGACACCCCAGGCCACGTTGACTTCACCATTGAAGTAGAACGTTCGATGCGCGTGTTGGATGGCGCTTGCATGGTTTACTGTGCAGTCGGCGGCGTGCAGCCACAATCGGAAACGGTATGGCGTCAGGCTAACAAGTACAAAGTGCCACGTCTGGCCTTCGTGAACAAGATGGACCGTACCGGCGCCAACTTCTTCAAGGTCTACGATCAGATGCGTTCGCGCCTGAAGGCCAACCCAGTGCCTATCCAGATTCCTATCGGCGCTGAAGACGTCTTCACCGGTGTTATCGATCTGGTCAAGATGAAAGCAGTCATCTGGGACGACGCTTCGCAAGGCATGAAGTTCGAATACGGCGACATTCCAGCAAACCTGGCGGCTGATGCTGCCAAGTGGCGCGAAAACATGGTTGAGGCTGCTGCTGAAGCGTCCGAAGACCTGATGAACAAGTACCTGGAAGAAGGCGACCTGTCGGAAGACGAGATCAAGGCTGCTCTGCGCCAGCGTACCATCGCCAGCGAAATCGTTCCAATGCTGTGCGGCACCGCGTTTAAAAACAAGGGCGTGCAGGCAATGTTGGATGCGGTCATCGAGTACCTGCCATCGCCAATCGACATTCCACCTGTCCCAGGTCTGGACGAGGACGAGCAGCCAGTCGAGCGCGCCGCTGACGACAATGAGAAATTCTCCGCATTGGCGTTCAAGATCGCAACCGATCCGTTCGTCGGTCAGCTGTGCTTTATCCGCTGCTATTCGGGTACGTTGAATTCGGGCGATTCGGTCCTGAACTCCGTCAAGCAAAAGAGAGAGCGTATTGGCCGTATCGTTCAGATGCAAGCCAATGAGCGCGAAGAAATCAAAGAAATGCGCGCTGGCGACATCGCTGCCGTCGTGGGTCTGAAAGACACCACCACAGGCGATACGCTTTGCGACGAAAAAGCGAGCGTCGTTCTGGAGCGTATGGTCTTCCCTGAGCCGGTGATTTCGCAGGCAGTCGAGCCAAAAACCAAGGCTGACCAGGAAAAAATGGGCCTGGCACTGAACCGCCTGGCAGCAGAAGATCCATCGTTCCGCGTGCGTACCGATGAAGAATCGGGCCAGACCATCATTGCCGGTATGGGCGAGTTGCATCTGGACATCATCGTTGACCGCATGAAGCGCGAATTCAACGTTGAAGCGACCGTCGGCAAGCCACAAGTGGCTTACCGCGAAACGATCCGTAAAGTGTGCGAAGAGTCGGAAGGCAAATTCGTCAAGCAATCGGGTGGTCGTGGTCAATACGGTCACGTGGTTCTGAAGATCGAACCGCAAGAACCGGGCAAGGGCTTCGAATTCGTTGACGCGATCAAGGGCGGTACCGTTCCGCGCGAATACATCCCTGCAGTTGAAAAAGGTGTGCGCGACACGCTGACTTCGGGCGTGATGGCTGGCTACCCAGTCGTTGACGTTAAAGTCACGCTGTTCTTCGGTTCTTACCATGATGTTGACTCGAACGAAAATGCATTCCGCATGGCCGCTTCGATGGCATTCAAAGATGGCTGCCGCAAAGCATCGCCAGTCATCCTGGAGCCGATGATGGCCGTGGAAGTGGAAACGCCGGAAGACTACGCCGGTACCGTGATGGGCGATCTGTCGTCGCGTCGCGGTATGGTACAAGGCATGGATGAAATTGCTGGCGGTGGCGGCAAGATCATCAAGGCCGAAGTGCCTCTGTCGGAAATGTTCGGTTACGCCACATCGTTGCGTTCGTCGACCCAAGGTCGTGCGACTTACACGATGGAATTCAAGCACTATGCTGAAGCACCTAAGCATGTGACTGAAGCAATCGTAAGCTCGAAAGCTAAGTAATAGAAGTTCCGGGCCGGCTTTCACGAGAATGCCGGTCCCTACATTTAAATCATTGTTCTAAGGAAGAATAAAATGGCAAAAGGTAAATTCGAACGGACCAAGCCGCACGTCAACGTCGGCACCATCGGCCACGTCGACCACGGTAAAACCACGCTGACCGCTGCAATCGCAACGGTTCTGTCGAAGAAATTCGGCGGCGAAGCTAAAGCATACGACCAGATCGATGCAGCACCAGAAGAAAAAGCGCGCGGTATTACGATTAACACCGCCCACGTCGAGTACGAAACGGCATCGCGTCACTACGCGCACGTTGACTGCCCAGGCCACGCCGATTACATCAAAAACATGATTACCGGTGCTGCGCAGATGGACGGCGCGATCCTGGTATGCTCGGCAGCTGACGGCCCAATGCCACAGACCCGCGAGCACATCCTGCTGGCGCGTCAAGTTGGTGTTCCATACATCATCGTGTTCCTGAACAAGTGCGATCTGGTCGACGACGCAGAGCTGCTGGAACTGGTTGAAATGGAAGTGCGCGAGCTGTTGTCGAAGTACGAGTTCCCTGGCGACGACGTGCCTATCATCAAAGGTTCGGCACGTATGGCGCTGGAAGGCAAAGAAGGCGAAATGGGCGTGGATGCAGTGTTGCGTCTGGCCGATGCCCTCGATTCGTACATCCCAACGCCAGAGCGCGCTGTTGACGGTGCATTCCTGATGCCAGTAGAAGACGTGTTCTCGATCTCGGGTCGCGGTACTGTTGTGACCGGTCGTATCGAGCGCGGCATTGTCAAAGTCGGCGAAGAAATCGAAATCGTCGGTATTATCGATACCGTCAAAACGACTTGCACCGGCGTGGAAATGTTCCGCAAACTGCTGGACCAAGGTCAAGCAGGCGACAACGTTGGTCTGCTGCTGCGCGGCACCAAGCGTGAAGACGTGCAACGTGGTCAAGTTCTGGCAAAGCCAGGCTCGATCAAGCCACACGCGCACTTCACCGGCGAGATCTATGTTCTGTCGAAAGATGAAGGCGGCCGTCATACGCCATTCTTCAACAACTATCGTCCACAGTTCTACTTCCGCACGACGGACGTAACTGGTTCGATCGAGTTGCCAGCAGACAAAGAAATGGTCATGCCAGGCGATAACGTGTCGATCACCGTCAAGCTGATCAACCCGATCGCCATGGAAGAAGGCCTGCGCTTCGCTATCCGTGAAGGCGGTCGTACCGTCGGCGCCGGCGTGGTTGCAAAAATCCTGGCTTAATTCTTAAGTCTGCATAAAAGAAGACGCGTCGTCGCCCGGCGCCCTTCTTTTTATTCAACTGCCGGGGTTGGCAAGCATTTTGGTGCTATCATGTCGACCCTGACGGTTGTTGCGTCAGAAATTCCCGTATGACCTCATTGCCGTGCAGACTGCGCGGTTCGTTCTTTTAAGGAAATATCATGTCGGCACCAAACCAAAAAATCCGTATCCGCCTGAAGGCTTTCGATTACAAGCTGATCGACCAGTCCGCTCTGGAAATCGTTGAAACCGCGAAGCGCACCGGCGCTGTCGTCAAAGGCCCAGTACCACTGCCTACCCGTATTCAGCGTTTCGATGTGCTGCGTTCCCCGCACGTCAACAAAACTTCGCGCGATCAGTTCGAGATCCGTACGCACCAACGCCTGATGGACATCGTTGACCCAACGGACAAAACCGTTGACGCGCTGATGAAGCTGGACCTGCCAGCTGGTGTTGATGTTGAAATCAAACTGCAATAATAATTTCTAGGGCAGCTGACAGCACCGTAGCATCAGGTGTTGCTAGTTGTTCCAGGCAGGCGGGGTGTCCCGCTGCCTGATGATGGGGCCGGGCCTGCTCACGATCGTGAGTGCGCCCGGCCCCATTGCTATTTGTGCCTGGCAGACACTGGCTGCACGGCCTGACGCAAGCAAAATTGCTTTGAGTATTGCGCTCGCTCGATAGAGTCGCTGCATGCTCAATGCCCCCGATGCTCACCTGTCAAATGCCGCCCAGCGTAGCCGTTTGCGCGGCTGGCTGCGCTCGCTGACCGCATTCCTGCATTTTGGTATCAACGAGGCCCGCTCACGCCTGTTCGCGGGACTGCTTTTGTCTGCCGTGTTCCTGCTGTTGCGCACTGCTCTGTTAGCTCTGCCGCGCTATGACGTGCTGCCATTGGCAGTGCTGGCGGTCCGGGGTGTGATGCTTTGGCGCGGCCTCGAAACGTGGGATGAGTGCAAGGCCATCTATCTGTTGCATGCGGCCGGCATCGTACAGGGGGCATTCAAGCTATCGGGGACTCCTCCAGTCGTGGAGCTATCTCGACTTCGCCTACACTGGTGATGATGACGTTCACTGTCGTGGCCCACCTCAAACATGGCAAGGCCAGCGTTCACATTGCCCAGCCTTGGGTCTGCCTTGGTCTGTAAAGCCGCGGCCATCCTGTTTGCGCTGGTTCTGAATGTTGCGTAAGTGTTTGCCGGTGATGCTTAAGTCTTGCAGTGCGTCATCCGGGGCGATGCGAGCTCGCTCGTATGTGCAGCGCGGAGGGCGCATGCAATCGTGCTTTGCACCGATTAAGCCGCCTTGCGACAGTGTTTTTCAGGTGCGCCTACAACTCCTGCAGCGGCGTCGCGCAACACTTTGACATACCCCGTGTTAACTTGTTGCGTCAAGGGTTTTTGTGCTATATACTGATCGGCTTCGGTATGGATTCGTCTTTTTTGAGTCCTACGTTACTTTGTAGTTAAACAAGCCCCGCCCAATCGCAGGTGGGAATGGAGAAAAAATGAGCCTAGGCCTTCTCGGTCGCAAGGTTGGTATGATGCGCATTTTCACGGATGAAGGGGATTCGATCCCGGTCACCGTGTTGGACGTATCGAACAACCGTGTTGCGCAAATCAAAACCCCTGAAACAGATGGCTATTCCGCTGTTCAGGTCGCATTCGGTCAACGTCGCGCTTCCCGCGTGACCAAAGCTGTTGCTGGTCATCACGCTAAAGCTGGTGTTGAAGCCGGTACTCTGTTGAAAGAGTTCCGTGTCGACGCTGCTAAAGCCGCTGAACTGAAAGCTGGCGATGTTGTCGCTGCTTCCCTGTTCGAGGTCGGTCAAAAGATCGACGTGCAAGGCGTTACCATTGGTAAAGGCTATGCAGGCGTTATCAAACGTTACCACTTCGCTTCTGGCCGTGCAACGCACGGTAACTCGCGTTCGCACAACGTTCCAGGTTCCATCGGTATGGCACAAGATCCAGGTCGCGTTTTCCCTGGTAAGCGCATGACCGGTCATCTGGGTGACGTTAACCGTACGATCCAGAACCTCGTGATCGCCCGTATCGATGCCGACCGTCAGCTGTTGCTGGTCAAAGGCGCGATTCCAGGTGCGAAAAATGGCCAGGTAGTTGTCTCGCCAGCCATCAAAACCAAAGCCAAGAAGGGAGCTTAAACGATGGAACTCAAGCTTCTGAATGCGCAAGGTCAAGTCGCCTCGAACGTTGCTGCAGCCGATACAATTTTCGGCCGTGACTACAACGAAGCGCTGATCCACCAAGTCGTCATCGCTTATCAAGCGAATGCACGTAGCGGTAACCGCAAGCAAAAAGACCGTGAAGAAGTTCACCACACGACGAAAAAGCCATGGCGCCAAAAAGGTACCGGCCGCGCTCGTGCTGGTATGTCGTCGTCGCCACTGTGGCGCGGCGGTGGTCGGATTTTCCCGAACTCGCCTGACGAAAACTTCACCCATAAAGTGAACAAAAAAATGTATCGCGCAGGTATCTGCTCGATCCTGTCGCAGCTGGCTCGCGAAGAGCGCCTGATCGTCATCGACGATCTGACGATCGACGCGCCAAAAACCAAGCTGTTGTCGCAAAAATTGAACGGCCTGGGCTTTGATTCGGTTCTGATCATCACCGACGTTCTGAACGAAAACCTGGAACTGGCATCGCGCAACCTGCCTAACGTACTCGTCGTTGAGCCACGTCACGCAGACCCGATGTCCCTGGTGTTCTACAAGAAGATCTTGGTCACCAAAGCTGCACTGGCTAAGATTGAGGAGATGCTGGCATGAGCGCGATTTTGAAACATAGCGAAGAACGCTTGATGAAGGTGCTGTTGGCGCCGGTCATTTCCGAAAAGGCCACCATGGTCGCGGAAAAGAACGAGCAAATTGTATTCCGCGTACTGCCGGATGCAACCAAGCCTGAAATCAAGGCAGCGGTCGAACTGCTGTTCAAGGTTGAAGTTCTGTCCGTGCAAACTGCAAACCGCGAAGGTAAGCAAAAGCGCACCGGCAAGTTCAACGGTCGTCGTAACCATACCAAGCGTGCTTTCGTGTGCCTGAAGCCTGGCCAGGAAATCAACTTCTCCGAGGAGGCTGCATAATGGCACTCGTTAAGATGAAACCAACCTCGCCAGGCCGTCGCGGCATGGTAAAGGTGGTGAACCCAGACCTGTACAAAGGTCGTCCGTTCGCTGCCCTGGTTGAAAAGAAATCCAAGACCGCTGGTCGTAACAACAACGGTCACATCACCACCCGTCATATCGGTGGTGGTCATAAGCAACACTATCGCTTGATCGACTTCAAGCGCACCAAAGATGGTATTCCAGCGAAAGTGGAACGTATCGAATACGATCCAAACCGCACCGCGAATATCGCTCTGTTGTGCTACGCCGATGGCGAACGTCACTACATCATCGCAACCAAAGGCATGGCCGTTGGCGACAGCGTGATGAACGGTTCGGAAGCACCGATCAAATCGGGTAACTGCTTGCCAATCCGTAACATCCCAGTCGGCACCGTGATGCATTGCGTCGAGATGCTGCCAGGTAAAGGTGCCCAAATGGCACGTACCGCTGGTGCCGGTGTTGTGCTGATGGCACGTGAAGGTACCTATGCTCAAGTGCGTCTGCGCTCGGGTGAAGTACGTCGCGTGCACATCGAGTGCCGTGCAACGGTTGGTGAAGTCGGCAATGCCGAGCACAGCCTGCGTAAAATCGGTAAAGCTGGCGCGATGCGCTGGCGCGGTGTTCGTCCTACCGTTCGCGGTGTGGTCATGAACCCGGTCGATCACCCGCACGGTGGTGGTGAAGGTAAAACAGCAGCTGGTCGTCATCCAGTTTCGCCATGGGGCCAACAGACCAAGGGTAAGAAAACACGCAGCAACAAGCGTACGACTTCCATGATCGTCTCGCGCCGCGGCAAGAAATAAGGGGTAGCACATGACACGTTCATTGAAAAAAGGGCCGTTCTGTGACGCCCACCTGGTGAAAAAAGTTGAAGCCGCGCAAGCAGCCAAAGACAAAAAGCCAATCAAAACCTGGTCGCGTCGTTCGACAATCATGCCTGACTTCATCGGCCTGACGATCGCGGTGCATAACGGCAAGCTGCACGTGCCGGTTTATGTTTCCGAAAACATGGTTGGTCACAAGCTCGGCGAATTCGCACTGACCCGTACGTTCAAGGGCCATGCAGCTGACAAAAAGGCTAAGAAATAATGGAAACTAAAGCTATCCTCAAAGGTGTGCGCCTGTCGGACCAAAAGGGCCGCCTGGTTGCTGACCTGATCCGTGGCAAGAAAGTTGACGCTGCACTCAACATCTTGCAATTCAGCCCGAAAAAAGGTGCTGCGATCATCAAGCGCGTTCTGGAATCCGCTATTGCGAATGCCGAGCACAATGATGGTGCGGACATCGACGAACTGTTCGTGAAAACGATCTACGTCGAAAAGGGCCCGGTCCTGAAGCGCTTCACCGCGCGTGCAAAAGGCCGTGGCGACCGTATTTCGAAACAATCCTGTCACGTTTACGTGACTGTCGGTAACTAAGGAGCCACGATGGGTCAGAAAATTCATCCAACCGGTTTCCGTCTGGCGGTCACCCGTAACTGGGCTTCGCGCTGGTATGCAGGCAACGGTAATTTCGCTGCCATGCTGAACGAAGACTTGAAAGCACGTGCTTACCTGAAAAAGAAACTGAAGAACGCTTCCGTTGGCCGCATCGTTATCGAGCGCCCAGCCAAGAACGCGCGCTTCACGATCTACAGCTCGCGTCCAGGCGTGGTCATTGGTAAAAAAGGCGAAGACATCGAAGTACTGAAGTCGGCGCTGACCAAGATCATGGGCGTACCTGTTCACGTGAACATCGAAGAAATTCGCAAGCCAGAAATCGACTCGCAACTGATCGCCGATTCGATCGCTCAGCAGCTGGAAAAACGGATCATGTTCCGCCGCGCCATGAAGCGTGCAATGCAAAATGCAATGCGCCTCGGTGCTCTCGGTATCAAGATCATGTCGTCCGGCCGTCTGAACGGTATCGAAATCGCGCGTAAAGAGTGGTACCGCGAAGGCCGCGTGCCTCTGCATACCCTGCGCGCCGATATCGACTACGGTACCAGCGAAGCGCTGACCACCTATGGCATCATCGGTGTCAAGGTGTGGGTATACAAAGGTGACCGCGCGCCTAACGGCGATGCACCAGTCATCGATACCCCAGCTGACGAGAAGAAAAGCCGCGGCCCACGTCGTGACGATGGCAAGCCAGCTGGCCGTCCACGTCCAGCAGGTGCCGGTGCGAAACCATCCACAGCACCAGGTGCACGTGTGCGTACCGCCGCTAAACCGGCCGCCGCAGCAGCACCAGCTGAGAAAGCAGGAGAATAATCATGCTGCAACCAGCACGCAGAAAGTATCGTAAAGAGCAGAAAGGCCGTAACACCGGTATTTCGCACAGCCGCGGCACCGCCGTGTCGTTTGGCGAATTCGGTCTGAAGGCAGTTGCGCGCGGTCGTATCACTGCGCGTCAAATTGAAGCGGCGCGTCGTGCAATGACGCGTCACATCAAGCGCGGTGGCCGTATCTGGATCCGTATTTTCCCAGACAAGCCGATTTCGAACAAACCGGCTGAAGTTCGTATGGGTAACGGTAAAGGTAATCCTGAGTACTACGTCGCTGAAATTCAGCCAGGTAAAGTACTGTACGAAATGGATGGCGTTGATGAAGCGCTGGCACGGGAAGCATTCCGTCTTGCCGCCTCTAAACTGCCACTGGCGACGACGTTTGTCATCCGCCAAGTCGGCCAATAATTGGAGTTGTATATGAAAGCATCTGAACTCCGCGGCAAGGACCAGCCAGCTCTGCAAAAAGAGCTGAATGACCTGTTGAAGGCACAGTTCGGCCTGCGCATGCAAATCGCTACGCAGCAGCTGAGCAACACTTCGCAGCTCAAGAAGGTACGCCGCGATATCGCGCGTGTGAAGACGGTAATGAATCTGAAGGAAGCCAAATGAACGAACCAGTGAAACAGTCGCTCAAGCGCACGCTGATCGGTAAAGTGGTTTCGGACAAGATGGACAAGACCGTTACTGTTCTGATCGAGCGCCACGTAAAACATCCTTTGTATGGCAAGATCATCATGCGCTCGAACAAGTATCACGCGCATGACGAGACCAACCAAGTCAAGGCCGGTGATACGGTCGAGATCCAGGAAGGTCGCCCGATCTCCAAAACGAAGGCATGGACGGTGACACGTGTGGTTCAAGCCGCACCAACCGTTTAAATAAAAACCACCGTTTCGGCGGTGGGTTTTAATTAGTACTTGCAGGCCCGCAAATTGTATGTAATACTTGCGGGCTTCGTTCATGTAACGCCGCAAAGTGTCTGGCCACAGACAGTAGCATTCGCGGTCAGTTGATGTATGAAGGTCATGCACCCAAACAGTGAAGCCCAGCAGGGCGGCTCTGGCGGGACCAAGACTGACCGTGGGTCTACATTGTGTGGATTCTTCGGCTTAAGTTGGGAAAGAGAATACTATGATTCAAACTGAAAGCCGGCTCGAAGTGGCTGACAATACCGGTGCCAAAGAAGTAATGTGCATCAAGGTATTGGGCGGCTCCAAGCGCCGTTATGCTGGCATTGGCGATGTGATCAAGGTAACCGTTAAGGTTGCTGCGCCACGTGGCCGTGTCAAAAAAGGTGAAATTTATAACGCCGTGGTTGTGCGCACCGCTAAAGGTGTTCGCCGCCAAGACGGTTCCCTGGTGAAGTTCGACGGCAATGCCGCCGTTCTGTTGAACGCCAAGTTGGAGCCGATCGGTACCCGTATTTTTGGACCTGTCACACGCGAACTGCGTACTGAGAAGTTCATGAAAATCGTGTCCCTGGCACCGGAAGTCCTGTAAGGAGTCGTAATGGATAAGATTCGTAAAAACGACGAAGTCATCGTTCTGACCGGGAAAGACAAGGGCAAACGTGGTGTGGTACAGCAGCGTATCGATGCTGAACATATCGTGGTTGACGGCATTAACATCGCTAAAAAAGCGACTAAGCCAAACCCGATGACTGGCGTAACTGGTGGTATCGTCGATAAGACCATGCCAATTCACGTGTCCAACGTTGCATTGTTTAATGCAGCGACTGGCAAGGCAGATCGCGTGGGTTTCAAAGAAGTGGATGGCAAAAAAGTCCGCGTCTTTAAATCCTCCGGCGAAGTAGTGAAGGCTTAAGAAATCATGGCACGTCTCCAAGAATTCTATAAAGAAAAAGTCGTTGCCGACCTGACCAGCAAGTTTGGTTACAAGTCGGTAATGGAAGTTCCACGCCTGACCAAAATCACCCTGAACATGGGTGTTGGTGAGGCAATCGCGGATAAAAAAGTTCTCGAGCACGCAGTTGCTGACTTGACCAAGATCGCCGGCCAGAAGCCAGTGACCACCAAGTCCCGCAAAGCGATCGCAGGCTTCAAAATCCGTGAAGGTTACCCGATCGGTACGATGGTCACCCTGCGCGGCGCTCGCATGTACGAGTTCCTGGATCGCTTCATTACCGTGGCTCTGCCGCGCGTACGCGATTTCCGTGGTGTGAACGGCCGTGCATTTGATGGTCGTGGTAACTACAACATCGGTGTCAAGGAACAGATCATTTTCCCTGAAATCGAATACGACAAGATTGACGCGTTGCGCGGTATGAATATCAGCATCACGACAACCGCTAAGACCGATGACGAAGCCAAAGCTTTGCTCGCCGCCTTTAAATTCCCTTTCAGGAACTGATCATGGCCAAACTGTCACTGATTAATCGTGAGATCAAGCGTGCTGACCTGGTGGCGAAATTCGCCCCTAAGCGCGAAGCTCTCAAGGCCATCGTCGATGATCAATCGAAATCGGAAGAAGAGCGCTACGAAGCTCGCCTGAAATTGCAGGCGCTGCCACGTAACTCGAACCCGACGCGTCAACGTAATCGTTGCGCCATCACTGGTCGTCCGCGCGGCACATTCCGTAAATTCGGTCTGGGTCGTATCAAGCTCCGTGAATTCGCCATGCGTGGTGAAATTCCGGGTATGACAAAAGCAAGCTGGTAATAGGAGAATATGCAATGAGTATGAGCGATCCTATCGCCGATATGCTGACCCGCATTCGCAATGCACAAGGCGTGCAAAAGACGACCGTGGCTATGCCATCGTCGAAAGTCAAAATTGCGATTGCCAGCGTCCTGAAGGACGAGGGTTACATTGAAGATTTCGCTGTTACCGAAGCTGGTGGCAAAGCGGAACTGAAAATCGGTTTGAAGTATTATGTTGGCCGTCCCGTTATTGAGCGCTTGGAGCGCGTGTCCCGTCCGGGTCTGCGCGTCTACAAGGGTAAAGACGAGATCCCTGTTGTGATGAATGGCTTGGGTGTGGCGATCGTGTCGACTCCGCAAGGCGTCATGACTGACCGCAAAGCACGCGCTACCGGTGTCGGCGGCGAAGTTATTTGCTACGTGGCTTAAGGAGTTACACATGTCTCGAGTAGCTAAAATGCCTATCGTAGTGCCAGCTGGCGCCGAAGTCGCCATCTCCGCACAAGCGATCACCGTAAAAGGCCCGCTGGGCGTACTTTCCCAGGCCCTCACCGGTCAGGTTAAAGTGGAAAACAATGCAGGAACCCTGAGTTTCGACGTGGCAGACGACAGCCGCGAAGCCAATGCCATGTCCGGCACGCTGCGCGCACTGGTCAACAACATGGTTGTTGGCGTCACCAAGGGTTTCGAGAAAAAGCTGAACCTGGTAGGCGTGGGTTACAAGGCGCAAGCTCAAGGCGACAAGCTGAATCTGTCCCTGGGTTTCTCGCACCCTGTAGTGCATGACATGCCAGCTGGCGTTACCTGCGCAACACCAACCCCGACCGAGATCCTGATTAAAGGTATCGACCGTCAACAGGTTGGCCAGGTAGCCGCTGAAGTTCGTGCTTACCGCGCTCCTGAGCCTTATAAAGGCAAGGGCGTTCGCTATGCGGACGAAGTGGTTAAGCTTAAAGAAACCAAGAAGAAGTAATTAGGGGCTGACGATGGATAAGAAAGAATCACGGCTTCGCCGCGGACGCCAAACCCGCATCAAGATTGCGGAATTGAAAGTAAATCGCTTGTCGGTGCATCGCACCAACCTGCACATTTACGCTAACCTGATCAGCCCGGACGCTAAAGTTCTGGTTTCGGCCTCGACGGCTGAAGCGGAAGTTCGCGCTGAACTGGCAGGCCAATCCGGCAAAGGCGGCAATGCCGCTGCTGCAGCCTTGATCGGCAAGCGCGTCGCTGAAAAAGCGTTGAAAGCAGGAATTACCGAAGTTGCGTTCGACCGCTCCGGTTTCCGTTACCACGGCCGTGTGAAAGCGTTGGCAGAAGCCGCACGCGAAGCCGGTCTGAAGTTCTAAGGATCAATCATGGCAAAAATGCAAGCAAAAATGCAAAGCGACAAGCCGGATGATGGCATGCGCGAAAAAATGATCGCGATCAACCGCGTGACCAAAGTGGTCAAGGGTGGTCGTATCATGGGTTTCGCCGCGCTGACCGTAGTTGGTGATGGCGATGGCCGCGTCGGCATGGGCAAGGGCAAATCGAAAGAAGTGCCAGTTGGCGTGCAGAAGGCAATGGAAGAAGCCCGTCGCAACCTGATCAAAGTACCGCTCAAAAACGGTACCTTGCATCACACGGTTGTTGGTCGTCACGGCGCCTCCAAGGTCCTGATGAACCCAGCTAAGCCTGGTACTGGCGTTATCGCTGGTGGCGCAATGCGCGCTATCTTCGAAGTGATGGGCGTGACGGACGTAGTGGCGAAATCCACCGGTTCGAACAACCCATACAACCTGGTACGCGCTACGCTGGACGGCCTGTCGAAAATGAGCACTGCTTCCGATATCGCTGCCAAACGCGGCAAGTCGGTCGAAGACATTCTGGCTTAAGGTGGACAAAATGACAAACACAGTCAAAGTGCAATTGGTCAAGGGCTTGATCGGTACGCGCGAATCGCATCGCGCTACCGTGCGCGGTCTGGGTCTGCGTCGTGTAAATTCGGTTTCCGAATTGCAAGACACCCCATCCGTACGCGGCATGATCAATAAAGTATCGTATCTCGTTAAAGTTGTCGGGTAAGCCTTCGGGCTTACACGAACGGAGCAAATCATGGAATTGAATACTATTGCACCAGCCGAAGGCGCTAAGCACTACAAGCGTCGCGTCGGTCGCGGTATCGGCTCCGGCCTGGGTAAAACCTCGGGTCGTGGTCACAAGGGTCAGAAATCGCGTTCGGGCGGCTTTCATAAAGTCGGTTTCGAAGGCGGTCAGATGCCTCTGCAACGCCGTCTGCCTAAGCGCGGTTTCAAATCGATGCACGCAACCTTCAAAGCTGAAGTGCGCCTGTCCGATCTGAACAACCTGGCTGTTGGCGATGTCGACATTCTGGTCTTGAAGCAAGCTGGCGTTCTGGGCGTGTTGGCCCGTGACGTGCGCGTGATCTTGTCCGGCGAAATCACCAAAGCGGTGAATTTGAAGGGCTTGAAAGTGTCCGCTGGCGCGAAAGCAGCCATCGAAGCAGCCGGCGGCTCGGTAGCCTGAGTTGACCGCTAACAGCTTGATCGGAGCGAAAATTGGCGACTAATCCACAACTTGCTAAAAGTGCAGCGGCCGGTTTCCCTTGGGGACGGCTCTGGTTTTTGCTTGGCGCATTGGTGGTTTATCGTATCGGTGCTCACGTCCCGGTTCCCGGGATTGACCCGACACAATTAGCCTCGCTGTTCAAGGAGCACGAAGGCGGCGTCCTGGGCATGTTTAACATGTTCTCGGGCGGTGCCTTGTCTCGTTTTACAGTGTTTGCGCTGGGCATCATGCCTTATATCTCGGCCTCGATCATCATGCAATTGCTGTCGATCGTGTCACCGCAGATGGAAGCGTTGAAAAAAGAAGGCGAAGCAGGTCGTCGCAAGATCACCCAGTACACCCGGTATTTCACGGTTGCCCTGGCACTGTTTCAAGCGTTAGGCATTGCAGTCGCACTGGAGTCGCAAGCTGGTCTGGTGTTGGAACCTGGTCTTGCATTCCGCTTCGTAACGGTCGTCACTTTGTTGACCGGAACAATGTTTTTGATGTGGTTGGGTGAGCAAATTACCGAGCGTGGTTTAGGTAATGGCATCTCGATCATCATTTTTGCCGGGATTGCAGCAGGTCTGCCGTCGGCGTTGGGTGGTTTGTTCACTCAGGTGTCGAATGGTTCGATCGGCAGCTTCAGCGCGATTTTCATCGTGATTCTGGTAGCACTGGTAACGTACTTCGTCGTATTTGTCGAACGTGGTCAGCGCAAAATATTGGTCAACTATGCGAAGCGCCAGGTAGGCAACAAGATTTATGGCGGTCAAACCAGCCATTTGCCGTTGAAGCTGAACATGGCCGGCGTGATCCCGCCGATCTTTGCTTCTTCGATCATCTTGTTCCCGGCCACTATCGTGGACTGGTTTTCAAAGGGCGCCGACAACGCTAACCCTGCGGTGCGGTTCTTGAAAGATTTGGCAGCATCGATGGGGCCTGGTGAGCCTATCCATGCGCTGTTGTACGCAGTGGCGATCGTGTTTTTCTGTTTCTTCTATACAGCGCTGGTATTTAACAGCAAGGAAACAGCGGATAACTTGAAGAAAAGCGGTGCGTTCATTCCCGGGATTCGTCCAGGAGAGCAGACAGCCCGTTACATCGACAAGATCCTGACACGCTTGACACTTGCCGGCGCAGTCTACATCACCCTGGTGTGTTTATTGCCGGAATTTATGCAAGCCCAGTGGAAAGTACCATTCTATTTCGGCGGTACTTCTTTATTGATTATTGTAGTTGTCACCATGGATTTCATGGCGCAAGTACAGAACTACGTGATGTCGCAGCAATATGATTCGCTGCTGCGCAAAGCAAACTTCAAGGGCGGAATTCCGACGCGTTAAGCGCGGTAAACATACCGAATGGCAAAAGACGACGTCATACAGATGCAGGGCGAGATTCTTGAGAATCTCCCAAATGCAACATTTCGAGTGAAGCTGGAGAACGGACACGTGGTGCTCGGGCATATTTCAGGTAAAATGCGGATGAATTATATTCGCATTCTCCCTGGAGACAAGGTGACGGTAGAGTTAACGCCGTATGACCTGAGCCGAGCCCGCATTGTGTTCCGTACCAAGTAACACACTGAATCAAACCAAAGAAGCGAAAGAAAGAGCCCAAAAATGAAAGTTCTCGCATCAGTCAAGCGGATCTGCCGCAACTGCAAGATCATCAAGCGCAAAGGCGTAGTCCGCGTAATCTGCGTGGAACCACGTCACAAGCAGCGTCAAGGTTAATCGAGGAATAACAAATGGCACGTATTGCAGGGGTTAATATCCCAAATCATCAGCATACCGTTATCGGCCTGACGGCCATCTACGGTGTGGGCCGTCCACGCGCAGAGAAAATCTGTGCATCGACCGGTGTAGCAACCAACAAAAAGATCAAAGATCTGGATGACAGCGAACTGGAAAAACTGCGCGATGAAGTAGGTAAATTCATCGTCGAAGGCGATCTGCGTCGTGAATTGTCCATGAACATCAAGCGTTTGATGGATCTGGGTTGCTACCGCGGCATGCGTCATCGTAAGGGTCTGCCTTGCCGTGGCCAGCGTACGCGTACGAACGCACGTACCCGCAAGGGACCGCGTAAAGCCGCTCAATCGCTGAAAAAATAATCCGCTAGGGAATAATTATGGCTAAGTCGCAAAATAACGCCGCATCAGCACGCGTGCGTAAAAAAGTTAAAAAGAACGTCGCTGAAGGCATTGCACATGTCCACGCTTCGTTCAATAACACCATCATTACCATCACCGATCGTCAAGGCAATGCCTTGTCGTGGGCTACCTCCGGCGGTGCAGGCTTTAAGGGTTCGCGTAAATCGACCCCGTTCGCAGCGCAGGTCGCCGCGGAAGCCGCTGGTAAAGTGGCTGTTGAGTGTGGCGTTAAGAACCTGGAAGTACGTATCAAGGGCCCAGGTCCTGGTCGTGAATCCGCCGTTCGCGCGCTGAACAACCTGGGCATCAAGATCACCGAGATCCAGGACGTGACGCCGGTACCGCACAACGGTTGCCGTCCACCGAAGCGTCGTCGTATCTAAGATAGTGTTGCAGAGGGCGCTTCGGCGCCAGCTGCTTTGCTATCTGTTGTAACTCAGTACAGTTGTGTGAAAACGCTGGAGCAGGGAGCCGGAAACGGTTATACTGCCCGGCTGTTCTTGCCTGTCAAATTCAATTTGACGGGTTTTTCGTTTTCAGCCACCGTCTGATTGAAACCAAATCAGACTAGCGCCTAACCGCATCAGTGTGTTTGATCATGCATGTGGCTGGGGCGTTATCATTAAAAAAAAGGAAGCATCGTGGCACGTTATATCGGACCTAAAGCAAAACTCTCCCGCCGTGAAGGTACTGACCTGTTCCTGAAGAGCGCCCGTCGCTCGCTGGACAGCAAGTGCAAACTGGACGTCAAACCAGGCCAGCACGGTGTTAAATCCGGCGCCCGCACCTCGGACTACGGTAACCAACTGCGCGAAAAGCAAAAAGTAAAGCGCATGTACGGCGTGCTGGAACGTCAATTCCGCCGCTACTTCGCTGAAGCAGACCGTCGTAAAGGCAACACCGGCGAAACGCTGTTGAAGTTGCTGGAAACGCGTCTGGACAACGTTTGCTACCGCATGGGCTTTGGTTCGACCCGCGCTGAAGCGCGTCAATTGGTCAGCCACAAAGCGTTCACCGTGAACGGTATCGTTGTCAACATCGCTTCGTACGCGGTCAAAGTTGGCGACATCGTTGCTGTTCGTGAAAAATCGAAAAAGCAAGTGCGTATCGTTGAAGCGCTGTCGCTGGCCGAACAAGTTGGTATGCCTAGCTGGGTTTCGGTTGATGCCAAGAAAATGGAAGGCACCTTCAAGTCCCTGCCAGAGCGTAATGAAATCGCTAACGACGTCAACGAATCGCTGATCGTCGAGCTGTACTCGCGTTAATAGTAGTTAGCACCATCTCCGCCCACTCAATTCAAATGAGTGGGCGTTTTACTAATGCCATCAGCCTTATCGGTGTAATGAGCCGAGGGTATTGAAAAGGACATTTCATGCAAAACAGTTTGTTAAAGCCACGTATTATCGATGTTGAAGCTCTCGGTCCAGGTCACGCCAAAGTCGTGATGGAGCCGTTCGAGCGCGGCTATGGCCACACATTGGGTAACGCGTTGCGCCGCGTTCTGCTGTCGTCGATGGTAGGCTACGCGCCGACCGAAGTGACGATCGCTGGCGTCGTCCACGAATATTCCTCCCTCGATGGCGTGCAAGAAGACGTCGTCGATCTGTTGCTGAACTTGAAGGGTGTGGTTTTCAAAGTCCACAACCGCGATTCGGTAACCCTGACGCTGAAAAAAGAAGGCGAAGGCGCGATCCTGGCCTCCGATATCGACCTGCCGCATGACGTCGAACTGATCAACCCTGACCACGTGATCGCCCACCTGACCGCCGGTGGCAAGCTGGACATGCAGATCAAGGTTGAAAAAGGCCGCGGCTACGTTCCTGGTAACGTGCGTCGTCTGTCGGAAGACACGAACAAGACCATCGGCCGCATCATCCTTGATGCGTCGTTCTCGCCAGTGCGTCGTGTATCGTACTTCGTTGAATCGGCTCGCGTCGAACAGCGTACCGACCTGGATAAGCTGATCATCAACATCGAAACCAACGGCGTGATCTCGCCGGAAGAAGCGATCCGCCAGTCGGCCCGCGTCCTGGTGGACCAGTTGAATGTGTTCGCTGCCTTGGAAGGCACGGAAGCTGCCGCCGAAGCGCCATCGCGCGCTCCGCTGGTCGATCCTATCCTGTTGCGTCCAGTCGACGATCTGGAGTTGACCGTGCGTTCGGCTAACTGCCTGAAAGCGGAAAACATCTACTACATCGGCGACCTGATCCAACGTTCGGAAAACGAACTGCTGAAAACGCCAAATCTGGGCCGCAAGTCCCTGAACGAAATCAAGGAAGTGCTGGCATCGCGGGGCTTGACCTTGGGCATGAAGCTGGAAAACTGGCCGCCTGCAGGCCTGGAAAAGTAATTAGTCTTTGTAGCAAACTGCCTGGGACAGGTGTCCCAGGCTTTTATTTTGAAGCACCAAACCGGCCCGCGATGTTGCATTAGCTTCATCGATCGAAGAGCTGGAATTTAAACACTCACCGAAAGGATTTATCATGCGTCACGGTCACGGCCTCCGTAAACTGAATCGTACCTCGTCCCACCGTCTGGCAATGCTGCGCAACATGACAGTATCGCTGCTGCGTCACGAAGCGATCAAAACCACCCTGCCAAAAGCAAAAGAACTGCGCCGCGTTGTCGAGCCAATTCTGACCCTGGGCAAAACTGACTGCCTGGCAAACAAGCGTCTGGCTTTCAACCGCCTGCGCGATCGTGAAATGGTCTTGAAGTTGTTCGCTGAACTGGGCCCACGTTACGCCAACCGTAACGGCGGCTATGTGCGTATCCTGAAAATGGGTTTCCGCGTCGGCGATAACGCTCCTATGGCGTTCGTTGAACTGATGGATCGTCCAGATACGACCGAAGCAGTTGAAATCGCTGGCGAGTAATCCCAGTAATTGCATCTAAGAAAGCCAGGCCTAGCCTGGCTTTTTTGTTTTCTGCTGCAGCTATCCTTTCAGCGGTGTACTATTCTTCTTTCGCGCCGGCCCGGCACAAGCGCTGCCTGCTCCGCGCGTCCTCTGTCGAATGGTCGAAAAGGTAGTTCATGTCCCGTTTCTCCTCCAGCGCCACTGCGCGCGCCGCGCCACGCCATCCTTTACTCACTTGGTTTGCTGCCGGTTTTTTCCTGTTGATTGCCGTTTTTGGTGCCGGCCATGCTCGCGCCGACGATGAATTCCTCGATCCCGAACTGGCTTTCAAGTTTTCAGCGCGCATGCAGGACCCGTCCACCATCGCCGTCACCTATGTGATTGCTGATGGCTACTATATGTATCTCGAGCGCTTCAAGTTCGACGCTGCGGGCGCCAAGCTGGGTAAGCCCGTGTATCCAGCTGGCAAGGTCAAGTTTGACGAGACGTTCCAAAAAAACGTGGAAACGTTTCGCAAGACTCTCACCATCACGATTCCCGTCCAGGCGGTCGGCCCCTTTACCTTGAAGGCGACGGGACAGGGCTGCTCTGACAAAGGCCTGTGCTATGCGCCGCAGGATGCCACGGCCCAGCTGGTGGGCGGTGGCGGCGGCCAGAGCATGGCAGCGGGCGGCGTGGCGTCGAAGTTTGCCTTGCCGGCCGCGCCGGCAATTGACACGGCGGCCGTCAACGGCCCGCAGGCGCAAGCGTCGCCGGGTGTGTCCGTGATGAGCATCCCTGATCCCGCCATCACGGCTGTGTCCGATCCGGTGTCTGAGGCCGCCATGGCGGCAAGTCCGGCGCCGGCGCAAAATGAGCTGGGCAAGATCGAGTCAGCGCTGAAGAGCGGCAAGCTGCTCGTCATCGTGCCCCTGTTCATGCTGCTGGGCTTGGGTCTGGCCTTTACTCCTTGCGTGCTGCCGATGGTGCCGATTTTGTCATCGATCATCATCGGCGATGGCACCAAGGTCAGCCGCTCGCGTGGCTTGCTGTTGTCGCTCACCTATGCGCTGGGCATGGCCATCGTCTACACGGCGCTGGGCGTGGCGGCCGGCCTGGCGGGCGAAGGCTTGGCGGCCAAGCTGCAAAATCCTTGGGTGCTGGGAGTTTTTGCCTTGCTGATGGCGGCCCTGGCGCTGTCGATGTTCGGCTTGTATGAGCTGCAAGTGCCGGCTTTCCTGCAGGGTAAGCTGACGTCCGTCTCGAATAAGCAATCGTCGGGTCGCCTGGCGGGCGTGTTTGTCATGGGCGCTATTTCTGCCCTGATCGTGGGGCCATGCGTGGCCGCGCCGCTGGCCGGCGCCTTGCTGTACATCAGCCAGACGCGCGACGTCGTCATCGGCGGCAGCGCGCTGTTTGCCATGGCCGTGGGCATGAGCGTGCCTTTGCTATTGGTGGGCGTGTCGGCCGGCACTTTGTTGCCGCGTGCCGGCGCCTGGATGGATGCCGTCAAGCGCTTCTTTGGCGTGCTGCAACTGGGCGTGGCCTGGTGGCTGGTCTCGCCCGTGCTGCCGGGTGCCGTGCAAATGCTGGGCTGGATGCTGCTGTTAATCGCTTACGGTATGTATTTACTGGTCGGCAAGAGCGGCGCGAAGAACGTTTGGGTGGCCAAGGCCTTCGGCCTGGTGTTTGCCGTGCTGGGCGTGCTGCAACTGGTTGGCGTGGCCAGTGGCGGCCGCGACCCGCTGGCGCCGCTGGCGCACCTGGGTGGTGGCCAGGTACATGCGCAACCGTTTACGCGCGTGAAAACCGTGGCGCAGCTCGACGCGGCGCTGGCGCAGCTGGGCGGCAAGCCAGCCTTGCTGGACTTTTATGCGGACTGGTGCGTGTCTTGCATCGAGATGGAAAAGCTGACCTTTGTCGATCCCGCCGTGCGCGAGAAGATGGGGCAAGCCGTGCTGCTGCAAGTGGACGTGACGGCCAATGACGCCGACGACAAGGCCATGCTGAAGCGTTTCCAGCTGTTCGGCCCGCCTGGCATCATCATGTTCAATCCGCAAGGGCAGGAGATCGCCCAGTCGCGCGTGATTGGTTTCCAGAACGCAGCCACTTTCCTGACCTCGCTGCGTAAGCTCGGCGAGTAGGTCGGATTAGGTCCTTCGGGCCGTAATCCGACACCACCACGTTCGTCGGCAACAATGTTGTCGGATTACGCGGCGTTCCGCCGCTAATCCGACCTACGCTCAGCCTGCGTTATGGTGGTCACCACGATGGCCGCCATGCATGCCGCCAGGCACGTTGTCATCAAATACTTTCTTTTGCTCCGGCGTCAGTACGGCATAGAAGGTTTTCAGCGAGGCCAAACGGCTTTCCTGGCCGACGATGCGTTCCTTCGACATGGCGATCCATTGCTCCATACGTTCCGGCGCCGACAGCTTGGCCATCGCTTCGTGCCTGGCCTTCCAGTCGCCCATCGGCTTGTTCGGCGCGTTGGCCGCCGTGAAGGCGGCCCAGGCTGGTTCCTGCGCGGCTGTCAGTTTCAGCTTGTCGTGCAGACGGGCCTGGTATTTCGCCATGCGTTCGGCGGGATTGCCGCTGCGGTGCTGGCCATGTTGGCCGCGTTGGCCATCATGTTGCATCTTGCTGCTGGGAGCAGGCGCGCTGATGGCCGCTTCCTGAGCGTGGACGGCCAGCGATGCCGCCCCCATGCCCAGTACGCTCATGGCGATGATGAAATTCTTGCGCAAGCTTGTCATTGAGGCGTTCATCTGGATTCCTTTGTAAAGTGAGGGATGTACATACTGCTGCACAGGCATCTATGTTGGCCGCGCCATGTTTCCCCGAAGTGTCCGCTGCCACACAGTTTGTATCGATATGTTTCTTCGGCTCGCCTATATACAAGACGATACAAATGCGTTGTGCAAGGGTGGGGGAAGTGGGGATAATTCGTACTATGGAACCCACTTCTACAATTCTCATCGTCGACGATGACCGCGACATCCGCAGCTTGCTGGCGGATTACCTGGAAACGAACGCCTATCGCACGCTGGGCGCGGCAGATGGCACGGCCATGTGGAAAATTCTCGACGAGACGCGGCCCGACCTGATCGTGCTCGATTTGAACCTGCCTGGCGACGACGGCCTGACCTTGTGCCGCAAGCTGCGCGCCCAATCGACGGTGCCGGTGATTATGTTGACGGCGCGCAATGAGCCACTGGACCGCATCCTGGGCCTGGAAATGGGCGCCGACGATTATTTGCCGAAACCGTTCGAGCCGCGTGAATTGCTGGCGCGCATACGCAGCGTGTTGCGCCGCAGCCATGCGATGCCATCGAATGCGCCGCCCGACAAGGCACAGCAAATCCGTTTTTCCGGCTGGACCCTGGACTTGACGGCGCGCCACCTGCTCAATCCCAGCGGCCTGGTGATCATGCTGTCGGGCGCGGAATTTCGCTTGCTGCGCGTATTCCTGGAACACCCGAACCGCGTGCTCAACCGCGACCAGTTGCTCAACCTGACACAGGGGCGCGACGCCGACCCGTTCGATCGTTCTATCGATATCCAGATCAGTCGCCTGCGGCAAAAACTCGGTGAAGATGCCCGTTTGCCACAAATTATCAAGACCGTGCGCAATGGCGGCTACGTGCTGGCCGGGCAAGTTAACGTGGAGCCGCACGCGTGAAGGCTTTCCTGGGGTCGATGACGGGCCGTGTGTTCATGTTTCTGCTGATCGGCATCGTCGCTTCGGCCGCGCTGACGCAGTGGTTGGCTGTGGGCGAACGCCAGCGCGCCATCGAGCAATACCGCGACTACCACGCCGTCGAGCGGGCCGAGCAGCTGGTGATGGCGGCTGACGTGGTGCCGCTGGGGTCGCGCGCCGCTTACCTGAAAGTGGCCAACAAGGGCAGCGTGCGCCTGGAATTGCGTCCCGACACAGAGCCGGCGTCCGGCGCAGCGACGGCGTTTTCCAGTGCCCTGCAAGCCAAGCTGGGCGAGGGCTTCAAGGTCAGCGCGCTGGCCGAACGCCCTCTTGCCTGCGTCAAGCCGCGCCAGTCGCCTGGCAAGTTCGGTGCCAAGCCATGGGGCGGCACTTGTGAAAACCTCGACGTGCGCATGCAGGACGGCCACGTGCTGCGCCTGATGGTATTGCCGCCACGCCAGCAGCCATCATTCAATGAACATAACGACTGGATGACCTTGCTGCCTTTCCTGATCAGCATTGCCATCCTCGCCTACCTGGTCACGCGCATGACCATGCGTCCGCTCAAACAATTGGCGCAGGCGGCGAAAGACTTGGGCAACGACATCAACCATCCGCCGCTGACCTTGTCGGGTGCCAGCGAGATCCGCCAGGCCAGCGCCGCCTTCAATGCCATGCAGGCGCGCATACGCCAGCACATTTCCCAACGCACACAAATGCTGGCTGCTATCACGCATGATTTGCAAACCCCGCTGACGCGCCTGCGCCTGCGCCTGGAAAAGGTGGCCGATACCGAATTGTATGAGCGCCTGGTGGGTGACTTGTCGGCCATGCAGAGCATGGTCAAGGAAGGGCTCGACCTGGCCCGCTCGATGGATAGCACGGAAGCGATGCAGGCGCTCGACCTCGACTCCCTGCTTGACAGCGTTTGCTCGGACGCCGCCGATGCCGGCCAAAATGTGACCCTGGTCGGGCAGGCCGGCATGGCCTTGATGGCTCGTCCCATCGCCATGCAGCGTTGTCTGGTGAATTTGATCGACAATGCCGTCAAATATGGCCGGTACGCGCAGGTGAGCGTCGAGCGCCTCGACGGTGCGGCACGCATCCGTATCCGTGATGGCGGGCAAGGTATTGCGCCAGATCAACTGGCCAAGGTGTTCGAACCGTTTTACCGCATCGAGACTTCGCGTTCGCGCGAATCGGGCGGCACCGGTCTGGGCCTGACCATCGCACGCAATATCGCCGATCAGCATGGTGCCACGCTCTTGTTGGCCAATCATGTTGACGGTGGACTGGAAGTTACCCTGATCGTGCCAGAGTATTACGCCGGGAAGTAAGCTTTTCCATGCGACAATATTGTGCTTTATGCCCCCTGGCAACCACATTCAACCTGCAGCCTTGCGCTGCAACAGCGTGACAGAATAATGAAAAAGACTAGCTTGGCAATCCTCGTTGGTGCGGCCCTGTGTATCGGTGGCGGCATCTGGTATTTCAATCATCAGCCCGGCATGGCGGCCGATGCGCAAGATGGCAAAGGGGGCAAGGGCGGCAAGGGCGGACAGGTGTCGACCACGGTGAGCGTCGTCGCGCCGCTGCGCCAGGATGTGCCTATGCTGTTGCAAGCGAATGGCAGCGTGATGCCGATCAGCAGCGTCGATCTGCATCCGCAGACGACCAGTACGATTAGCAAGGTGCACATCCGTGAAGGCCAGTTCGTCAAGCAGGGAGAGCTGATGTTTACGCTCGATGCGCGCAGCGAGCACGCGAATGTCGACAAGGCGCAGGCGCAAGTGTTGCGCGACCGCGCCGCGGTACTCGATCTTGAACGTCAGCTCAAGCGCAGCCAGGATTTGCTGAGCAAGAACTTCATCGCCCAGGGCGCCGTGGACACCCTGCAAAGCGGACTCGATGCCGCGCGTGCCTTGCTGGCCGCCAGCCAGGCCGCCTTGCGCGCCGCCCAGGTCGACTCCAGCTACACCGTGCTGCGCGCGCCGCAGGGGGGGCGCGTGGGTGCCATCAGTGTCTACGCGGGCAGCCTGGTGCAGCCGAGCACGTCGCTGACCAGCATTACCCAGCTTGACCCGATCGATGTGGTCTTCAGCTTGCCGGAAAGCAGTCTGTCGGGTTTGCTGGCGGCGCAGAAGGCCGGTGAGGTGGCGGTCAAGGCGCTGCTGGCCGATGCCGGCGGCAAACAGCTCGATGGCAAACTGAACTTTATCGACAATGCCGTCGATCCCGCCACCGGCGTGATCAAGATCAAGGCCCGTTTCAATAATGCTGGCACCGACCTGTGGCCTGGTCAATATGTGCATACGCAGATGACCGTGCGCACGCTCAAGGATGCACTGGTGATCCCGCAAAATGCCATCATTATGAGTACCTCCGGTACCTTCGTGTACTCGATGGAGGCCGACAATACGGCCAAGATGCGCAAGATTGCCCGCGTGTATGCGTTCGGCCCGAATGCCGTCGTCACCGGATTGAACGGTGATGAAAAAGTCATCGTCGATGGCAAGCAAAACCTGCGTCCGGGTAGCAAGGTACGCCTGGTGGAAAAACACAAGGCTGCCGATGGCGCCGCCGCACCGCAGGGCAAGCCAGCATGAACCTGTCCGAATTGAGCATTCGCCGCCCCGTGATGGTGGTGTTGCTGTCCCTCTCCATCATCCTCGCTGGCGTACTGGCCTATGGCCACATTCCCGTGGCGGCCTTGCCGAGCTATAACACACCCGTCATCAACGTCAGCGCCGATCTGGCCGGCGCCAGCCCGGAAACCATGGCCTCGTCGGTAGCCTTGCCGCTGGAGAAACAATTTTCCACCATTTCTGGCCTCAGCCTGATCACCTCCACGAGCACGCTGGGCAATACCTCGCTGACCCTGGAATTTGACGCCAGCATCAATGTCAACGAGGCGGCCGTCGACGTGCAGGCGGCCCTGCTGCGCGCGCAGCGCCAGTTGCCGACGGAAATGACGGATTTGCCGTCCTACCGCAAGGTCAACCCGGCCGATGCGCCCGTGCTGTTCATCCAGCTGACGTCGCCCTCGCTGAACTTGTCGGATCTGAATGACTATGCGGAAAACCTGATCGCGCCCAGCCTGTCGACCTTGCCTGGCGTAGCCCAGGTCATCGTGAATGGCCAGAAACGCTTTGCCGTGCGCGTGCGTGCGCGTGCCGACCTGATGAATGCGCGCAACCTGACGATGGACGAGCTGGCTGTTGCCTTGCGCACCTCGAACACAAATTCCCCGCTGGGCATCCTCGACGGCCCGAGCCAGACGCTGACCATCCAGGGCAATCCGCAGATGATGAAAGCGGCCGATTTTGCCGAACTTATCGTCGCGACGCGCAATGGCCAAGCCGTGCGTCTGAAAGACGTGGCCGAGGTGGAAGACAGTTTTCAATCGATCAAGGCCGTCGGCAGTTTCAATGGCGAGCGCTCGATCAGCCTGATGGTGCAGCGCCAACCGGACGCCAACACCGTGCAAGTAGTCGATGGCGTGCGCCGTTTGCTACCGGGCTTCAAGGAACAATTGCCCCAGTCGATACAGATCAGCCTAGTCAATGACCGCTCCGTCTCGATCCGAGAAGCCATCCACGACGTCAACCTGACCCTGGCCCTGACGGTGGTGCTGGTGGTGCTGGTGATCTTTCTGTTCCTGCACCGCGCGGCAGCGACCTTCATTCCGGCCGTCACCATGCCCATTTCCCTGCTCGGCGCCCTGGCCTTGCTGTACTGGCTCGGCTACAGCCTCGACAACGTTTCCCTGCTGGGCATTACGCTGGCCGTCGGCCTCGTCGTCGACGACGCCATCGTGGTGCTGGAAAACATCGTGCGCCATATCGAGATGGGCAAGAAGCCGATCCAGGCAGCCCTGGTGGGTGCCAAGGAGATGGGCTTCACCATCATCTCGATTTCCGTCTCGCTGGTGGCCGTATTCATTCCCATCTTCTTCATGCCGGGCGTGATCGGCTTGCTGTTCCATGAGTTCGCCGTCGTCGTCTCGCTGGCCGTGCTGGTGTCGGCCATCGTGTCGCTGACCCTGGTGCCGATGCTGGCCAGCCGCTTCCTGCCGGCCGATACGCGTGAACACAACGACAGCGACCCCACGCATGGCGAAAAGTCCTTCATCGGCCGCCACTTCGAGTCGGGTTTCACCGCATTGCGCAACGCTTACGTGCATTTGCTCGACAAGGCCCTGGCGCATCGCAACGTGGTGCTGTTGATCGCCGTGGCTACTTTTGCGCTGACGGTGTTGCTGTATGCCACCATTCCGAAAGGTTTCTTCCCCGAGGAAGACCTGGGCCAGATCCAGGTGAATACGGAAGCGTCGGAGGATATCTCCTCGGCGGCATTGCAAGACTTGCAGGCGCGCGTGGCAGCCGTGCTCAAGGCGGACCCTAGCGTGCAGGATGTGACCTCGTTCGTCGGCGGTGGTAACACTGGCCGCATGTTCATGGTCTTGAAGCCGCGCAGCGAACGGCCGAAAATGCCCGTGGTGCTGGAAAACCTGCGCCGTGCGACGAAGGCTGTGCCGGGCATGGCCGTGTATTTCCGCCCCGTGCAAAACTTGCAGCTGGGCGGACGCCAGAGCAAGAGCCGTTACCAGTACACTTTGCAAAGCGTCAGTCCCGATGCCTTGAATGACTGGGCGGAAAAGTTGATTGCAGGCATGCGCGCCGACCCTGCTTTCCGCGACGTCACCAGCGATTCGCAGATCAAGGGCTTGCAAGCGTCCCTGCGGATCGACCGTGACAAGGCCAATCTGCTGGGCGTGCAAATGTCCGATATCCGCACCGCCCTGTACAGCGCTTTTGGCGAGCGGCAGGTGTCGACCATCTATTCCTCGGCAGCGAGCTATTACGTGATCCTGGAAGCGGCCACGGCCGACCGCCAGTATGACGATGCACTCACGCGCGTGTCCGTGCGCAGCAAGACGGGCGCGCTGGTGAAACTGTCGAGTATTGCCTATGTGGAACGCACCATCGGTCCCACCGCCGTCAATCACCAGGGGCAGTTGCAGGCCGTCACGATCGCCTTCAACCTGGCGCCGGACGTGCCGCTCGGCATCGCTACGGGCAAGATCGACGTGATGGGCAAGGAAATGAGCTTGCCGGCCTCCATCATCACGCGTTACGGCGGCGACGCGGCCGTGTTCCAGGATTCGCAGGCGAGCCAGATTATGCTCATCATCGCCGCGCTGGCCGTGATCTATGTCTTGCTCGGTGTCCTGTATGAAAGCTACATCCACCCGCTGACCATCCTGGCCGGCTTGCCGTCGGCGGCCGTGGGCGCCTTGCTGACCTTGCGCCTGTTCGGCATGGACCTGACCATGATCGCCATCATCGGTATTTTGATGCTGATCGGTATCGTCAAGAAAAACGCCATCATGATGATCGACTTTGCCCTGCATGCGCAGCGCAATGAAGGGATGAGCCCGCCTGAGGCGATCCGCCAGGCTTGCATCTTGCGTTTCCGCCCCATCATGATGACGTCGGCGGCGGCCCTGATGGGCGCCTTGCCCATCGCCCTGGGCCTGGGCGCCGGCGCCGAACTGCGCCAACCGCTGGGCCTGGCCGTGGTCGGTGGCTTATTGTTTTCGCAAGTCATCACCCTGTTCATCACACCCGTCATCTATTTATTCCTCGATAAGTACAGCGGCACGGGGCCGGTGACGGACGCGCAATTGCTCGCGCTCGACAACAAGGCTTGAGCGTTTGCGCCAGCCGTGGCCGGCGCGCCATTCCTGGGTGAATGGGGCGCCGTTTTTGTATGGGCAGTGATACATACGGTAACAACCGTTAAGCGGCGGTTCGGGTACGCTGTTTGGCAGGGCAAGGAAGGCCGCTATCGTGTACGCTTCGGCTTGGAAATGTCGAGGAAGTGTTCCCAAAAGCGGGGGACTCTGGCACTATGGCTGCCCTGTAATGTTATTTCTTCGCTACACAGAAAGCATGATTCATTTTGCATGACATGACCCATTTGATGGCTGCCGATTCCGACGTTTGTCCCACTTGCGGACAAGTGATCCAGCCACCACCGGCCTACGGGTCCAGGACCAGCACCATGCGCAAGGTTGCGCTGGGCGTATCTGTCTTGCTGCACGTGTTGCTGGCGGCGTATGCTTTGTTTCGCAGCGACACGATCGACAAAATTCCGCCGCCGAAGAAGGAAAGCGCGATGGTCTATATCGCGCCGCTGAAGGACAAGCCGCAGCCGAAGCCGCAGCCGAAACCCACGCCGAAACCGAAGGACACGAAAGTAGCCAAGGTGAAACCGCCGCCGGCCCCGAGCAAGCGCGTGGTGAGCAAGGACGTACCGCGCGACAAGCCAAAACTGGAAACGTTCACGCCGCCGCTGGTGTCGAAAGTGCCGTTGCCGCCGCCGCCGGCCGAAGACATGAGCTCGATGATCGAACAGCGCCGCAAGCAGCGCGAGGCGAACAATCCTGCGCCACCGGCCGAGGAAAGCGAGAACGACCGCGCCATGCGCGTGGCGAAGGCAAATATCGCCGGCGCGCAGGGACGCAATTCCGGCAGCGACCGCGAGGATTCGGGTGGCGTGTTTTCTATCGTCAACCAGAGCTCATTCAGCGCCGAAGTCAAGTTCAAGGGTTGGAATGGCAACTTCAAGCGCAATTGGCTGAAGCAGGAAAAAGTAGAACTGGGCAATGAACCCGATATCGAATCGGCCATTATCAAGAAGATGATCCAGCTGATCCGCGCCGAAAAACCCGGTGATTTTGTCTGGGAATCGCGGCGCCTCGGGCGCAACGTCAACCTCAGCGCCCGCGTGGAAGACACGGCCGAGCTGACTGCCTTCCTGCGCCAGGAATTCTTTTCGGAGAAGCGACCCGGGCCGGGCCGGCGCTAGACGCGGAGTGCAATAAAAAAGGCTGCACCGTGTGAATGAACGGGCAGCCTTTTTTTTTACGCAGCGTTGATGTAGATCAA
Organism: Janthinobacterium paucivorans; assembly: GCF_051380805.1. NCBI lineage: Bacteria > Pseudomonadati > Pseudomonadota > Betaproteobacteria > Burkholderiales > Oxalobacteraceae > Janthinobacterium > Janthinobacterium paucivorans. Next base: position 204,153 of record NZ_JBNYXR010000003.1, read on the forward strand.
GCCGGTTTGTCGCTTTCTGGTTCGACGTCGTCTTCCATGTCGATCAATTCGACCATCTGGGCGGCGCCATCTTCGCTGATGCCCGCCAGTTCCATGATCTTGTCGTTGGCTTCGTCGATGCCGACGCGCTTCAAAGCCGAGAACAGTTGCACGGTGAATGGGAAGCCGATGCCGTCTTCATCGACATAGCTGTCGAGCTTGGCTTTCGCCTGGCGCAAGGCATTGACGGATTCATTACGGTTCAGCTTATCGACTTTGGTCAGGATGCAGTGGATCGGCTTGCCCGTTGGGGCGAACCATTCCAGCATCTGAATGTCCAGGTCGGTGAACGGACGGCGCGAATCCATGATCAGGATCAACCCGGCCAATTGCTCGCGGCGCTGCACGTAGTCACCCAGCAGGCGCTGCCAGTGCAATTTGGCCGAGCCCGAGACTTCCGCGTAGCCGTAGCCCGGCAAGTCGACCAGCAGGCATTCGATCTCTTCGACGATGGTGGCATCCTTGCGGTGCTGCGCCACGTGGGCGCCGCCGATGGAGAAGTAGTTGATGTGCTGGGTACGGCCAGGTGTCTTGGAGGCGAAGGCCAAGCCTTTCTGATTACACAAGATGTTGATGGCGGTCGATTTACCGGCATTGGAGCGGCCGGCAAAGGCGATTTCCGGCACCGTGGTATCGGGCAGGTCACGCAATTGGTTGACGGTCGTAAAGAAGCGGGCTTGCCAGAGTTTTGACATGGGAGTAGTAAAGCAACAAAAGGGAGCGATAAGGGAGCGAAAACGCCAAGAAGCTATTGTACAATAAGGGGTTGTTTATTGTTGCCGGCGTAGCAGCGATGCGGCTTGCGGCCCTGAAAATAATGCAAAAATCCACAGGGCGCGGCAATGTCCACCACTAATTTCTCACTGTCTCAGGGTGCCTGAATGAATCGTGCGTTTTCACCGTTTATCAAATCCATGCTGCTCGCTTTGCTGGCTGTATCGGCAACTGCTTCGGCGGTCGAAGCACCGAAACCGGCCGTCAATGTCGACGCTGCCAAGGGCGCTACCCTGTACGCCGATGGCGATGCGGCGCGCGGCTTGCCTGCCTGCGTATCGTGCCATGGCGCGGCTGGCAATTCGACCATCACGATCAATCCGAAGCTGGCCGGCCAGCACGAAAGCTACATCTACAAGCAACTGGTCGACTTCACCACGCCACAGCGTAACCAGCCCGTCATGACGACGTACGCGAAGATGCTCAGCGACGCCGACAAGAAGAATATCGCCGCCTACCTGGGCGCGCAGCTGTCCAAGCCGGGTGCCGCGAAGAACAAGGATACGATCGACTTGGGCAAGAAAATTTACCGTGCTGGTATTGCTTCCAAGCAAGTTGCTGCCTGCGCCAGCTGTCATGGCGCAACGGGCAATGGCATGCCCGTCCAGTATCCGCGCATCGCTGGCCAGCACCAGGATTACACGATGGCCCAGCTGACCATGTTCCGCAGCACCAAGGCCGATGCGCGCAAGAATAGCGCGCAAATGCACACCATTGCGGCGCGCATGTCGGATGACGAAATCGCCGCTGTCGCAGACTATATCGCCGGCCTGAAATAACTGCCATAGCGCTAATATTGCCCTAAGGGCAGCAGTGTAAATGAAGAGGGCGGCCGCTGCGACGGGCTGCCCTTTTTTAGTAGGGGCCGAACAGGAGTATGCTGCCGCCAGGTGCGCAGAACTATCTGCTCCATGCCTCATTTTCTTGAAGATTGCATATCCCGTATGAATATCAACGTATGAGCACAGGCACGACCGGAATCGAGTTAAAGACCCAACGCCGCGGCCTGGCTGAATTCGTCGAGCTGGTCTCGTCGATGCGCTTTGCCATCAGTCTGCTGACCCTGATCGCCGTCGCCTCCATCATCGGCACCGTGCTCAAGCAGAACGAGCCCATGCCCAATTATGTGAACCAGTTCGGTCCGTTCTGGTTCGCTGTGTTCGACAAGCTGAGCCTGTATTCCGTGTATTCGGCCTGGTGGTTCCTGGTGATCATGGCCTTCCTCGTCGCTTCGACCTCGCTATGCATCGTGCGCAATGCGCCGAAGATGATCAAGGATATGCGCAGCTGGCGCGACAATGTGCGCGAGCAATCCTTGCGCAATTTCCATCACAAGATGGAATGGCAAGCGCCGCTGCCACCTGCTGTGCTGGCGCAGCAGATGGTGATGCGTCTGAAGGACAGCGGCTATGCGGCCAAAGTGGTCGAGAAGGATAACGCCACCCTGGTGGCAGCCAAGCGGGGCGCCGCCAATAAATGGGGCTATATCTTTGCCCACGGCGCTATCGTCATCATCTGCGTGGGGGGCTTGCTCGATTCGGAAATGCCGATCCGCGTACAGCAATGGTTCTTTGGCAAGACGCCATTTGCCGGTAGCGGCGTAATCGCTGACATTCCGGCCCAGCACCGTTTGAGCCTGTCGAACCCGACTTTCCGCGGCAACACCATGATTCCGGAAGGCGCGTCGAGCAATACGGCCATCATTCCCCAGGCCGATGGCGTGCTGATCCAGGATTTGCCGATCACCATCCTGCTGAAAAAATTCCATATCGATTTCTACAGCACGGGCATGCCCAAGCTGTTTGCCAGCGACGTCGTCATCACGGATCATGCAACGGGCGAGACCTTTCCTGCCACCATCAAAGTCAATCAGCCGCTGCTGTACAAGGGCTTGGCCCTGTACCAGTCCAGCTTTGAAGATGGCGGCAGCAAGCTCAAGTTGACGGGTTTTCCCATGACGGGCAAGACGACGAAACGCTTCGATATCGGCGGTGAAGTGGGCGGCAGCACGCCGCTCGAGCGTAGCGATGGCAATTCCTACACGGTGGAATGGTCGGCTTTCCGTCCCTTCAACGTGGAAAATCTCAGCGCCGGCCAGGATGTGCGCGCCGTCAATAAGGCGGACAGTTTCAACGATAAATTTGCCGTCGGCCTGGACAAGCGCCTCGGTTCGGCCGCGAAGAACGTGAATAACGAGGATCTCAAGAACGTCGGTCCCTCGGTGCAATATAAATTGCGCGACAAGACGGGCCAGGCGCGCGAATACCAGAACTATATGCAGCCGGTCACCGTGGATGGCACGACGGTGTTCCTGGCCGGCATGCGCGTCAACCCCGGCGACCCGTTCAGCTATCTGCGTATTCCCGTCGATGACAATTACAGCGTGAACGAGTGGATGCGTTTGCGTGCCGCGCTGCAAGATCCCGCGCTGCGCCAGCAGGCCGCAGCGGGCTATGCGGCGCGCGCCATGCCGCAGGCGGGCGCGCAAGCCCTGCGCAGCCAGTTGCAGGAATCGGCGGCGAAAAGTCTGGGCATCTTTGCCGGCAACGGGCAAGACGGTGGTTTCCTGGCCATTTCACGTTTCCTGGAGAAAGTTCCTGCCGCCGAGCAAGAAAAAGCGGCCGATATCTTCATGAAGATCTTGAATGGCAGCCTGTGGGACTTGTGGCAGGCGGCGCGCGCGCGCGATGGCTTGCCAGCCATCGAGGCTGATGACAAGCACGGCCGCTTCCTGCAACTGGCCACGAATGCGCTGTCCGACAGCTTCTTCTATGGCGCGCCCGTGTATCTGCAGCTCGACGACTTTACGGAAATCAAGGCTTCCGTGCTGCAAGTGACGCGTTCGCCGGGCAAGGGCGTGGTCTATCTCGGTTGCCTGTTCCTGGTGATCGGCGTGTTTTCCATGTTTTATATCCGCGAGCGCCGCCTGTGGGTGTGGATCAAGGATGGCGAAGGAGGCAGCGTGGCCCTGATGGCCATGAGCACGCAACGCAAGACGCTGGATTTTGAAAAAGAATTTGAGACTTTGAAGGCAAAGCTGCCGCAATCGGCGTAAGCTGCGCTGAGTTCGATTGGCTGAGTTTCGGGGCGCTTGCGCGTCGCCGGGAATGGAGAAAATATGGAATTGGCAAACAAGCAAATATATACGCAGGAACCAGGATTTTTCAAGCGCCTGAGCCTGGTCGATTGGCTGTACGGCGCCGGCTTGCTGGCGGCCTCCCTGTTCGGCCTGATGCGCTTTGGCGCCTTCATGGACATCTATGAAAAAGTCATCTTGCTGGCGGCGGCGCCCACGTTTGCGTGGCTGGGCTGGTACTGGAAGCCCGTGCGCTGGCTGATCCCTGTGGCGGCCGTGCTGTCGCTGTTCGCCATCGAGCTGTACGCCGGCAACCTTGAGATGGCGAACCAGAAATTCTTCCTCAAATACATCTTGTCTAGCCAATCCGCCATTCTGTGGATGGGCACCCTGTTCGTGCTGTCGACCCTGTTCTACTGGATCGGCCTGGTGGCGCGCTCGGAATTCGGCTCGTCCGTCGGCTCCCTGCTGTGCTGGGCCGGCGTGGTGCTGGGCCTGACGGGCATGCTGGTGCGCTGGTACGAGTCTTACCTGATCGGTGCCGACGTGGGCCATATTCCGGTGTCGAACCTGTATGAAGTGTTCATCCTGTTTTCCTTGATCACAGCCATGTTCTACCTGTATTACGAACAGCATTATGCGACGCGCCAGCTGGGCGCCTTCGTCATGCTGGTCATTTCAGCGGCCGTGGTGTTCCTGATGTGGTACACGGTCACGCGCGACGCGGCCGAGATCCAGCCGCTGGTGCCGGCCCTGCAAAGCTGGTGGATGAAGATACACGTGCCGGCCAACTTCATCGGCTACGGCACGTTTGCCCTGTCGGCCATGGTGGCGGCGGCGTATTTGCTCAAATCGAGCGGCTATCTGGTCGACCGCCTGCCGTCGCTGGAAGTGCTCGACGATGTCATGTACAAGGCCATTTCCGTCGGCTTTGCTTTCTTCACGGTAGCGACCATCCTCGGTGCCCTGTGGGCGGCCGAAGCGTGGGGCGGCTACTGGTCGTGGGACCCGAAAGAAACCTGGGCGCTGATCGTCTGGCTCAACTATGCGGCCTGGCTGCACATGCGCCTGATGACGGGCTTGCGCGGCCGCATTGCCTCATGGTGGGCGCTGGTGGGCTTGCTGGTGACGACGTTTGCCTTTCTGGGCGTGAATATGTTCCTCTCCGGCCTGCATTCTTACGGCAAGTTGTAATGGATTTCTGCATGACGGAAGCGTCATGAACGGCGAGGGAAAACTGGTGTAAGGTATAAACACTTACCTTTTTTCCGGAGCCGCCATGTTGATCAAGCGCAGTCCCAACGGCATTGAATTGCCGTATTCTTCCGAAATCACGCCGCGCGCCGTGTTTGAATCGCGCCGTAGCTTCATCAAGCAAGTGGCGTTGGGCTCCGTGTCCAGCGCGGCCTTGCTGGAAATGGCCAGTCGCGAAGCCTTCGCGCAAGGCATCAATCCCAAGTTGGCCGGCAAGCTCAACCCCGCCTATTCGGCGCTGGAAAAGCAGACCGCCTACAAAGACGCCACCACCTACAATAATTTCTACGAATTTGGCACGGACAAGAGCGAGCCGGCGCAAAACGCTGGCACCTTGCGCACGCGGCCATGGACGGTGAGTATAGAAGGCGAAATCAAGAAGCCCATGACGCTGGATCTGGACGCGCTGCTGAAGCTGGCGCCGCTGGAAGAGCGCGTGTACCGCTTGCGCTGCGTAGAAGGCTGGTCGATGGTGATTCCCTGGGTCGGTTACTCCTTCTCGGAAATCATCAAGAAGGTCGAGCCGACGGGAAATGCCAAGTATGTGGAGTTCATCACCCTGGCCGACAAGAAGCAAATGCCGGGCGTGGGCAGCCGCGTGCTGCAATGGCCGTATACGGAAGGCTTGCGCATCGATGAAGCGAACCATCCGCTGGCGCTGCTGACCCTGGGCATGTATGGCGAAACCTTGCCAAACCAGAATGGCGCGCCCGTGCGCATGGTCTTGCCGTGGAAATATGGTTTCAAGTCGGCCAAATCCATCGTCAAGATCCGTTTCGTCAAGGAACAGCCGCGCACGTCCTGGAATCTGTCGGCACCGTCCGAATACGGTTTTTATTCGAATGTGAACCCGAACGTCGATCATCCGCGCTGGTCGCAGGCTTCCGAGCGGCGCATCGGCGAAGACGGTTTTCTCGCGCGCAAGCGCAAGACCCTGATGTTCAACGGTTATAACGACGTGGCCTCGCTGTACGCGGGCATGGATCTGAAGAAGTTCTTTTAAGGAAAGACCATGGCCATCCATCCCACGAGCAGGCAATTGTCGCTGCTGAAAAGCCTGGTCTTTTTGCTGGCGCTGCTGCCGTTTGCGCGCATGGTATGGCTCACGTACACGGGGCAACTGGTGGAGCCACTGGAATTCATCACGCGTGGCACGGGCGACTGGACCCTGTATTTTCTCTGCATCAGCCTGGCGGTGACGCCCTTGCGGCGCGTCACGCAGTGGAACTGGCTGATCAAGTTGCGGCGCATGCTGGGCCTGTTCGCGTTTTTCTACGCGGCGCTGCATTTCACCACCTTCCTGTGGTTCGATCACTTTTTTGATGTGCAGGCCATGTGGAACGATGTGCTCAAGCGCCCGTTCATCACGGTGGGTTTCATCGCCTTCGTCTTGCTCATTGCCCTGGCCGTGACGAGCACGAACGGCATGGTGAAACGCCTGGGTGGCAAGCGCTGGCAGTGGTTGCACCGCTTGATTTACCTCATCGCGCCGCTGGCCATCCTGCATTTCTGGTGGATGAAAGCGGGCAAGCACAATTTCACGCAACCGATCATTTTTGGCAGCATCGTCGCGCTACTATTGTTAATTCGTGTGTATTTTGCCTGGAGTAAGCGCGTAAAGAGCGCCAGGGCGGCGCATGCCGCTACCGCGCTACGTTCAACTTAGCTTGCCGGCACGATCAAGGGTGGCGGTGGCACGGTGGCCGGTTCGACCGGGACTTTGGCTGGCGCGCCCTTGGCTGTGGGCGGCTTGGGCAGGTACAGGGGGCCGGGCTGGCCGCAGCCGGCCAAGACGCTAGAGACCACAATGGCGATGCCGGTATAAAACGCTGAGGATGACTTCACGATTAGAATCACGGTTTGATTAAGATATTTGGAGTGTAGCATGAGCGAATCGGAATTCCTGGTCCTGGCCGAAGCCACCCTGACCCAGATCGAGGCGGCGCTGGACCGGCTGAACGATGAAGACGTGCTCGACGTCGAATGCAGCCGCAGCGGTAATGTGCTGGAAATCGAATTCATCGATAACGGCACGAAAATCATCGTCAACAGCCAGGCCCCCATGCGCGAAATGTGGGTGGCCGCCCGTTCCGGCGGGTTTCACTACAAGCGCGACGGCGATGTCTGGCTCAACACGCGCGACGGCTCGGAACTGTTTGCTGCCTTGTCCCGCATGGCCAGCGAGCAGGCGGGCGCACCTGTCGTGCTGAAGTAATCGTTTCGCCACGGGAATAAAAAAAGGGCAGACTTTGCAGTCTGCCCTTTTTGCATCAAAGATCTTAAAAGAGTTCGTTCTTGACAGCTTCTTTGGCTTTTTCTTCCTCTGGCGTGCCGCGCGCTGCGCCTTCCAGGCTGCCTACGCCTGTGCCCGGCGGATTTTCCGCATAGTAATACTCGTCGCCCACGCGGATCAGGCCTTCTGGCACGGCGCGTTCCTCGACGGGAATGCTTTTCAGCGCTTTCGCCATGTAGCTGATCCAGATCGGCAAGGCCAGGCCGCCACCCGTTTCCCGATTGCCCAGGTTGCGCGGCTGGTCGTAGCCTATCCAGGCGATGCCCACCAGCTTGGCCTGGTATCCGGCGAACCAGGCGTCGATGGAGTCGTTGGTCGTGCCTGTCTTGCCGGCCAGGTCAGGGCGCTTCAAGGCCATGGCCTTGTTCGCCGTACCGAAGCGCACGACGTCGTTGAGCATGCTGTTCATCATGAAGGCATTGCGCTCGTCGATGACGCGGTTGGCTTCCTCGCCTGCCAGGTCCGGCTTGGCTTGCGACAGGATATTGCCATCGCTATCGGTCACCTTGGCGATCAGATACGGGTTGATCTTGTAGCCGCCATTGGCGAACACGGCGTAGGCGCCCGCCATTTGCAGCGGCGTGACGTTGCCCGCGCCCAGTGCCAAGGTCAGGTACGGCGGGTTCTTGTCGGCGTCAAAGCCGAAGCGCGTCGCGTATTCCTGGCCATACTTGGCGCCGATCTTGTGCAAGATGCGGATGGAAATCATATTCTTCGACTTCATCAAACCCTTGCGCATGCTCAGCGGACCATCGTATTTGCTGTCGTAGTTCTTCGGCTCCCACGCCTGTCCACCGGTCTGGCCCGCATCGAACGAGATCGGCGCATCGTTGATGATGGTGGCCGGCGACAGTCCACGTTCCAGTGACGCGGAATAGATGAAGGGCTTGAAGGCCGAACCAGGCTGGCGCCAGGCCTGTGTGACGTGGTTGAACTTGTTGCGGTTGTAATCGAAGCCGCCCACCATGGCGCGGATGGCGCCGTCGGTCGTGCTGGCCGACACGAACGCCGATTGTACTTCCGGCATCTGCGTCAGGACCCAGCTGTTGTTTTCCTGCATGACGCGGATCACGGCACCACGCTTGATGCGGCGGTTCGGCGCCGCTTTTTCCGATAGCCAGGCCGCGCCAAAGGTCAGCCCTGGGCCGGTAATAGTGATTTCCTCGCCGGCCGACGTGACCGCCTGCAACGATTTGGGCGACGCTTGCAGCACCATGGCGGCGATGATGTCGTCGCTGTCCGGGTGGTCGGCCAGCTCCGTTTCGATGGCGTCATCGGCTTCGGCCTTGGTTTTCGGAATGTCGATGTAGGCTTCCGGGCCGCGGTAGCCGTGGCGTTTCTCGTAATCCATCACGCCCTTGCGCAAGGCAATGTAGGCGGCGTCCTGGTCGGCCTTGGTGATAGTGGTGTAGACGTTCAGGCCGCGCGTGTAGGTGTCTTCCTTGAATTGCTCGTAGACCAGCTGGCGCGCCATTTCCGATACGTATTCGGCATGCACGCCGAAGGCGCTGCTATCGGTTTTTACTTTCAGCTCTTCATTTTTCGCTACTTCGAACTGCGCCGGCGTGATGTAGCCCAGCTGCGCCATGCGCTGCAGGATGTATTGCTGGCGCATGCGCGCACGTTTCGGGTTGACGACCGGATTGTAGGCCGATGGCGCTTTCGGCAAGCCGGCCAACATGGCTGCTTCGGCCACGGTGAGGTCCTGGATATGCTTGCCAAAATAGATTTGCGCAGCCGAGGCGAAGCCGTAGGCGCGCTGTCCCAGATAAATCTGGTTCATATACACTTCGAGGATCTGGTCCTTGCTGAGGTTTTTCTCGATCTTCCAGGCCAGCAAGACTTCATACGCCTTGCGTTTCAGCGTCTGTTCGCTGGACAGGAAGAAATTGCGCGCCACCTGCTGCGTGATGGTCGAGGCACCTTGCTTGGCGCCGCCCATCAGGTTGTGCACGGCTGCGCGCGTGATGCCCAGATAGTCGACACCGCCATGTTCATAGAAGCGATCATCTTCGATGGCCAGCACGGCTTTCTTCATGACATCGGGGATATCCTTGATATGCACCATGTTGCGCCGCTCTTCGCCGAACTCGCCAATGAGCACACTGTCGGACGTGAACACGCGCAGCGGCATTTTCGGTTTGTAATCGGTCAAGGTATCGAGCGCCGGCAGGTTTGGATATGCCATGGCCAGGCCAAAAACCACCAGCAAGACGCCGACGATGCCCAGGCCCAGCAGCGATACCAGCGCCATCAGCAGAAAACGTTTGGGTTTGCTGCCCTTGGCGGGCGGCTGCGAGCCAGCGGAGCCGGCGGAGTTTGAAGATGTCATGCGTCGTATGTCTTTCGGTTAATTATGCCGGCCAATTATAAGCGAGCTTGCCGCGATGGCAGCGTGCCGTGGCCCTTGCCGGGCAGCGTGCCGACACTTGTCGACACTCTATATAAGCATGTATTGGCATGTTGGCAACCAGGATTTGGTAACAATTATTCTGCGCCAGATCACAGTCGGGCCAGATAGCTGCCGCGCGCCGCAAACACCGGTGTGAAATCCATTTACAGGCCTGCGTTGTCAGCACTAGGCTTGCGTATGGCAGGCTCCCTCCCACGGCCGCGTTTCCCGATAAAAAACATGTCCATCCGCAGTTTTCTTGGCATCGGCTTGCTGGGCGTCGACATGGCGGACGATGCCGTGCGCGTGGTCGAGTTGAGTCGCCGGCGGGGCAAGCTCTTGTGTCGGCATTGCGGCAGCGCGGCGTTGGCTGCCGGAGTCATGGTTGATGGCAATGTCGAAGATCTGCAGGGGCTGGCCACCGCCGTGCGCCTGGCATGGCGCAATAGTGGCAGTGCTTGCACCCGCGTGGCGCTGGCCATGCCGGCCACGGCCCTGATCACGCATGTACTACGCCTGCAGGCGGGCTTGCCGGAGGAACAACTGGAAATCCTGGTGGAGCTGGAGGCGGCGCAATACATGCCGTTTGCGCTGGAAGACGCCAGCCTGGATTTTTTCCAGCTGGGGCCGGTGCCACCGCTTGCGGGCCAGAAGGGGCAGGAAATCGAAGTGCTGCTGGTGGCGGCACGGCGCGCCAGCGTGCAGCGCCGTCTCGATGCGGCCACGGCGGCCGGTTTGACGCCCGTCGTCATGGATAGCGAGGCGCTGGCGCGCGAAGCGGCCGTTGCACAAGGGGGATGGCAAGCCCTGCCGGACAGTGGCCTGGCATTCCAGCTGGCGTGGGGGCTGGCCTTGCACCGGTACGTCCGATGAAGAGCGTGGCGCAAGTGCCTTGCATCAACCTCTTGCCGCATCGGCAGGCGGCGCGGCAGCGGCGTATTCAGCGACTGCTGTGGCAACTGGCTGGCGGGGCGTTGTTGGGCTTGCTGCTGGCCCTGGCGGCGGGCGCCTGGCTGCAGCTCCGGCTCGACGCGCAGCTGCGCCGCCAAGAGAGCTGGCGCAATGCCATGCTGCAGGTCAATGCCAGCCTCGCCAGCGGCAAGCGGGTGCAGGACGAGACGGCGGCATTGCTGCTGCGCCAGCAGGCCATTGCCAGTTTGCAAGAGCAACGCAATGCCTGGGTGCGCATGCTGGAGGTGCTGGCGCGGGCGATGCCGGCCGGCGTGTCCTTGCACAGCGTACGCCAGGAAATGACCATGGTGCGCCTGCAAGGGCGCGCGGCCACGCAGGAACAGGTCGCGGCATTGCTGTTGGCGCTGGAGCGAGAAGCGCCCTGGTCCCGACCGGAATTGCTGGAAGTGCGGCAGGAGGCACGCGGCGCGGTCGATGGCGCGGTGGAATGGACGATACGGCTGGCTTTGGCAAGCGTTGGGGCGGGTGCTCCGCAATCTTAGTCCTGGAGGTCAATCATGCTGAGCTTGAAAACCGCATCGCTGTGGCCGTTACCTGTGCGCCTCGCATGCGCCGCCCTGGCCGCTACGCTGGTAGTGGCCCTGTTTTACGCCACATGGCTCGATGGCTTGATGGCTGCAGTACAGGTGGCGCAAGGCGAGGAGCGCCGCCTGCGTGCCGAGTATCTGTCGGCACAGGCCAGGGCGAGCCAGTTGCCGCAGTGGCGCGCGCAGCAGCGCCAGGCTGGTGCCGAGCTGGCCCTGCTGGAACAGCAACTGCCCGACCAGCAAGCGATGGCGGTGTTGTTGACCGACATCAACGCCGCAGGCCAGTCGCGCGGTTTGCAATTTTCACTGTTCAGGCCGGGCGCGGCGCGGCCGCAAGCGCAGTATGTCGCTTTGCCGATCGCCATACAGTTGCGTGGCGCTTACCACGCCATGGGGGCGCTGTTGGCGGACCTGGCGCGCTTGCCGCGCATCGTCACAGTGCATGAGCTTGCCTTGACACTGGGCAAGGATCGCGTACTGACGCTCGATGCCGTGCTGCAGGCGTATCGCTTGCCCGAAGCAGGGGAACGGGCGGCGCAAGCGGCCCTGTCGCCCAAGGCGGGCGGTGCCGCAGCCGTGCCTGCATGGCACCGGCTTGCCACAGTCGCGCCGCATCCCTACGAGGCTGCCGCCTTGGCCGATCCTTTTGGCGCATTGTCGCCTGCGCCCGCACCGGGCCGGCGGGGCAGCGTGGCCGGGCCCGACCCGCGCCGCCTGCGCGAAGCGCTGGAAAACGTGGCGCTGCCGGCTATCAGTATGGTCGGTAGCGTGCAACAGGCCGGGCGCCTGAGTGCGCTGCTCATGGCGGGCCAGCGCGTGTACCGGGTGGCGGTAGGCCAGTATCTAGGGCCAGACCACGGCTTGGTCACACAGATCAGCGAACAGGCGTTGCAGTACCGGGAGTTGCTGCAGGAGGCGGGCGGCGAGTGGCGTGAACGGCATGGCAGCCTGACCTTGCAAAAGTCGGGAGAGGCCAAAGCTGGCGTGCCGGAGGCCACGCCATGAAGGCGTCGGTGTGGATGTGCTCGATGTACTCGCTATGCTTGATATTGCTGCATGGTGCCGCCTTGGCCGGGGACGAGGCCGTGGTGCTGGTAACGGCGCCGCGCCTGTATGCTGGCGAGAAAATTTCCGTCGATTTCCAGAACGTGGGCGTGCGCGCGGCCTTGCATATCCTGGCCGACGCCTCGGGGCAAAACATCATCGCCAGCGACAGCGTGGCAGGTAACCTGACGCTGCGCCTGCGCGACTTGCCATGGGACCAGGCGCTCGACGTACTGCTGCAGGCGAAGGGCCTGGACATGCGGCGCAATGGCAATGTGCTGTGGATCGCGCCGCGCGAGGAAATGCTGGCGCGCGAAAAACTGGAGCTCGAAACGCGCGCGCAGATCGCGGAACTCGAACCCTTGCAATCAGCCATCTTCCAGCTCAACTACCAGAAGGCGGAAGCGTTCCGCACCTTGTTCGGCCTGGATGCCGGCGAGGGGCGCAGCCGCTTGTTGTCGCGCCGTGGCAGCGTGATCATCGAGCCGCGCACGAATCAGCTGTTCGTCACTGACGTACCGGCGCGGCTGGAGCAGATCCGTCAGTTGATCGCCAAGACAGATATCGCGACGCGACAAGTGATGATCGAGGCGCGCATCGTCGAAGCGAACGACAGTTTCAGCCGTAACCTGGGCGCGCGCCTGGGTTTTACCGACCAGCGCCTGGCAGCGGGCCAGGTGCCCGGCTTTTCGCTGGGCAGCAGCGCTCGCCGCGCGGCTGTCGGCGCTACGTATCAGGGCGTGGGCGAGGCGACGGGGCAAACGGTGGCCGGCACCGGCGCCTTCGTGCCGAACACGCAATTCGTCAACTTGCCGGCCGCCAGCATCAACGGCTTGCCGCCAGCCAGCTTCGCCCTGAGTCTGTTTTCGGCAGCTGCCAACCGCTTTTTGAACTTGGAACTGTCCGCGCTGGAGGCGGACGGCAAGGGCAAGATCATTTCCAGCTCCCGCGTGGTGACGGCCGACAAGGTGCTGGCGCTGATCGAACAGGGTATCGAATTGCCGTATCAGGTCGCCACCAGCAGCGGTGCCACCTCAATCACGTTCCGCAAGGCAAACCTGCGCCTGGAGGTCACGCCGCAGATCACGCCGGATGGCAACGTGGTGCTGGAAGTGGACGTCAACAAGGACAGCGTCGGCCAGGAAACGCGCTCCGGCTTCGCCATCGACACCAAGCACGTGCGCACGCAAGTGATGGTGGAAGACGGCGGCACGGTGGTGCTGGGCGGCATTTACCAGCAGTCCGAACGCGGTACGGAAAGCAAGGGGCCGATTCTTGGCGACATTCCCTTGCTCGGTGTTTTTTTCCGCAGCACGGGCCGCAGTCAAGAAAAAACCGAACTGATGGTGTTTATTACGCCGAAAATAGTGGCAGATCGGCCTGCAACACGTTAATGTCACATCTTTACGTTTCAGTAATAATGCAAACGAAAACGGACGGATGGCGACGATGCGAAATTTCTCTTTAGGCAATACTTCTTGGCGTGCTGTATCGAATTGGCTGGTCTTGCTGGCGCTGGGCACCATGCTGGCCGCGTGTGGTGGCGGTGGCGGCGATCCGACCCTGGGCAGCAAAGATGGCGCCAATTCTGGTGTTGCCAGTGTGGCACTGGTTGCCAGCGCGAGCAGCATAGTGGCATCGGGGGAGGATGGCACGGAAGTGGCATTGACGGTCGTGGTTAAAAATGCCGGCAACAATGCCATAACGGGTCAAACTGTTGCTTTTACGGCCAGTTCGGGCACGATCAGTAATACTGTTCGTGTCACGGACGCGAATGGCACGGTGACGGAAAAGCTGAGCGTGAAAGGTGACACGACTCTGCGCGACATTACCATCAAGGCCAGCAGCGGGGGTATCGATTCAGCACCGGTGTTGGTGAAAGTGGTGCCTGTTACCTCGGGTATTGCCAGCTTGCTGCTGACGTCTTCCGGCGGCTCGCTGGCCTCGTCTGGCGGCACGGCCGTCAATGTGATTGCGTTTGTCAAGGATGCCAACAATGCCGTCGTTCCCAATGCCAGCGTGACCTTCAGCGCTGATTCGGGAGCGCTCGGTGCGACGCTGGTCAGTACCAATGCGCAAGGGCAGGCGATAGTCAGTCTCAATACGGGCGGCGATGCCAGTTTGCGCACGATTAAAGTCAGTGCCAGCGCCGGCGCGCAAAAAGCCAGCACGGATATCGGCGTCAGCGGCACCAAGCTCGCTGTGAGTGCCTTTTCTTCCGTGAATCTGAAGACAAGTACGGATATGGTGGTCAAGTTGGTCGATTCTAGCGGTAATCCACTGGTGGGCAAGCCGGTGACATTCAGCGCGCTAACCAATCCGCTGATGGTGAAGGGCGGTGGCGGCAGTCCCGCTCTGACCGATAATAATGGCCAACTGATATTGAGCTACAACGCCCAATCTGGTACCGGCGATACGATCACCATTAAGAGCCAGGGCGATAGCGTGGTAGTGCCGGTGGCGATCAATGCGGCCAATTTCACGATCAACGCCGTCACCGATGCCAGTGTGGCTTTGACGACACTGGCAACCCAGACCTGCTACGCGATTGCCGTGCACAACGATGTGGCCGGCACCGCGCAAACGGGTAATGTGCGTTTCAGTACTTCGCGCGGCGCGATTTACCGGGACGCCGCCTGCGCCACGCCATTACTGGCGCCACTGGCGCTCGTTGGCGGCAATGCTATCGCCTATGTGCAGGCTGATGGCGCGGGGCGGACGTCGTTGACTGCCAGGAACGAGAGCACGGGTGTGTCGGTGCAGGCCGATGTGGAATTCGTCGCCCCGCTGACGCCACAGGCAACCATTACCTTGCAGGCCGACCCTGCAGTAATCGGCGCCAATACGGCAGGCAGCACTTCCCAGCGCAGCGCCCTGCGTGCCATCGTGCGCGATGGTACGGCGCAAAACAATCTCGTCAAGAATGCTCAGGTCGGCTTTACCATCCAGAGTGATGCCAGCGGTGGCTCGTTGAGCTCGCCATCGGTGGTCAATACCGATGCCGATGGCATGGCCACTGTCAGTTATATCGCCGGTCAAGCCAGCACGGGAGTCGATGGCGTGATCGTCCAAGCCCAATTGCAGGGCGCATCGAGCAGCAGCGCCAAGGCCAGGCTGACAGTAACGAAGAAATCGCTGTTCATCAGTGCCGGCAGCGGAAATGTGCTCGATGGCACGGACAGCAGCACCTATCGCAAGACTTATACTGTGTTTGTGACGGATGCCGCTGGCAATCCGGTGCCTGACGTAATCATCACGGCCGCTGCCTGGCCCAAGTCGTATTACAAGGGCACTCTGCAGTTTTCCTCGGCGGCAACAAGCTGGATTCGTGGGCCGAGCGTGACATGTACGAATGAAGACCAGAATCGTAACGGCATGCTTGATGCTCTCGAAGACGAGAATAAAAACGGCTACCTCGATCCCGGCATTCCGCTCAATGTCTCCACCGGAGGCAAGACCGACAGCAGCGGCACCACCACCGTGACGCTGACTTATCCACGCGACAGGGCCAACTGGCTGGACGTCGAATTGACGATACGTGGCAATAGTTCCGGGACGGAGGCAACTTATGTCGGTTACACTTTGCTTCCGGGGCTGTTCTCGGACTTTAACCGCCAGGATGTGTCTCCACCGGGCGTGATTAGTCCGTACGGGCAGGCGAATGTTTGTAGTGATTCAAAATAATTGTCGCAGCACATGCAAAATCTGTTTTTAGTAGGTCTCATGGGCGCAGGCAAAACCACGATCGGGCGCATCCTGGCCCGCAAGCTGGGCTTGCGCTTTGTCGATTCCGACCATGAAATCGTGGCACGCACGGGGGCGACCATCCCGTGGATCTTTGAAATCGAGGGGGAAGCCAGCTTTCGCCGGCGCGAGGCCGAAGTCATCCGCGACCTGAGCGCGCAGGAGGGCATCGTCATGGCCACGGGTGGCGGTGCCATCCTCAATGCTGACAGTCGCGCCTACCTGAAGGAGCGCGGCACGGTGGTGTACCTGCG
Source organism: Janthinobacterium paucivorans (assembly GCF_051380805.1). NCBI lineage: Bacteria > Pseudomonadati > Pseudomonadota > Betaproteobacteria > Burkholderiales > Oxalobacteraceae > Janthinobacterium > Janthinobacterium paucivorans. Next base: position 220,522 of record NZ_JBNYXR010000003.1, read on the forward strand.
CGCCAGCGTCAGCAACATCCTGGCGCGCACCAGCCACGACAAGAACCGCCCCTTGCTGCAGACGGCCGACCCGCGCGGCAAACTGGAAGAGTTGACGTCACAGCGCGAGCCCCATTACATGGAAGTGGCCGACATTGTGATCGACACCGGCCGTCCTAACGTACAATCAATGGTTCAGACCATCCTGATGCAGCTGGCCAGCCTTGAATGCGAGGCTTCGCCCAACTGCGTCATTCATGCAGAGCCTTCGATGAACGAGCAATCCAAAATGTTGTTGAGCGTAGATCTCGACGAACGCAGTTATCCGATCGCCATCGGTCCCGGCCTGCTGGCCGATGCTGATGCGCTGCTGCGCCATATCAGCGGTCACAAGGTGGCCATCGTCACCAATACCACTGTCGCCCCCCTGTACCTGGGCCGCCTGCAGGCGGCACTCGCCAGCGATGGCCGCGAAGTGATCTGCATCGTCCTGCCGGACGGCGAAGAATATAAAAACTGGGCCAGCCTGATGCAGATTTTCGACGCGCTGCTGGCCAATAAATGTGACCGCAAGACCACCCTGGTGGCCCTGGGCGGCGGCGTGATCGGCGACCTGACCGGCTATGCAGCCGCCAGCTATATGCGCGGCATCGGCTTTGTGCAAGTGCCCACCACCTTGCTGGCGCAGGTCGACTCCTCCGTCGGCGGCAAGACCGGCATCAACCACCCGCTGGGCAAGAACATGATCGGCGCCTTCTATCAGCCGCGCGCCGTGATTGCCGATACGTCGACCCTGGAAACCCTGCCGGCGCGCGAGCTGTCGGCTGGCTTGGCCGAAGTGATCAAGCATGGTGCCATTATCGATGCCGACTTCTTCGACTGGATCGAAGCGAACATGGGCAAGCTGATGGCACGCGACAAGGGCGCGCTGGCGTATGCGATTGCCCGCTCGTGCGAAATCAAGGCCGACGTGGTGCGCCAGGACGAACGCGAAGGCGGCTTGCGCGCCATCCTGAACTTCGGCCATACCTTTGGCCACGCCATCGAAGCGGGCCTGGGCTATGGCCACTGGCTGCATGGCGAAGCCGTCGGCTGCGGCATGGTGATGGCGGCCGACCTGTCCTGCCGCATGGGCTATATCGAGCAGGCAGTTGTGGAGCGCGTGCGTAAACTCGTCGCTTGCGCCGGCCTGCCCGTCAAGGCACCGGACCTGGGCGTCGAGCGCTGGCTCGAACTGATGGAAGTGGACAAGAAGAACGAGGGCGGCGCCATCAAGTTCATCTTGTTGAAACCACTGGGCAGCCCGTGCATCACGTCCGCGCCGCATGAAATGGTGCTCGCCACCTTGGCCGCCGGAGTGCAGCAAGCATGACCCCCGAAGACTTCCTTGCCCCATATGCGGCCCATTCGGCACAGGGGCAGGGACGTCGCTTTGCCGAAGCGGCGCACGCTTCGCGCAGCCAGTTCCAGCGCGACCGCGACCGCATCATCCATTCCTCGGCCTTCCGTCGTCTCGAATACAAGACCCAGGTTTTCCTCAACCACGAGGGCGACTTGTTCCGCACGCGCCTGACGCATAGCCTGGAAGTGGCGCAGGTGGGACGCTCGATCGCGCGCAACTTGCGTTTGAACGAAGACTTGGTTGAAGCGATCGCCCTTGCGCATGACCTGGGCCACACGCCATTCGGCCACGTTGGCCAGGACGTGCTCAATGAGTGCATGCGCGAGCACGGCGGCTTCGAACACAACCTGCAAAGCCTGCGCGTGGTCGACACGCTGGAAGAGCATTACGGCGCCTTTGACGGTTTGAACCTGATGTTCGAGACGCGCGAAGGCATATTGAAACACTGCTCGCTGGCGCATGCGCGCGAACTGGGTCCCGTGGCCCAGCGCTTCATCGACCGCACGCAACCAACCCTGGAAGCGCAGCTGACCAACCTGGCCGATGAAATCGCTTACAACAGCCACGATATCGACGACGGCCTGCGTTCCGGCCTGATCACCATCCAGCAGCTGGAAGAGGTAGCATTCTTCGGCCGCCTGTGGCGCGAGGTCCAGCAGGCATTTCCCGGTCTGTCGGGGCGGCGCGCCATCTACGAAACCCTGCGCCGCCTGATCACCGCCCTGGCCGACGATCTGATCGTCACCTCGAATGCCTTGATCCTCGATGCGGCGCCGCGCGACGTCAACGACGTGCGCGCCAGTGCCCCGCTGATCCGCTTTTCGGACGCCATGCGCCGTGACGCGACGGACCTGAAACGCTTTTTGCGAGCGAACCTGTACCGTCACTACCAGGTCAATCGCATGCGCGTCAAAGCGAGCCGCATCGTGCGCGAACTGTATGACAGCTTCATGGCCGAACCGGCCCTGCTGCCACCCGACTATCAACTCAAGGAGGGTGAGCTCACGCAGCAGGCGCGCAAGATCGCCGACTACATCGCCGGCATGACGGACCGCTACGCGATCCGCGAGCACCGTCGTCTGTATTCTTTGGATGAGTTGTAGACCGGCTGCGCCAGCGCCAGTACGACTAGCCTGCGCACTAGAACATGCTGCGCTGCGCTGCACGCGTATCGCCGAATAGGTCCAGCAGCAGTTTCTTGATCGGCGCAGGCAGCGGTGCGCCCGCAATTTTCGCGCCGTCGTACCAGACATGGGTCGCTTCCCCGGCCAGTGCAAGGCGGCGCGCAAGCGTGATGCGGCAGGGGACGATGTGCAGTTTGTAGTGCGTAAATACATGCACGATGGGCAGCAGCCGTTCCTGCGTCTCGATCTCGCCGAACGGCGCCACGGCATGCGTCAGTGTCTGCTGGTCTATTTCTCGCGCCGAGTGCGCATCAGCGAGTACATGGCCATCGAGTTCGGGCAGCGACAGCAAGCCGCCCCAGATGCCCGAGCCGGGGCGCTGCTCGAGCAGTACTTGGCCGTCGTCGATAATAGCAAGCATGACGGCGTGCTTTTCCGGACTGGTTTTCTTCGGCTTGCGCACAGGCAGATCCTTGGTGCGGCCAGTGGCGTAGGCCACGCAGCGCGGTTGCAGCGGACAGCGGCCGCAATCGGGACTGCTGCGCGTGCACAGGGTGGCGCCGAAGTCCATCAAGCCTTGCGTGTAAGCTTCGATGCCTGTTTCAGGCAGCAGCGCTTCGGCACGGCGCCACATGGCGTCCTCGACCCGTTTCTCGCCGGGATAGGCGTCGATGCCGAAGGTGCGCGCGAACACGCGCTTGACGTTGCCGTCCATGATGGCTGCGCGCGTGCCGCTGGAAAACGCGGAGATGGCGGCGGCCGTCGAGCGACCGATGCCGGGCAGGTCGGCCAGCAGGGCCGGGTCGCTGGGAAAAATGCCATCATATTCGGCCACCACGCGCTGCGCGCATTTGTGCAAGTTGCGTGCCCGCGTGTAGTAACCGAGGCCGCTCCACTGCGCCATCACGTCTTCCACCGGTGCTGCTGCCAAATCGCGCAGGGTGGGGAAGCGTTCGAGGAAGCGCGCATAGTAGCCGAGTACTGCTGTGACCTGCGTTTGCTGCAGCATGATTTCTGACAGCCAGATCAGGTAGGCGTCGCGCGTGTTTTGCCAGGGCAGTGCATGGCGGCCATGCTGCTTTTGCCAGGCGATGACGGTGTTAGAAAAAGTCGGGTCGACATAAGTTTCAAGCGTATTTTCAAAGTGCGCTGCGCCCGGGGCGGGCGAGAGCGGATGCAGCAAACGTTTCATGCAGGGTTCCAGTGTTCTGTTGTTTTATGTTGCGCTGGCGGTGCGCAAGGCAGCCAGCAATTGCGCCAGCTGCACCTTGTCGCGTTCGAGCGCCGCCAGGCTGGCCTCGAAGCCGCTAATTTTCTGTTCCAGGCCGTCGGTGGCGTCGTGGATGCGCTGGATCGAGGCGAAGCGCAGTTTCAGCTGTTCCTTGTACTCGACGATCTGCGCTTCGAGCGGCGCCATGATGACTTTCAGCCAGGCGCTGGCGTCGTCGTTGGCGTTGGTGAAACAGCGGCGCACGCGCGACGCTATCGTGTCGAAGAATTTTTCCATCAGTACGACCCGGCTGGTGGTAAGCAGGGTCGCCGTGCCGAACTGCTTGTGATACACCGCTTCGATATCGGCGATCTCCTGGCGGTAACGGGCCAGCGAAAACGGCATCGGCATGGCTAGCGCCAGGCCGTGTTCGGCGGCGAATTTGCGGTACATCACGTGCATCATTTCCGTGATCTCGGCTGTCTTGCCTTCCGAGCGCTCCAGGTTACTGGCGATGCGTTCAAAATACTGGCGCACGGCCTCGCGCAGGCCCGTAAAAAAGCGGCTGCGCTGCATGGCCGCGCGCACACCGTCAATATCGTCGCGCACGATGTCCATGCCCAGGCTCGTATATAGTTCCGTCGACAGGCGGGTGAACACGGCGCGCGTCGCTTGCAGCTTGAACAGGCTGCTGTCGAATTCCTTCTTCTCGATATCGATGCGCCGCATCATGTGGGCGATCACGCTCTGGTTCTTGCCGCGCAGGCTGTGCAGCTCGTGCAATTGCTCGGCGATGCCGCGTGCGCGCGCCGCCGCCTGTACCTGTTGCGCCGCTTCGATGGCATCGAGGTCGAACGCCAGCTGGCGTCGGATGATGTCTTTGCGCGCGGGGATCAGCTCCTCGAACAGGGCCGTTTCCAGCGCCTGCAAGCGGCTCTTTTCCAGCAGCGCCGCATCCTGGTTGATCTTGCCCACCAGGGCCTTTTGCGCCGAGACGGGAAACACCTGGCCCGCGTCCAGGGTCAGCAGGTGCGCCACGCTGGCCTGCTGGCGCTCGATCGCTTGCGCCACCTCGGCGTCGCCGCGCAATTCATCCCACATGCTGTCGATCTTGTTGAGCACTACCAGGCGCCCCACGCCGGCGCCGATATGGTTGCGCCACACCTCGATATCGCTGCGCGTGACGCCCGTGTCGGCCGCCAAGATGAATAGCACCGCGTGCGCATTCGGGATCAGGTTCAAGGTCAGTTCCGGTTCCGTGCCGATGGCGTTCAAGCCCGGCGTGTCGAGGATGACCAGGCCCTGTTTCAGCAGCGGATGGGGGAAGTTGATGATGGCGTGGCGCCACATGGAAATTTCCACCAGGCCATCCTCGTCTAGCATGGCGGGTGCATCCGCGTCGTCGGCGTCGTACAGGCCGTAGCGGTCCGCTTCTTCCACGCTGACTTTTTTCGTCAGGCTGACCTGGCGGATGGCTGCCTGCATGTCGCCACCGGCATCGATGTTCAGGGGCAGGACGGTCCAGGCGGCGGGCAGGTCGCGGTAGTCGCTGGTGGACAGGTTCTGCGCGCGCGTCTCGATGGGCAGCAGGCGGATCGATGGTGGCCATGCCGCGTCGTACAGCAGCTCGGTGGGGCACATGGTGGTGCGGCCCGCGCCCGAAGGCAGGATGCGCTGGCCATAGCCGGCAAAGAAGAGGGCGTTAATCAGCTCGGATTTGCCGCGCGAGAATTCCGCCACGAAGGCCACGGACAGGCGATCATCAAGCAGGCGGGAGACACAGCGTGCCAGGCGTAGCGCGGAAGCGCCGTCGACCAGGCCCGCCGCGCTGGCGGCTTGCCGGTATGCCTGCAAGGCGGCCAGCACATCCTGGCGCCATGCGCTGTATTGTTCCAAGTCCCTGACCATCTGGCTCCCTTTGCGTGTAACACCGATCAAAACCTGCTGCGCTTCTCGACCATAATTGGCTGCCGCCCGTGACGGTTTTGTCAGGCGTGCTTATTTTTGGCAGTGCACGCAGTAAAACGTGGAACGCTGTCCCTGCACGATTTGGCGTATCGGCGCGCCGCACACGCGGCATGGCTTGCCTGCGCGATTGTAGGTGAAATACGTTTGCTGGAAGTAGCCGGATTGGCCGTTCACGCCGATGAAGTCGCGCAGGGTGCTGCCGCCTTGCACGATGGCTTCGGCCAGCACGTCGCGAATCGCCTGCGCCAGCTTCTCATAGCGCGCCAGGCCGATGCGCCGGGCCGGCGTCTTCGGGTTGATCCCCGCGCGAAACAGGCTTTCGGAACAATAGATATTGCCCACGCCGACGACGATGTCGCCTGCCATCAGCACCTGCTTGATACTGCTGCCCTTGTTGCGCGTTTTCTCGTATAGCAGTTGGCCCGTGAAGCCGCCTTCCAGCGGTTCCGTGCCCAGGCCGCGCAGCAGTGCATGGCCGTCGAGCGGGCCGTCGGCCTGGTCGTGCCACAGCACGGCGCCAAAGCGGCGCGGGTCCGTCATGCGCAGCACCTGGCTGGCGCCGTCTGCAGTTTCCACGACGAGGTCAAAATGGTCGTGTTTTTGCGCCTCCGTCCCCATCGGTAGCACGCGCAGGTGACCCGACATGCCCAAGTGGATGATCAGGGTGCCGTGGCGGAAATGGATCAGCAGGTATTTGCCGCGCCGCCCCGTCAGGCCGATGGTATGCCCCGACAATTGTTCGCCCAGGGCAGGCGGGAAGGGCCAGCGCAGGCCGTCGCGGCGCAGCACGACGGCGCGCACGGCGCGTCCCTCGAGGTGGGGCGCAACACCGCGCCGTGTGACTTCGACTTCTGGCAATTCTGGCATAGGGCTCGCATGGTTGAAAACCGGGTAAAAACTGGCAGCTTGCCGGCAGATGGCTGGTCCGGGCAGACTATGTGGTCACGCCATAAATATTTCGTTACTTTCGTTACTTTCGTTACTTTCGTTACATACGCGAAGTACGCAATAGTCGCGTTGGGCGTAAAATCAAACTTTGTCGTTTAGCCAGGATCAGCCTTTGAAAAACGCTTTCGCCATTGTAACCTTGTCCGCCCTGATGGCCACGCATGCCTTGGCCCAGACGCCTGTCGCCCCCGCCGATGCTGCGGCCCGCCCTTCGGCGGCCGGGCTCGCCGCGCCGCAGGAAGCGGGCGCCGAGTCCGAGGCCGAGTCCGAGGCCGATGCCAAGTTGCAGGACTTGCCCAAGGTCGAATTGAGCAGCGACTTGCTGTACAAGCTGACCCGCGCTGAAATGGAATTCAAGAGCGGCCAGTGGCAAGGGCCGTACGTGACGATGATGGTGGCGGCGCAGCAGACGCGCGACCCGCGCCTGGCACGGCGCGCTTCCGAGATGGCGCTGGCCGCCAAGCAGGGCGGCGAAGCGCTGGCGGCCATTCGCCTGTGGCGCGAGCTGGCGCCCGATTCCGACGAGGCGACGCAGTTCTTCCTCGGCTTCGTCGTGCTGACGGACAAGATCGAAGAGGCGGAAGCGGTTTTTGCTGAACGCCTGGCCAATGCGCCAGCTGGCGGGCGCGGCGTGGCCCTGTTCCAGATGCAGCAGATTTTGTCGCGCTCGAATGACAAGCTGTATGCCTACTCGATGCTGACGCGTCTGGTGCAGCCCTACCAGGACATGTTCGAAGCGCACCTGGTGCTGGCGCAAGGTGCCTTGTCGATCGACGAGCGCGAGCGCGCCATCGGCGAAGCCAACAAGGCACTGGCGATCAAACCCAATTCCGAACTGGCTGTGCTGACGCTGGCGCAGGTGACGGGCCAACCCGAGGCGGCAGGCAAGCTGCTGGCCACTTTCCTGCAGAAGAACCGGGACGCCGTCGAAGTGCGTAGCGCCTATGCGCGCCTGCTGGTTGAGCAAAAACAGCTGGAGCCGGCGCGCGATCAATTCCTGCTGCTGCTGAAAAGTGCGCCCGATAACGTCGGTGCCCTGTATGCGCTGGGTATCGTGGCGCTGCAGCTGGAAGACATCAAGGGCGCCGAGCAGTACTTCAAGCGTTTCCTGGCGGTGCTCGAAAAATCGCCTGGCGACACGCGCGATCCGTTCAAGGCCCTGATGATTTTGTCGCAGATCGCCGAGAAGCGCGGCGACGTGGACGGCGCCATCGCCTGGCTGGACAAGGTCGACAACAGCGCGTCAAGCGGCTATGTCGAGGCGCGCTTGCGCCGCGCCCAACTGATTGCCCTGGGCGGCAATCTCGATGCGGCCCGCAAGGCGCTGACGGAAATCGAAACGGACGATCCGGCAAGTCAGGCGCAGGTGCTGCTGATCGATGCGCAATTTCTGCGCGACGCAGGCTATGTGCAAAGCGCCTACACGGTGCTGGAAAACGCTGTGCGGCGCTTCCCTGACAATCCCGAATTGCTGTACGACTACGCCTTGCTGGCAGAGCGCCAGGATAAACTCGATTTAATGGAGGCCAGCCTGCGCCGCGTGATGACGCTGGCACCCGACAACCAGCATGCGTACAACGCTTTGGGCTACTCGCTGGCCGAACGCGGCATCCGCCTGCAGGAAGCCCATGCGCTGATCGAGAAGGCGCTGCAGATGGCGCCGGGCGACCCTTTCATCATGGACAGCATGGGCTGGGTCCAGTTCCGCATGGGCAACCTGGCCGCGGCGGAAAACGCCTTGCGCCGCGCCTATGCCGTACGCAGTGATCCGGAAATCGCCGTCCACCTGGGCGAAGTGCTGTGGCAGAAGGGCGACCAGGATGAAGCGAAAAAGCTGTGGCGCGATGCGCAAAGCAAGGACCCGAAAAACGCCGCGCTAAAAAGTACGCTGGCGCGATTGAATGTCAGTTTGTGATTGTTAACCCAAGGGCAAATTCTGGGGTCAGACCCTGAGGGTCTGACCCCGGGTTTTGCACTTGGGGTGAACTCAAAAAATTCCCCATGCCAAAAAACTTCATCCCCCTCGCTGTTCTGTGCCTGTCCCTCTCGGCCTGCTCGACCTTGACTTCCCCATTCTCGTCCGACACCGCGCCATCGGGTAAAACCGTCGCGCCTTACCGCGAACAGGTGGAGCTGACTGGTCGCCTGAATGTTGTGTACCAGAAGGATGACAAGCCTGAATCGGCCACCGTCAATTTCAACTGGCAGCAGACAGCGCAGCGCACCGACGTGACCCTGTATTCGCCCGTCGGCAGCACCCTGGCGACGATTGCCGTCACGCCGCAACAGGTGGTGTTGACGCAAAGCGGCAAGGCGCCGCGCAGCGCGCCTGACGTCGACACCCTGAGCGCGCAGATGCTGGGCTGGTCCTTGCCCGTGTCGGGTTTGCGCGACTGGCTGCAGGGCTATGCCGTGGCTGCCGACGGCAAGCGCTTTGTCGCTGCCCCCGGCAATGACAGCGTGACGACCAAGGACGGCTGGCGTTTGCGCTATGTATCGTGGCAAGAAGTAGGGCAAAATGCGGGCGAAAATGTCGCTGGCACCTTGCCCCAACCGCGGCGTATCGATGCCGAACGTCATGCCAGCGCGCAGGCCGATGCGGTCTCGCTGCGTATCGTGCTCGATCCTACCCCTTCCGCAACTGCACCATGACACTGACGACCCTGAACCATTGCCCGGCCCCGGCCAAGCTGAACTTATTTTTACACGTCAACGGCCGCCGCGCCGATGGCTACCACCTGCTGCAGACGGTGTTCCAATTGCTCGACCATGGCGACACCTTGCACTTTTCGCTGCGCGACGACACGGCGATTGTCCGCGTGACGGCGCTGGCCGGCGTGCCGGAGGAGCAGGATCTGATCATCCGCGCCGCCAGATTGTTACAGGCGCAGGTGCTGCGCCGCACGGGCGCTTTGCCGCGTGGCGTCGATATCGCCATCGACAAGGTGCTGCCCATGGGCGGTGGCCTGGGCGGCGGCTCGTCCGATGCGGCCACCGCGCTGATGGCGCTGAACCGCTTGTGGCAAGCGGGCTTGACGCGCGAGCAATTGATGGCGCTGGGCTTGCCGCTGGGTGCTGACATCCCGTTTTTCATCTTTGGCGAGAATGCGTTTGCCGAAGGCGTGGGCGAGGCCTTGCAGCCGGTTAGCACGCCAGAATGCTGGTATGTGGTGATCGAACCGGGCGTGCAAGTGCCCACCGCTGCAATTTTTTGCGCGCAAGGCTTGACGAGAAATACCGAACCCGTCACAATAGCGGACTTTTCCAGGTACCTCGCAGAAGGAAACGATGCGGGCGGGTTTGGTAAAAATGATTTACAGCAAGTAGCATGTGGTCTTTTCAAGCCGGTAGCAGATGCGGTAGAATGGCTGAGTGCTTACGGTGAGGCCAGGATGACTGGTTCCGGTGCTTGTGTATTTTGTGCGTTTGGCAGTCAGGAAGAAGCGGATGCGGTGCTCAGTAATGTGCCACCAGTCTGGATCGCCTGGAAGGCAAAAGCGCTGAATCGACACCCGATGCTCACGCTGTTGTAAAGAAAAGCAGGTAGCAAAAAATATTTTGCTTAGCGTCAAAAAGTCGGTATAATGCTGGCCAACATGACGGCAAGCAGTCAGTTACGTAGGGGAATCGCCAAGCTGGTTAAGGCACTGGATTTTGATTCCAGCATGCGAAGGTTCGAATCCTTCTTCCCCTGCCACCAATTCACCGTAGTCTGTCGATGCGAAGTTAGCGTCCAGTGCGGGAAAAAGCAGATATGTCGCCACGCGGCATATTGTAAAAAATGACTGACCGGGCCTATGCCCGGTTAGTGCTTTTCAAGACTTCTATATCACCTCTTGGGACTCCCATGGCTTACGAAAACCTGATGGTTTTTACCGGCAACGCGAATCCAGCGTTGGCAGAGGGGGTCGCAAAAAACCTCGGCATCCCTCTCGGTAAAGCAAACGTTTCGAAATTCTCCGACGGCGAAGTAATGGTCGAGATTAACGAAAACGTGCGCGGCAAGGATGTTTTTGTTTTGCAATCCACCTGTGCTCCAACCAACGACAGCCTGATGGAAATCATGCTGATGGTTGATGCCTTGAAACGTGCTTCCGCTGGCCGCATCACCGCCGCGATCCCTTACTTCGGCTACGCCCGCCAAGATCGTCGTCCGCGCTCCGCGCGTGTGGCGATTTCTGCCAAGGTGGTAGCGAATATGCTGGAAGAAGCCGGTGTCGAGCGCGTCCTGATCATGGACTTGCACGCTGACCAGATTCAAGGTTTCTTCGATATCCCAGTCGACAATATCTACGCTTCGCCTATTTTGCTGGGTGACCTGCAAAAGAAAAACTACCAGGATTTGCTGGTGGTGTCGCCTGACGTTGGCGGTGTGGTACGTGCGCGCGCCTTGGCAAAACGCCTGGGCTGCGACCTGGCCATCATCGACAAGCGTCGTCCAAAAGCGAACGTATCCGAAGTGATGAACATCATCGGTGAAGTCGAAGGGCGCAACTGCGTGATCATGGATGACATGGTCGACACCGCAGGCACGCTGACCAAGGCTGCCGAAGTGCTCAAAGAGCGCGGCGCGAAAAAAGTCGTGGCGTATTGCACGCACGCGGTGCTGTCCGGCCCGGCGATCGAACGTATTTCGGCTTCGCCACTCGATGAGCTGGTCGTGACCGATACGATTCCCCTGTCCGAAGCGGCCCTGGCCTGCGGCAAGATTCGCCAACTGACGTGCGCGCCATTGCTGGCCGAGACGTTCAAGCGCATCATCAAGGGTGACTCGGTAATTTCTCTCTTTATCGACTGATACGGTCAATAGAAACAGACGTAATGCCTGCGGCGCGACCGGCTTTTTGCCTGTTGCGCCGCAGTGTTTTAGTTTTCGGGGCGCGCATGCGCCCATTTTCGAAGATTCCTGGTCGCGGGAATCTTCATAACACAAGGCGCAAGCCTTGTTCTTCTTGGAGTTTCACATGAAAGTTATCGCATTTAAACGCGAATTGCAAGGTTCCGGAGCGAGCCGCCGCCTGCGCATTTCCGGCCTGACCCCTGGTATCGTCTACGGTGGCGCTGAAGGCCCTGTGCTGGTATCGCTGGATCACAACGCTCTGTACCACGCTCTGAAAAAAGAAGTGTTCCACTCGTCGATCCTGGATCTGGAAATCGACGGCGTTTCCCAGCAAGTTCTGTTGCGCGACTTCCAAGTCCACGCATACAAACAACTGGTTCTGCACGCTGACTTCCAGCGCGTTGACTCCAAGCAAGCTGTCCACGTGAAAGTGGCGCTGCACTTCATCAACGCTGACGTTTCCCCAGCAGTCAAACTGCATGGCGCGACCATCAGCCACGTTGCCAACGAAATCGAAGTTTCGTGCCTGCCAGGCCAACTGCCAGAATTCATCAACGTTGACCTGTCGAACATCGACGTCGGTCACTCCTTGCACATCGGCGACCTGGTCCTGCCAGCTGGCGTGACCGCGGTCACCCACGGCGCCAACCTGACCATCGCTACCGCTTCGGTACCGGCTGGCCACGTTGCTGCTGAAGCAGCTGCTGTTGTTGACGCTGACAAGAAGTAATTTTGCCGCCGCAGCAATGCGGTAGTCGCAAGGAAAAACCCGCCAGGTTCGCCGCGCGGGTTTTTTTCTGCCTGTTTTCACCGATAATGTTTTCCTTTTCATTGCAGACACAGCCATGCCCATACGCCTGATCGTCGGCCTCGGCAACCCGGGACCCGAATACGAACAAACCCGCCACAATGCCGGTTTCTGGCTGGTGGACAATCTTGCCAACAGCTTGCCTGGCACGCGCTTGCAGCGTGATTCGCGCTATAACGCCATGCTGGCGAAAACCTCGATAGCCGGCAAGGAAGTCTGGCTGCTCGAACCGCTGACCTTCATGAATCGCTCGGGCCAGTCCGTGGGCGCGCTGGCGCGCTTCTTCAAGATCGCCGCCGATGAAGTGCTGGTGGTGCACGACGAGCTCGATCTGATGCCCGGCATTGCGCGCCTGAAAAAAGGTGGCTCGGCCGGCGGCCACAATGGCTTGAAAGATATCACTGCAGCGCTGGGCACGCAGGATTACTGGCGCTTGCGCCTGGGCATCGGTCACCCTCGCACCCTGAGCTTGCAACAGCAGGTGGCCGATTTCGTGCTGCACCGCCCGCGCCGTGAAGACCAGGAGTTGATCGAGCAAGCGATTGAAAAATCCTTGCAGCTCATGCCGCAGATCGTCGAAGGCAAGTTCGAGGCAGCGACCATGAAGCTGCATACGGCCTGAGAGTAGGGCCTGATGGCGTCACGATACGGCTGTTTTGGCGTCATTTGGACATCATCGGGCTTTTGAAGCGCGGCTGTCAGGGGTACAATTGACCCCTTGAAATGCAGCACACGCACTATCCCCGGAAAATGGCGCAGCAGCGCCCCATTTTCCCTAACAGCACGGCAAGCACGCCGATAGACGGCGCCATGTGCTTTGATTATTAAAGGTTTTCCATGAGTCTCCAATGCGGTATCGTCGGCTTGCCGAACGTCGGCAAGTCCACCCTGTTCAATGCACTGACGAAAGCCGGCATCCCGGCTGAAAACTATCCGTTCTGCACCATCGAGCCGAACGTCGGCGTCGTCGAAGTGCCGGATCCACGCATGGATGCCTTGGCCGTCATCGTCAAGCCGGAACGCATGGTCAACGCCATCGTGGAATTCGTCGACATCGCCGGCCTGGTGGCAGGCGCGTCGAAAGGTGAGGGCCTGGGCAACCAGTTCCTGTCGCATATCCGCGAAACCGATGCCATCGTCAACGTCGTGCGCTGCTTCGAAGATGACAACGTCATCCACGTCGCCGGCAAGATCAATCCGCTCGACGATATCGAAGTCATCCAGACCGAACTGGCGCTGGCCGACATGGGCACCGTGGAAAAAGCCATCCACCGCGAAAACAAGAAAGCGCGTTCGGGCGACAAGGACGCGGCCAAGCTGCTGGCCATCATGGAACGCATGATGCCTTACCTGAACGATGCCAAGCCGGTACGCGCCATGGGCCTCGATGCTGACGAAATGGAATTGATCAAGCCTTTGTGCCTGATCACGGCCAAGCCAGCCATGTTCGTCGCCAACGTGTCGGACACGGGCTTTACCAATAACCCGCTGCTGGACCAGCTGACGGCCTACGCGCAATCGCAAAACGCGCCCATCGTCGCCATCTGCGCATCGATGGAAGCGGAAATCGCCGACCTAGATGCCGCCGACAAGGGCGCATTCCTGGCCGATATGGGCATGCAAGAGCCTGGCCTGGACCGTCTGATCCGCGCCGCCTACAAGCTGCTGGGTCTGCAAACCTACTTCACGGCGGGCGTCAAGGAAGTGCGCGCCTGGACTATCCATGTGGGCGACACAGCCCCGCAAGCGGCCGGCGTGATCCACACCGACTTCGAACGCGGCTTCATCCGCGCGCAAACCATCGCCTATGACGACTTCATCGCCTTTAAGGGCGAAGCCGGCGCCAAGGAAGCGGGCAAGATGCGCGCCGAAGGCAAGGAATACGTGGTCAAAGATGGCGACGTGCTCAATTTCCTGTTCAACGTCTAATTCCAATGAGGTCAGCGGCTTGAGAACCGCTGGCCAGACTGAACCCACGCTGCCGTTCGTGCAGCGTGGGTTCAGCATGGGAGCGCGTTGTGACGTAACAGACGCTGCCGTTGCATGATGTAGTGCCTTCAGTGTGCCGGGTCTACCCTGGTATCCTGAACACTCGTCATCTGTCTTAGCAATGGAAAGCCTATTGCGATGGGCTTTTACACTTCTATGGCTATCATTCTCGCAATGAAGTTGAAAGCGACACTCCCATGTTTTATATATTTGGCTCCCCACGTTCCGGTACCACCTTACTGGCGCAATGCATCAGCTCCCACCCCGATCTTGTTGTTCCGGACGAAACCGATTTCATTGTGCCGCTCGCCTTTCTCATCAACCGGGTCAGGGATGAGGCCATTGGCCGGGAATTGATCTTCAAGATGATTGTCAGTTCGAACCGTTTTTCCGCCAGCCTAGGACAATATGTCAGCCAGAAGGACATACGTGCTTGCGTATTTGACTCCGCCTATGATGCCAACACCATCGTCAATGTTATTTATGCCAAGCTGGCTGAGGCTGCCGGAAGAAAGAAGGCTGGCGACAAGTCACCGAATGACCTGATGTCCATGCGCATGCTGATCGAGTCTGGCACGCTAGGCGGTGCGGACAAAGTTATCCATGTCGTGCGCGATATTCGTGATCTGATGCTGTCGTTGAACCGGACTGGGTGGGCGGAAGATTTCGACGAGTATTTTCCCAGAATTTGGTCGTCGACCAATCTGTACTTGAAATACGAGATGGAAAAAGCGGCGGAGAATTACCTGCTTATACGTTACGAAGACTTCGTGGCCTATCCTGCCCGGGTGTTGACGGGGGTGGCGCAATTCATGGATGTTAAATATACCGATGGAATGTTGCGTCCGGAAAACAGGAGTACCCGTTACCATGGCGTCAGTCATCACAGTAATCTTTATAACGAGATTAATACGGGATCTGTGCGGCAGTTCGAGACAGCAATGACTGAAGAGAGCCGTGAGAAATGTCGCCGCCAGGCTGGCGAAGCCATGCAGGCTTTCGGATACGCGGAATAAGCGCGTCGCCGCGCCAGATGGGTCACGACCTTGCTTGTGGCCCTTACCCGATGTTCGCCTGGTTCACCTCTCCAGGCCTATCGCCTGTTATGACGTTGACCTTTCGCTGAGAATTAATATAAATAATTCTCATTGGCATCTCAATGCGCCTGTTTTACCAAGGAGCATTGTCACAGGAAGGGCATCGTGAGCATCGCCGAGTTAGCGCTTCAGCAGCAATTCAGCAGTCTGTACACCGCCCACCATCACTGGCTGCGTGGATTGCTGCTGTGCAAACTCGATGGCCTGAGCTACCGCGACATCGTCGCTACATTGCATGTGTCCGTCTCGTCCGTCGAAAAATACATCGCCGCGGTTTGGTGGCCT
This sequence comes from Janthinobacterium paucivorans, assembly GCF_051380805.1. NCBI lineage: Bacteria > Pseudomonadati > Pseudomonadota > Betaproteobacteria > Burkholderiales > Oxalobacteraceae > Janthinobacterium > Janthinobacterium paucivorans. The sequence continues at coordinate 236,172 of NZ_JBNYXR010000003.1, forward strand.
GCTATAAGGCCTTGCACGCGCAGGACGCCTAAGCCATGGAGGCGGTGATTGCGCCCGCTGGTGTGCCGCACATCCGCACCATGACCTCGCCTGGCAGCGTTTACAAGCGTTCGAGGGCAAGCAGCATAGCGCGCCGCGCGATGCTGCCCGGCACGCGCTGCGCGAACTGGCGCCGGCCATCTACCTGAACCGTCGCCGTACCCTGAAGCTGCTAGCTGTGCTGCTGCCCGTGGGTGGCATGGCGTACATGCTGCGCGCTACGGATACCTGGCAAGTGGCCAGCGCAGGCCATAGCACCGGCACGGGCGAGATCCGCAAGATGACCTTGCCTGACGGTACGCGCGTGACGCTCGCTTCCGCTACTGCCATCGATGTGCGCTTCGACGCTAGCGAGCGTTTGCTGGTCTTGCGCCGTGGCGAAATTCTCGTCGCCACGGCGCACGATCCTGACTCGGCGCAGCGGCCTTTCCGCGTGCAGGGCCGCGACGGCACGGTGCAGACGCCAGGCACGCGTTTTACTTTACGGCAAGATGAACATGCTACGCGCGTGGCCGTCTTCGAGGGGGCAGTCGAGATACGCCTCGCGCATACGCCCGCTCATGCCGTGCGCATAGCCACCTGCTACAGTGCCATCTTCTCGGCGCACATCGTGCAATCGGCCGCCTCCGTGCCGGCCGGCGCGATGGACTGGGAGCAGGGTGTGCTGGTGGCCGATAACATGCGCCTGGACTACCTGCTTGCGGAACTGGCCCGCTATCGTCCCGGCCTGCTGCGCTGCGACTCGGCCGTGGCTAGCCTGACCGTTAACGGCGTGTTTTCCTTGCGCGACACGGACCGTGCGCTGCATAATCTGGCGCTGGCCTTGCCCGTGCAGATCGTTGCCCGCACGCGCTACTGGGTGACGGTGCAAGCCATCATCCAGGGTGCTGTCTAAGAATTTTGCGGCCCTGATTGAAGGTTTTTTCATCTCGTTCGGGATAGAGGGTGAGAGCCGCTCTTATCCATCAAACTTATGCATGTTTTTTCCGTTTTTCCTATTTCAAGTTGCGCGGCGTGGATTTTCGCTATGCACAGAGGACCAGCCCGACGTATTGACGGGTATCAATCTGCAGATTGCAGCGGGCAGCATGACGGTGCTGATCGGCGCTTCCGGCTCCGGCAAGACCACCCTGATACATCTGATTGCGCGTTTCTTTGACGCCAGCGTAGGCGCGCCGTTGGTGGGTGGCGTCGATGTGCGCGATATGTTCAGCGAGCAATTGGCCGGCCAGATCAGTCAGATCTTCCAGGACAGTTATCTGTTCTAGGGCAGCATCTGGGATAACATTCGCATCGGTAAGCCGGATGCGACCGATGCCGAAGTGCTTGACGTGGCGCGCCAGGCGGGCGTGGCCGAAATCATCTCCCGCTTGCCGCAGGGGCTCGATACCCGGGTCGGCGAGGGTGGCGCGTGCCTGTCCGGCGGTGAACGCCAGCTACCTTGCGCACACACCTTTGCGCGGAACGCGTGAATTGGGGATTTGTGCGGCACTGATGACATATAATTTGTACACGACTTTGTTATTTTTGACCCTACACTTTCCGGGAGCACTATGTTTTCACGCAAATTCCATTCTTGTGCACAGCTGATGCTGGCGACCTTTCTGGTGGGCTTTATTGCCGCGTCCCCCGCGCGCGCGCAGCAAGCGGTCGTCAAATTGCCGAATGTGGTGATCCTGGCCACGGGCGGCACCATCGCCGGCAGCGGCGCCGACAGCACCACCACCGTGGGCTACACCTCGGCCACCGTGGGCGTCGAGCGCCTGATCGCGGCCGTGCCGGAATTGAAGAAAGTGGCGCATGTCAAAGGCGAGCAAGTGTTTCAGATCGCCAGTGAAAGCATGGGCAATGAACACTGGCTGACCCTGGCCAAGCGCATCAACGTGCTGCTGGCGTCGAACGATGTCGATGGCGTCGTCGTGACGCACGGCACGGATACCATCGAGGAAACGGCATATTTCCTGAACCTGACCGTGAAAAGCCATAAACCGGTGGTGGTGGTGGGCGCCATGCGTCCGTCGACTGCCATCTCGGCAGACGGCCCGATCAACTTGTACAACGCCGTGATGCTCGCTGGCAGCAAGGAAGCCGTGGGCAAGGGTGTGCTGGTGGCCTTGAACGACCAGATCAACGCGGCGCGCGAAGTCAGCAAAATGAATACGTCGACGACCGACACCTTCAAGTCGCCGGAGCTGGGCATGCTTGGCTATATCCAGGGCAGCAAAGCCTTTTTTTACCGCCAGTCGACGCGCAAGCACACGCTGGAAACGGAATTTGACATCAGCAAGCTCGATGCCCTGCCGCAAGTCGATATTGTGTATGGCTACGCCAATATGAACCGTATCGGCATGGACGCCTTCATTGCCGCTGGCGCCAAGGGCATCATCCACGCGGGTGTGGGCGACGGCAGCGTGGCCGCGCAAATGAAGCCGGCCTTGGTGGAAGCACGCCAGAAGGGCGTGCTGATCGTGCGTTCTAGCCGCGTTGGCCAGGGTATCGTTGCGCGCAATGGCGAAGCCAACGACGATGAACTCGATAGTGTCGTCTCCGACACCCTGAATCCGCAAAAAGCCCGCATCCTGCTGATGCTGGCCATGACCAAAACGAATAGCACGCAAGAAATCCAGCGTATTTTCTACACGTATTGATCACTGCTATGCCAACTCAGCCTTATTGGCTGAGTTGGCCGATTTACGCATGCCCGCTTTGCTGCCATACTGCGTTTCTGAATAACTTCCAGGCAGAAGCAGCAACACTGTTCCTTGTCCCCTGTCCATGGCTATCCTGTCCGACATCATCTTGTATCCGATCAAATCGTGCGCCGGCATCCACTTGCAGGAGGCAGTGCTGACGCATTCCGGGCTGATGAGCGAGCACGTGTTTGATCGCGAATGGATGGTGGTGGACCTGCAGGGCCGCTTCCTGACCCAGCGCGAACATCCGTGCATGGCGCTGATCGTGCCGTCCATCAAGGCTACCACGCTGGAATTGCGCGCGCCGGGCATGTTGCGCCTGGAAATCGCGTTGGGCTTGCCGCATCCGCAACTGTCACCCATGCTGGACGTACAGGTATGGGACGATACCGTGCGCGCCTATGATTGCGACGAGGTCACGGCCACCTGGTTTTCCAAGGCCATCGGCGTGCCCTGCCGCCTGGTGCGCTTTCATCCTGACGTGGTGCGCGCCACCAGCACGGAATGGACGAATGGCATTGCCGCCTCGACCATGTTTGCCGATGGCTATCCGGTGCTGATCGCCGGCAGTGCCTCGCTCGCCGATGTCAACGACAAGCTGCGCGCCGCCGGCCGCGAGGCGTTACCGATGAACCGTTTCCGCCCTAATCTGGTCATCGGCGACATCGGCGCCTTCGAGGAAGATTACGCCGCGTTCCTGCAATTTGGCGCCACCGTGTTAACCCCGGTCAAGCCGTGCTCGCGCTGCCCGATCCCGTCGGTGGACCAGGCCACGGGCGTGCCCGGACCGGACCCGCTCGACGTCATGCATGGCTATCGCGCCAAGCCCGAGCTTGACGGCGCCATCTGCTTCGGCATGAACGCCATCGTCACCGAAGGCGGAGACGAGCGTATCGTGGTGGGGCAAGATATTGGTTTCGCACTGGCATTTTAAGCATGGCGCTCGTACACAAGGGTTTAAGGTTTCTATGAATCAAGCAATACCGCCGGACTCGCGCATTGCCAGCCTCGAAGCCGAAAACCAGGCCTTGCGCGCGCGCATGGCATTCCTGCTGGAACAGGTTGAACGCAATCACGACATCATGTGCCGCCACCAGGCGTTCGATCTGGAAATCGTCGGTTCGTCCACGTTTCCCGAACTGATCGGCACCATCTTTCGCACCTTGCCCGTGATTTCCGACCTCGACGGCGTCACTTTGAGCCTGCTCGACGAGGATGACGATATCTTGCTGGTGATGGAAAAGCTGGGCGTCGATTTCAGCGCCTTCCCGCAGTTGCTGTTCGTGCATGCCGTGGCGGAACTGGGCTTTACCCAGCCAGCGCGCATGGCCGAGGGGGAAGCGGCCTTGCCGCCGTTGCCCCTCTTGGGGCAGTTTGATGCATCCGTGCACGGCGCGCGCTTTCCTGGCATCGACGCGCCTTTGCGCAGCGTGGCACTGGTGCCTTTGCTGCGCAACAAGCGCCTGATTGGCAGCCTGAACCTGGCGAGCGGCGACGTGGCGCGCTTTACGCCCGCGCTGGGCACGGATTTTATCAAGCACATGGCTTCCATTATCGCCATTTGCCTGGAAAACGTGATCAGCAATGAAATGCTGAAATACATCGGCTTGACCGACTCCTTGACGGGCGTCTACAACCGGCGCTATATCGACCGCCGGTTGCTGGAAGAAATTGCGCGCGCGCGGCGGCAGAATTATTGTATTTCATGCATGTATATCGATATCGACCATTTTAAACGGGTCAATGACACTTATGGCCACCAGGGCGGCGATGAAGTGCTGCGCGAAGTGGCCCAGCGCATTCGCACGGAATTGCGCCGCTCCGATGCGCTAGGCCGCTTCGGCGGCGAGGAATTCGTCGTGCTGCTGATCGACGCTGATCTCGACAGCGCGATCTTTGTTGCCGAGCGTATCCGCGCCAGCATCGCCGGCACCATGTTTGACTTGCCGGGCGGCGCACAAGCCTGGGTCCGCGTATCGATCGGCGTGGCCAGCCTTGAGGCGGACGCGGTGCTGCCAGCCATCGAAACGGTGGCGCAACAACTGGTGGCGCACGCAGACCAAGCCCTGTACCTGGCCAAGGCGGACGGCCGCAACAAGGTCGTCAGTTGGCAGGCGCAGATCGGCTGACGCAGATCGTCTGATTATTTCAAGAGCATGGTTTCGGCTTTGGCCACGGCGTCGGCGCTACCACGCAGCACCACCACGTCGCCGCCGGCCAGCTGCGTTTCTTCGGTGACATCGAGGCGGCCGCGGCCGCGGCGGATGGCCGTCACAAACGCGCCGCAGCTGGCTACGTCGATCGTGCTCAAAGGCAACCCCACGCACTGCGCGCCTTCGCTGACGGTGACCGTGTGCAGGCGTTCGAGCTCGGCATCGTCGTCCGCGTCGCTGGAGCCATGAAAATAGCCGCGCAACGAGGCGTAGCGCTCCTCGCGCGCCGCCTGCACCCGGTGTACCACGCGGCGCAGGGGCACGCCCATCGTGATCAGCGCGTGTGACGCGAGCATCAGGCTGCCTTCCATCAATTCCGGTACGACTTCGGCCGCGCCCGCGCTTTTCAGCTGGTCGATGTCGGTGTCGTCATGGCTGCGCACGATGACGGGCAAGGTCGGCGCCATTTCTTTGAGTAAATGCAGTAACTTCAGTGCCGAGGGCGTGTTGGCATAGGTGATCACCACGGCGCTGGCGCGGTAGATGCCTGCCGCCACCAGGCTTTCACGGCGGCCCGCGTCGCCATACGAGACATGGGCGCCCGCCAGCTGCGCTTCCTGCACGCGTTCGGGGTCCAGGTCCAGCGCGTGGTATTCAATCTTTTCCTCTGCCAGCAGGGTGGCCAGGCTTTGTCCGCTGCGCCCGAAGCCGGCGATCAGCACGTGTTTTTGCGAGGCCATGGTGCGCGTGGCGATTTTCGTCAGGGCCAGCGACTGCATCATCCAGTCGTTGGCGGCCAGTTTCATGACGATGGCATCCGATTTGGCGATGAGGAAGGGGGCCACCAGCATCGACAGCACCATCGAGGCCAGCACGACCTGCACGACGAACGGGTCCATCAGCTTGATGCCGCCGGCCAGGTTCAGCAGCACGAAGCCGAACTCGCCCGCCTGCGCCAATCCCAGCCCCGTGCGCAAGGCCACGCCGTTGCTGGACCCGAACAGGCGGGCCAGCCCCGCGATCAGGGCGAATTTCAGCAGTACCGGGCCGCACAGCAGCAGCAACACTAGCCACCAGTTATCCAAAACCACGCGGATATTGAGTAGCATGCCGACGGTGATGAAGAATAGTCCCAGCAGCACATCGCGGAAGGGCTTGATATCCTCTTCCACCTGGTGCTTGAATTCGGTCTCGGAAATGAGCATGCCGGCAACAAAAGCCCCCAGGGCCAGCGACAGCCCGGCACGTTCCGTGATCCATGCCGCGCCCAGTGTGATCAGCAGCAGGTTGAGCATGAACAATTCTTGCGAGCGGCGCTTGACGACGATGGTCAGCCAGCCCCGCACCAGTTTCTGGCCGATGAACAAGAGCAAAATGAGGACGACCAGGGCCTTGCCGCCGGCCCAAACCAGGGTTTCGGCCAAGTTGTCCGAATCGCGTGTGAGGGCGGGAATCAGGATCAGCAGGGGCACCACGGCCAAGTCCTGGAACAGCAAGATGCCGATGATCTTGCGGCCGTGTTCGCTTTCCAGTTCCAGCCGTTCCGTGAGCATTTTCGAGACGATGGCCGTCGATGACATGGCCAGCGCACCGCCCAGGGCGAAGGCGGCTTGCCAGCTCAGGTGAATATAGGCAGACAGGTAGCGCCCGACGAACCAGCCGAAAATGACGGTGGCGACGATGGTGGTGACCACCTGCGCCATGCCGAGCCCGAAAACGATGTGCCGCATGGCGAGAAATTTGGGTAGCGAGAATTCGAGTCCGATGGAAAACATCAGGAAGACAACGCCGAATTCGGCCAGTGTGTGGCTGGCCTCGTTTTCCGCCGCCAGGCCCAGCGCGTGGGGGCCGATGACGATACCGACGGCCAGGTAGCCCAGCATGGGCGGCAAATGCAGCATTCTGAAAGCGACGACGCCCAGCACGGCGCTGCCAAGTAACATCAGGGTCAGTTCAAGGGAGGAAAACATGGGTTGCCCGGTGCGGTCAATGGAAATCGTTGTTTGTTGTGACTGGCAAGTTTTTTGCTTTCCTAATTCGTTTATACTTTGGGCATGAGTGTAACCCATGAAAAAACAATGCTGAAAGCTTTTGATCGAATTGACATGCAAGCGACCACCGAGCGTGCCGTCGCGCTCGCCCGCACTACCTTGCAGATCGAGTCCGACGCCATCGTTGCGCTGCGTGAACGCCTGGCCACGGACGATAGCGTGGGCCGTGCCGTGGCGATGTTGCTTCAATGCAAGGGACGTGTCGTCGTCTCCGGCATCGGCAAGTCCGGCCATATCGCGCGCAAGATTGCCGCCACCCTCGCTTCCACCGGCACGCCAGCCATGTTCGTGCATCCGGCCGAAGCGGCCCATGGCGACCTGGGCATGGTCACCTCGGAAGATGCTTTTATTGCCATATCGTACTCGGGCGAATCGACCGAACTGATGGCCATCATGCCTGTCGTCAAGCGCATGGGCGGCGTGCTCATTTCCATGACGGGCAAGCCGAACTCCAGCCTGGCGCAATTGGCTGACGTGCACCTGGATATTTCCGTTGAGAAAGAAGCCTGTCCGCTAAATCTGGCACCGACGGCCAGCACCACCGTGACCCTGGCCCTGGGCGATGCGATCGCTGTGGCCTTGCTGGACTTGCGCGGCTTTAAGGAAGACGATTTCGCCCGCTCGCATCCGGGCGGCGCCCTGGGCCGTCGCCTGCTCACGCACGTGCATGACGTGATGCGCAGCGGCGAACGGGTACCCAAGGTAGCCGTCGACGCTTCCTTGCTGCAGGCGCTGGAAGAGATGACGAAGAAGGGCATGGGCATGACGGCCATCGTCGATGCGGATAACCGCCCCGTGGGCGTGTTTACCGATGGCGACTTGCGCCGCATGTTCGAGCGTGTGCAGGATTTCACGCAAGTGGCGATCCGCGACGTCATGCATGCGCAGCCGCGCAGCATCGCGCCCGAACGCCTGGCCGTCGACGCCGTGGCCGTGATGGAGCAGTTCCGCATCAACCAGATGCTGGTCGTCGATGCCGACGGCAAGCTGGTGGGCGCCCTGCATATCCATGATCTGACGCAAGCGAAGGTGATCTGATGGACAGCGTAGCGGACAACCTGGCGCGCGCGGCCAAAGTCAAACTGATGATCTTTGACGTCGATGGCGTGCTCACCGACGGCAGCCTGCATTTCGGCCCCGATGGCGAGATGATGAAAACGTTCAATGTGTATGATGGCCTGGGCATCAAGCTGCTGCAGGAATCGGGCGTGCAGACGGCCATCATCAGTGCGCGCCGCTCGGCCATCACGGCGCGCCGCGCGCAAGACCTGGGCATTACCCATGTGCACCAGGGCGGTCACGACAAGCTGACGCCATTTCGCGAACTGCTGGCGCTGACTGGCTTGACTGAAGAGCAATGCGGCTACATCGGCGACGATGTCATCGATGCGCCCATCCTGCGCCGCGTGGGCTTTGCCGTTAGCGTGCCGGGCGGGCGTCCCGAAGTGCAGGGCCTGGCGCACTATGTGACGCAGGCCGGTGGCGGCCGTGGCGCGGTGCGCGAGATCTGTGAATTCCTGCTGCGTGCCCAGGACAACTACGCGCGCGTCATGGCGCCGTTCCTTGCGTGAGGCGCATCGCCTCGCCGCCAGTGATATTTGAAAGAGTGAAACCCTATGCGTAAGCCAGGAGGCGCCCATCGCTGGCGCATGATTTTTACCTTGCTGGGGGCCATCATCTTTGCGCTGGGCAGCTTTTGGCTGCTGGCGGTGATGAACAAGAATGCCCAAGACATCTCGGCTAGCAAGCATCTGGACGAGCCAGACTATTTCATCACCAATTTCAGCATGGTGCGCATGGACTTGACGGGCAAGCCCAGCTATATCGTGTCGGGCAGCAAGCTCACGCATTATCCGCTGGACGATTCATCCGATATCGACCAGCCTTTCGTGCGCAAGCTGTCGCCAGGCATGCCGCCGCTCAATATGCATGCGGAACTGGCGCATATCGACCAGGACAACACCCGGCTGCAACTGCACCGCAATGTCGTGATCGATCGCGTGGCCAGTGCGAAGGCGCAGCACCTGAGGATCGAGACGGAAGCGCTGACGGTGTTCCCGGATGAGGAAAGAATGGAAACGGACGTGCCTGTCGACATTCTGACGGGCAGCTCGCGCATCAATGGCGTAGGCATGCGAGCCAATAACGCCACCGGCGTGGTGGAAGTGCACAATGCCCTGCGCATAGTGCTGCCGCCGAAACCGCACCCGGCCGCAGCGCCAAAATGACAGAATGAAACAAGGAAACCATATTATGAAGAAGATCTTGCTGTTGAGCCTATTTTCCCTGGCCGTCATGGGCGCAGCGCATGCCGAGAAGGCCGATTCCGAGAAGGAAGCCGTCATCACGGCACGTAGCGGTCACGTCGATGACGTCAAGCAGGTTCGTACCCTGACGGGCGACGTCGTGCTGGTCAAGGGGAGCTTGATCATGAAGGCGGGCCGGGCCCTGATCACGGAAGATCCGCAAGGCTACCAGTTCATTACTTTCTGGGCTGATCCTGGCAAGCTGGCCACCTTCCGCCAGAAGCGCGATGGCGCGGGCGACCTGTGGGTCGAAGGCGAAGCTGAGCGCGTGGAATACGACAACAAGACGGAAGTAGTGAAACTGTTTTCCAATGCCAAGGTGACGCGCCTGGAAGGCAAGAAGCCGACCGATGTGGCCAATGGCGCCTTCATCTCGTATGACAGCCGCAAGGAAGAATTTGCGATGGAAAATTCCAACAGCGGCACCAGCACCCCGGATGGCGGCAGCGTGCGCATGGTGATCCAGCCAAAGACCAAGGCAGCGGCGGCGGAGAAAGCGCCAGCGACGCCTGCGCCAGGAAAGAAATAATGGACAATACACGTTGCGGCAGTACCCTGATCGTTCGCGGGCTGCAAAAATCCTATGGCAAGCGGCAAGTCGTGCACGACGTCTCGCTGCAAGTCGAATGCGGCGAAGTGGTCGGGCTATTGGGGCCGAACGGTGCCGGCAAGACCACCTCGTTCTACATGATCGTCGGCCTGGTGCCATCGGATGGCGGCAGCATCGATATCAGCGGCGTGGACATTTCCCGCCTGCCGATACACCGCCGCGCGCAGATGGGCCTGTCGTATCTGCCGCAGGAAGCGTCCGTATTTCGCAAGCTGACGGTGGAAGACAATATCCGTGCCGTGCTGGAAATCCAGACCGTCGAAGGCCGCCCCCTGAAGAAGGCCGAGATCGAGGAACGCCTCGATAAATTGCTGGCGGACTTGCAGATTGAAAAGTTGCGTGAGAACCCGGCGCTGTCGCTCTCGGGCGGTGAGCGGCGCCGCGTGGAAATCGCCCGCGCGCTCGCTACCGATCCGCGTTTCGTGCTGCTCGACGAGCCGTTCGCCGGTGTCGACCCCATCGCCGTGATCGAAATCCAGCGTATCGTGCGCTTCTTGAAGGAGCGTAATATCGGCGTCCTGATCACCGATCATAATGTGCGCGAGACGCTGGGTATCTGCGACCGTGCCTACATCATCAACCAGGGCTCGGTACTGGCGTCGGGACGCCCCGACGACATCATCGCGAACGAGTCGGTACGCCGGGTCTATCTGGGCGAACACTTCCGCATGTGAGCCAATGAAACAATCATTGCAGCTGCGCACTTCGCAGCACTTGGCACTGACGCCGCAGTTGCAGCAATCGATACGCCTGTTGCAATTGTCTACGCTGGAATTACACCAGGAGCTCGAGCAACTGCTGACGGACAATCCCTTGCTCGAGCGCCTCGACGATCCGCTCGACCGTTCGCTGCGCCTGCTGTCCGACGGCGCCTTGAGTTCCACGGCCGCGCCGGCCGAAGCGCCGCCGCAGCCTCCAAGCCAGGAGGCACCCACCGCGCCGGTCGAAGCGGAAACCTTTGACGGCGAGGCCAGCGACAGCCCTGCCGCTGGAGACGCCGGTGACAGCGACTGGAGCGAGGCGAACCGGGGCAAGGCACCCGACGACGAAGATTCCCGCCCGCAGCTCGAAGCCCATCACTGTACCCTGCGCGAGCACTTGATGGAGCAGATGCGCGTGACGGTGCTCGAATTGCGCGACCGCGCGCTCGTTGAGCTGATCATCGATGCACTCGATGACAATGGCTACCTGGAAGAATCGCTCGACGACATCCTGGCGCGCCTGCCGGAAGAGCTGGAAATCGACGCCGACGAGATGCGCACGGCCTTGTCGCTGTTGCAAAGTTTCGATCCGCCCGGCGTGGGCGCGCGTAATGCGTCGGAGTGCCTGGCACTGCAAATCAGGCGCTTGCCGCACATCGCCATGGTGACGCGGCGCATGGCCCTGGTGATCGTGGAAAAGCACCTGGCCTGGTTTGCCCAGCGCGATTTCAATAAGCTGAAAAAAGCCCTCAATTGCGATGATGAAGACTTGCGCGAAGCGCAGACGGTGATTCGCCAGTGCAATCCGCATCCGGGCGCCGTGTTCGCCTCTGACGTGTCCGATTACGTGGTGCCCGACGTTGTCGTCAAGCGCGCGCGCAATGGTTGGCAAGTCACCCTGAACAACGACGTCATGCCGCGCCTGCGCGTGAACGCCATGTACGCCAACTTGCTCAAGCAGGGCAAAGGCGAGGGCGCCATGGGCGCACAGTTGCAGGAAGCCAAGTGGCTGATCAAGAATATGCGCCAGCGTTTCGACACGATCTTGCGCGTGGCGCAGGCGATAGTAGAAAGACAAAAGAACTTTTTTTCGCATGGGGCCGTTGCCATGCGTCCCCTTGTACTCCGTGAAATAGCTGATACACTGGGATTACACGAGAGTACTATCTCGCGGGTAACAACCCAAAAGTACATGCTGACCCCGCATGGCATGTTTGAGTTGAAATATTTCTTTGGTAGCCACGTCGCCACCGAAGCGGGGGGCGAAGCATCATCGACGGCGATACGGGCATTGATCGTGCAACTGACAGGAGCAGAAGACCCTAAAAATCCTTTATCCGACAGTAAGATTGCGGACATGCTGGGCGAGCAAGGCATGGTGATTGCGCGACGTACTGTTGCCAAATACCGGGAAGCGTTGAAAATTCCGCCAGTGAGTCTGCGTAAGTGTTTGTAAGTTTTTTTCGGTTCCTCTGCGGGCCGGATAGGATGGACCGCACGAACCCGATCATCTTTAGGAGTGTGTATGAATCTCACCATCAGCGGACATCATCTCGAAGTGACACCAGCCATCCGTGAATACGTACAAACGAAGCTGGAGCGCGTGAAACGGCATTTCGATCAAGTTATCGATATTGCCGTGATACTGACCGTGGATAACCTCAAAGAGAAAGAAAAACGTCAAAAGGCCGAAGTGAACCTGCGTATGAGTGGCAAAACCGTCTATGTGGAAAGCCTGGCGCAAGACCTGTATGCCGCAATCGATATGCTGATCGACAAGCTGGACAGGCAAGTGATGAAGTACAAAACCAAAGTGCAAGGGCACGGTAAAGAGGCGATCAAGCATCTGCCAGACAACTCGGACGAAGAAATCGCCGCCGCTTAAGCGGCCCGCGACTTCCAAACGGTTGTGATCAACTAAGGGCGCACATTGCGCCCTTTTTTGCGCCTGTCGCCCTTGTCGGGCTACCATCATGGGAGCGAAAAGTTCCGTCCGAAGACGCTAGAATGTGTGCACTTTGACTTCTTTCCTGCCTGGCGGGCCTGCTGGCTCGCATCTGCATTAAGAATACCGGATCACAGCATGGCGAGCGGCAGGAAAAGGTGTTGGAGTAGCGCAACTTCGCCTGGCACTGCGCGGCCCAGGCGGTGAACGTTGCCCGCTACCTGCGCCGATGCGCAACAGATTTTATGCGCGTCTTACCCACGTTCGCGATGTCGCAAGACGACGCGCTCGTTCGGGCTGAAATACTGTGCCAGCCGTTCCGCCATGTACACCGAGCGATGCTGGCCACCTGTACAGCCGAGTGCCACGGTCAGGTAGCTGCGGTTGTCGGACTTAAAGGATGGCAACCATTTTTCGATGAAGGCGCGGATGTCGGCCAGCAGTTCCAGCGCGCTGGGCTGTGCGTCGAGGAAGGCGATCACGGGTGCATCGCGTCCGTCGAGCGGGCGCAGCGTCAGGTCGTAATAAGGATTGGGCAAGGCCCGCACGTCGAAGACGAAATCGGCGTCCAGCGGCACGCCCAGCTTGAAGGCGAAGGATTCGAAGAACAGGGTCAGCGGCGCGCGTTCCGAGGCGACGATATCCTTGACCCAGGCGCGTAACTTGTTGGCGCTCAGCTCTGAGGTATCGATTACATGGCCCAGCTGTTCGATGGCAGACAGGCGTTCGCGCTCTTCAGAGATGCATTCGATCAGGGTGCGGCGGCTGGCTGGATTCTGATTCGGACGCAATTCGTGCGACAGCGGATGGCTGCGCCGCGTTTCCGAGAAGCGCGCTACCAGCGAATGCGTGGTAGCCGTGAGGAACATGACCTTGACGTCGTGCCCCTGGTCGCGCAGCAGGGTGACATTGTGCGGCAGGCTGGTCAGCGACTCTGCGCTGCGCGCATCGACGGCGACGGCCAGTTGTGATGCGCCTTCGTCGAGCAGCGTTTGCACCAGGCTGGGCAGCAATGCCGGTGGCAGGTTGTCGACACAGTAGTAGCCGGTATCTTCCAGCACATTGAGTGCGACGGATTTACCGGAGCCGGATATTCCGGTGATAAGGACGATATGCATAACCCGATCATACAATAAAGATCGGCATGGCGCCCCCGAGGCAACTCTCTTTACAAATTATTGCAATGTCATATGTGTATTTCGTAGGTCGGCTTAGCGCAAAGCGGTGCAGCAGGGAATTCACGCAGCATGGCTGCGTGCCTGCGTAACGGTCCTCGCTTGCAAGCGAGGGCTCCTGCCGACACCCGCTAACAATGTCGTCGGATTACGCGGGGCTTTGCCCCGCTAATCCGACCTTGTTAATCGCCGCTCATTGCCAATCTCTGCCGCTCCATGAACTCTTGCAAGGTATCGATGCCGCGCAGCTGCAGAATCGTGTTGCGCACGGCCGCTTCCAGTAGCACGGCGATGTTGCGGCCGGCGGCGACGGGGATGACAACCTTGCGCACGGGCAAGCCGAGCACGTCTTCCGTGGGGAACAGGAAAGGCAGGCGCTCGACTTCTTCTTCCAGCGCGTTGCGGCGCACCAGATGTACGATCAGTTTCAAGCGCATCTTGCGGCGCACGGCTGTTTCGCCAAAGATGGCCTTGATATCGAGCAAGCCCAGGCCGCGTACTTCCAGCAGATTTTGCAGCAGCGGTGGGCAGCGACCTTCGATCATGTTCGGCGCGATGCGCGAAAATTCCACGGCGTCATCGGCCACCAGACCGTGGCTGCGCGAAATCAGTTCCAGGCCCAGCTCGCTCTTGCCCAGGCCCGAGTCGCCCGTGATCAGCACGCCCACGCCCAGCACGTCCATGAACACGCCATGCATGATGATGCGCTGCGCCAGCTTTTTCGACAGGTAGACGCGCAGGAAGTCGATCACTTGCGCGGCCGGCAGCGGGGTCGAGAACAGGGGGATGTTTTGCTCGTCGCAGATGGCGAGGATATCGGGTGGCGTTTCCAGGCCTTGCGCAATGATCAGCGCCGGTGGACCGCCAGCGATCAGTTCGCCAATGACGTGGGTGCGCGTGTTGACCTTCAGGCGCTGATAGTAATTGATTTCCTGATGACCAAAGACCTGGATGCGGCCCGGATGGATCAGGTTCAAGTGGCCCACCTGGTCGGCAGCCGAGGAGACATCGCCCGAGATCAGGCGTTCGCCGCCGGGAAAGCCGGCGAACCAGCCCAGTTGCAGACTTTCACGATTATCGTCGTACAGGCGTTGTATCGTCAGTGGCGTTTGCAACATGGCAGTCTTCTTCAGGAGTGGAGGAATACCTGAAGTTTAACCCGCCGCTTGCAGGCTGGGTTGCCAATTGACGATGCGCGCATGCACCGATTTCGGATCTGGATCCGTGGCCAGTGCCGTGCGGAAGGCATCGTCGGAAAACATTTCAGCAATTTCTGACAAAATTTCCAGATGCTGCTGGGTAACATGATCGGGAATCAGCAGAAAAAACAGCAGATTGACGGGCTTACCATCGGGCGACTCGAACGGAATCGGTTCGGCCAGGCGCACGAAAGCACCGAGTGGCGCTTTCAGGGTTTTACTACCCTTGACCCTGCCATGCGGCACGGCCACGCCATGGCCCAGGCCTGTTGAGCCCAGCCGTTCGCGGGCAAACAGATTGTCCGAAACAGTAGAGCGGGCGATGCCGTAATTGTTTTCGAAGATCAGCCCGGCTTGCTCGAAAGCGCGCTTTTTACTGGAGACTTCCAGGTCCAGCAGGACGTTTTCGAGAGATAGTATTTTGCTAAGATTAGTCATGACACTCAATGAAATGGTGCAATGCGCAGAGGGCTTGCGAGCCGAATTATAGGCCTGTTTTCACGGCCTGTAACGCCAATTCTCATCAGTATAGGCCCGTTGCGGGCGCAGTGTATGCGACAGCCCATGCCGCCATCATTTTGGTAAAAAAATAACACCATGGTGTATCGGCTATTTCTGGATTAAAAACACGCGGCGGACAGGTTTTTCCGCCGCCGAATGCCGATTTTCCAATTTTTCAGCGTCTTTGGCATGCACTGTGGCACGACTGCTACGTTGTTTTAAAACACAGCCAACATTCCTGTTAGCATGATTTTGTGCTGTGGCGCGGTGTTACTGTCGCGCATTGCGCAGATTGCCCGGCATGGTGCCCGTGCTGTAGTTGCTGCGCCAGGGATTGATATCGAGTCCGCCGCGGCGCGTATAGCGCGCATAGACGGAGAGTTTTTGCGGCTTGCACTGGCGCAATATATCGACAAAAATGCGCTCCACGCATTGCTCGTGAAATTCATTGTGTTCGCGAAAACCAATCAGATAGCGCAGCAGGCTTTCCTGGTCGATCTGCGGCCCTGCATACTCGATCTGTACGCTGCCCCAGTCTGGTTGGCCGGTCACCAGGCAATTCGATTTCAACAGGTGCGAGACCAGTTTTTCTTCCACCGGTGCTGCATCCAGCGCGGCCTTCAAGAGTTGCGGCGAAGGCGAGTATTGCGTGATTTCCAGGTCCAGGCGGTCGAGCAGAACGCCATCGAATTCGCCCATTTTGAGCTTGCCGAAATCTTCCTGCAACGTCAGCTCCACCTGCACAGGCGCGCCAAAACCGTTCGATAAATCTTGCTTGAGCAAGCTCAGCAGGGCTTCCGGGCTGTCCAGCTTGGTCTGGTTATAAGAGTTCAGGTAAAGCTTGAACGATTTCGATTCGATGATGTTCGGCGAATCGGCCGGCGCGCTGACCTTGGCAATGGCCACCTGCGGCTTGCCGCGCTGGTTCAGCCACGACAGTTCGTAGGCATTCCAGATATCGAGACCAAAGAAGGGCAGTGTGCCGTGTAGTGCCAGCTCGTCGCGCTTGCCCTGGCGCGCAATGGGAAACAGCAATTCCGGCGCGTAATGGCTGCGGTAGGCGGAGCTTTTGCCCAGAGGCGAGAGTGCGGCGAGGTCGTTGGTGGTGGTCATGGTCGTGTGGCGTGAATTCAGTCAAGGACGCATGGTAGCCTATTTCAACCCAACGGCGACGACTGGGGTCGTACCCTGCAGGGTACGACCCCAGTATTTGCAGTTGGGCTTATTGCCCGAGGAACAGCTTATACACAGGATTGCTGCTTTCATCCCAATAACGATAGCCGAGGGTATCGAGGAAGCGGGCGAATTGTCCCATCTCATCGGGTGGCACTTGCAAGCCCACGAGGATGCGGCCGACGTCGCCGCCCTGGCTGCGGTAATGACACAGAGAAATATTCCAGTTCGGCGCCATGCTGTCGAGGAAGCGCATCAGCGCGCCCGGGCGTTCGGGAAATTCAAAGCGGTACAGCAGCTCATCTTGCGCCAGGCGGCTCTTGCCGCCCACCAGATGGCGGATGTGCGACTTGGCCAGTTCGTCGTGCGTCAAGTCCAGCGTCTTGAATTCATGCTCTTCGAATTTCTTCGCCATCGCCCCGGATTCATACCGGTCGGCGATCTGGATGCCGACGAACACGTGCGCGGCTTTTTCGTCACTGATACGGTAGTTAAACTCCGTCACGTTGCGCGCGCCGATGAGCGAGCAGAAGCGTTTGAAGCTGCCCCGCTGTTCGCGCATGGTGACGGCAAACACGGCTTCGCGGAACTCGCCCAGCTCGGCACGTTCCGCGACGAAGCGCAGGCGGTCGAAATTCATGTTGGCGCCGCAGGCAATAGTCACCAGCGTCTGGTTGACGATGGGGTGCTTGCTCAGGCTGGCCCGCTCCACGTAGGCCTTGGCGCCCGCGATGGCCAGTGCGCCGGCCGGTTCCAGGATGGAGCGCGTATCCGTAAACACATCCTTGATGGCGGCGCAGATGGCGTCCGTGTCGACGATGATGATTTCATCGACATATTGCTGCGCCAGGCGGAAGGTTTCCTCGCCTACCAGGCGCACGGCCGTGCCGTCTGAAAACAGTCCCACGTCGGGCAGGGTGACGCGTTCGCCTGCTTTCAGCGAGCGCGCCATGGCATCCGAATCGAGCGTTTGCACGCCGATGATCTTGATGTCGGGGCGAATCTGTTTCACGTAGGCAGCCACGCCGGCGATCAGGCCGCCGCCGCCGATGGCCACGAAGATGGCATGGATGGGGCCGGAATGCTGGCGCAGGATTTCCATGCCTATCGTGCCCTGGCCCGCGATCACGTCCGGATCGTCGAACGGGTGTACAAAGGTCAGCTTCTGTTCCTTTTCCAGGGTCAGCGCATGGTTGTAGGCATCCGTATAGGATTCGCCGTGCAGCACGATTTCCACATGCACGCCGCCGCGTGCCTTGACGGCGTCGATCTTGACGGGTGGCGTGGTGGTTGGCATGACGATGACGGCGCGGCAACCCATGCGCGCGGCCGACAGGGCCACGCCCTGGGCATGGTTGCCTGCCGAGGCGCAAATGACGCCGCGCTTGCGTTCCGCATCGCTGAGCTGGGCCATCTTGTTGTAGGCGCCGCGAATCTTGAAGCTGAACACGCTTTGCATGTCTTCGCGTTTGAAGTAAATCTGGTTGTTCAGACGCTGCGACAGCGCAGGGGCCAGTTCCAGCGGCGTTTCGGTAGCGACGTCATAGACGCGGGCGGTCAGGATTTTCTTGAGGTAGTCGATGTTCATAGTCTGCTAGCAAGTGATTCTGGGCCAGAAAGGGTCTGGAGCGTGTCGGTCGATAGCGGTGGCGCGGCGGCGGATAGCCTGGCGACAAATAATGCTTGATGAGACTAGGGGCCGGTGAGCCCTGGCTGCCTGGCACCGATTGTGCGGCGCGCAAGCTACGCTTCATTATAATGGAGAGCCTTACTGCATCGCGAAGTGTTCCATGATCGAATCCGCAATCGCCTGGCTGCTGCAGCTGATCGCAGCGCCGGAAGTCGGGCTGACATCGGTCTTTCTGATCAGCTTTATTTCCGCCACCTTGCTGCCGCTCGGCTCGGAGCCAGCCGTCTTTGCCGTCATCAAGGCCAATCCTGCGCTGTTTTGGGCCGCCATCGGCGTCGCCACCCTGGGCAATACTCTGGGCGGCATCGTCGACTACTGGATCGGCTACCGGGCCAAGCAGGCATTCGCCAAGGAGCGCGACACGCGCTGGTTCCGCTGGCTGGCCCGCTATGGCGCCAAGACCATGCTGCTGGCCTGGCTGCCCATCGTGGGCGACCCCCTGTGCACGCTGGCGGGCTGGCTCAAGCTGCCGTTCTGGCCCAGCGTGGCCTATATGGCCATCGGCAAGTGCGCGCGCTATCTGAGCATGACGGCTTTGCTGTTATACGTGCCTGATGGCGTATGGCAGCGCATCGGGCAAATGCTGGGATGATGGCGATGGCGATGGCGATGGCGATGGTGGTGGTTGCAACGCTTGTTTGCCCTATATTTGGGCAGCGTGATAGTTTGTGGCCGAGTCTGATTCTTGGCATTTTCACGTAAAAAAATCATGAAAACTGGTTTTTTATTCATGTAAAAGTAAACTTTTCCATATTTGCTATGGCGCCCGATGCTGTGCTTAAACCTTAGGCGGTCTAAGGCTGTTCCCGCGTGCTGCGGCGCAATAAGATAAAATGGTCCTTTAGGGTCCAGTCCAAACCGTCACCACACTCCATGAACGCTCCCGCACACATCCAAGCTTTACTGGCAGAAACGCCCAATGGTTCCGCAGCAAGCCGCCTGCGCGAAATCCCGTACAACTACACGTCGTTTTCCGATCGCGAGATCGTCATACGCCTGTTGGGGGAGGATTCCTGGCGCTTGCTCGACGAGTTGCGCGGCGCCCGCCAGACCGGCCGTTCGGCCCGCATGCTGTACGAGGTGCTGGGCGATATATGGGTCGTGCGCCGCAATCCTTACCTACAGGATGACTTGCTCGACAACCCGAAGCGCCGTCAGGGCTTGATCGATGCCTTGCATCACCGCCTGGCCGAAGTCGACAAGCGCCGCCTGTCCATCGACGCTGCCGGTGGCGACGTCGCCGCCGGCGGCGAAACGCCGGCAATGGCCAAGGCGCGCAGCGCCAATGTGGAATTGCTGTTGAAGGCGGCCAGCAAGGCCGTGGCTGACTTTGGCGACGAATTTCGCACCACCTATGACTTGCGCAAACGCACGGTCAAGGTACTTGGCCGCTACACGGAAAAACACAATGTGCGCTTCGACGGCATGACGCGCGTGTCGCACGTGACGGATGCCACCGACTGGCGCGTGGAATACCCCTTCGTCGTGCTGACGCCCGACACGGAAGAGGAAATGGCCGGTCTGGTCAAGGGCTGCATCGAGCTGGGGCTGACCATCATCCCGCGCGGCGGCGGCACCGGCTACACGGGCGGCGCGATTCCCCTGACGCCAATGTCGGCCGTCATCAACACGGAAAAGCTGATCACCCTGGGCGCCGTGGAAATGACGGTCTTGCCGGGCCTGACGCATGCCTACGCGACCATCAATTCGGGCGCGGGCGTGATCACGAACAAGGTCTCGGAAGCGGCGGAAAAAGCCGGTTTCGTGTTTGCCGTCGATCCGACCTCGGCGCATGCTTCTTGCATCGGCGGCAACGTCGCCATGAATGCGGGCGGCAAGAAAGCCGTGCTGTGGGGCACGGCGCTGGACAACCTGGCTTCGTGGCGCATGGTCGACCCGAACGGCGACTGGCTCGAGGTCACGCGTCTCGAGCATAACTTGGGCAAGATCCACGATATCGCCCTCGCACGCTTTCAGCTGGAATGGCGTCATCCGAGCACGCGCGACGCGGCCAAGCCAAACGCGCCGTTCAAGACGGAAATCCTGGAAATTCCTGGCCGCAAGTTCCGTAAAGAGGGCCTGGGCAAGGACGTGACGGACAAATTCCTCTCTGGCTTGCCGGGCATCCAGAAAGAAGGCTGCGATGGCCTGATCACGTCGGCGCGCTGGATTTTGCATAAAATGCCGAAATTCGCCCGTACCGTCTGCCTGGAATTCTTCGGCCAGGCGCGCGACGCGATCCCGTCGATCGTGGAAATCAAGGATTACCTCGATGGCTTGCCGGCCAAGGGCGAGCAATACACGAGCATTCGCCTGGCGGGCCTGGAACACCTGGACGAGCGCTATCTGCGCGCCGTCGGCTACGCCACCAAGTCGAAGCGGGGCGTGCTGCCGAAGATGGCCCTGTTTGGCGACATCGTCGGCGATGATGAAAATGCTGTCGCACAAGCGGCGTCGGAAGTGGTGCGCATCGCCAACACCCGCGTGGGCGAAGGCTTTGTCGCTGTCAGTCCGGAAGCGCGCAAAAAATTCTGGTTAGATCGCGCCCGCACAGCGGCGATTGCCAAACACACCAACGCGTTCAAGATTAATGAAGACGTCGTGATTCCGCTCAATCGCATGGGCGAATACACGGATGGCATCGAACGCATCAATATCGAACTGTCGATCAAGAACAAGTTGCAACTGGCCGATGCCCTGAGCGAGTTCTTTGCCAAGGGTAATTTGCCAGTTGGCAAGAGCGACGATGCGTCCGATGAGCGGATCGACGATGCTGAAATGCTGGGCGACCGCGCTGAGCAGGCACGGCAGTTGCTGGCCCAAGTGACCAGCCGCTGGACCTATCTGCTGGCCCAGCTGGATCGTCCGCTGGTGGACGTGAAGGGCGAGCTGGCCGAACTGGGCCTGGAGCGCTTGCTGCCCGTGTTCGAGGCGCGCCTGGAAACGCAGCCGGGCGCCAGCCTGTTTGACGTGGTGCAGGACCGCACCGTGCGCATTACCTGGAAGCAAGAAATTCGTGCCCAGTTGCGCCAGATCTTCAACGGCGCCGCCTTCAAGCTGATCCTTGACGAGGTGACTGCGATTCATGCGCGCATCTTGCGTTCGCGCGTGTTTGTCGCGCTGCACATGCATGCGGGTGACGGCAACGTGCACACGAATTTACCCGTCAACTCGGATAATTACGAAATGCTGCAAGATGCCCACGAAGCCGTCGGCCGCATCATGATTTTGGCCCGCTCGCTCAATGGCGTCATTTCCGGCGAACACGGTATCGGTATCACCAAGCTGGAATTTTTGACGGAAGAAGAAATCGGTGAATTCCGCAGCTACAAGCAGCGCATCGATCCGGAGGGCCGTTTTAACAAAGGCAAATTGCTGAACTTGCCAGGCATGGGCGCCGATTTGCGCAATGCTTACACGCCATCGTTCGGCCTGATGGGCCACGAGTCGCTGATCATGCAGCAAAGCGATATCGGCGCCATTGCCGATAGCGTCAAGGATTGCTTGCGCTGTGGCAAGTGCAAACCCGTGTGCGCGACTCACGTGCCGCGCGCCAACTTGCTGTATTCGCCGCGCGATAAAATTCTGGCGACCTCATCGCTGATCGAAGCCTTCCTGTACGAAGAGCAGACACGGCGCGGTATTTCCATCAAGCATTGGGAAGAGTTTGAAGACGTGGCCGATCACTGTACGGTCTGCCATAAATGCGTGACGCCTTGCCCCGTGAACATCGACT
Source organism: Janthinobacterium paucivorans (assembly GCF_051380805.1). Lineage (NCBI taxonomy): Bacteria > Pseudomonadati > Pseudomonadota > Betaproteobacteria > Burkholderiales > Oxalobacteraceae > Janthinobacterium > Janthinobacterium paucivorans. Next base: position 258,144 of record NZ_JBNYXR010000003.1, read on the forward strand.
TCGGTGAGGTGTCGATGAACATGCGCAACTTGCTGCGCAAGATGGACAAGAAGAGCTTCAATCCGGGCACCAAGGCGACGATGCTGTTCCTCAACGCCACCGATCCCGTGACTATCAATGCCACGCGCAAGGTCATGATTGGCTGGGGTTACAAGGCACAGCGCCTGGGCCACGATTTGTTGAAGAAATTTGCCAAGAAGCAAACCAAGGCGCCGCCGCCATCGACGGGCAAGCCGGCCGTCAAGGCACAGGTGATCCACTTCATTAACAAAAAGATGCCGGGCAACCTGCCGAAGAAGACGGCGCGCGCGCTGCTCGACATCGAGGACGATAAAGTCATTCCTATCATCCGCAATCCGAAGACCACCACGGCCGATACCGAAGCCGTGTTTTACTTCCCCGGTTGCGGTTCGGAGCGATTGTTTTCGCAAGTGGGCCTGGCGACGCAGGCGATGCTGTGGGAAGTGGGCGTGCAGACGGTCTTGCCACCTGGCTACCTGTGCTGCGGTTATCCGCAGCGCGGTGCTGGTGAGTTCGACAAGGCCGAGAAGATGATGACGGACAACCGCGTCTTGTTCCACCGCATGGCCAATACGCTCAATTACCTCGATATCAAGACGGTACTCGTCTCGTGCGGCACTTGCTATGACCAGCTGGCGACGTATCAATTTGAAAAGATTTTCCCTGGCTGCCGCATCATGGATATCCATGAGTATTTGCTGGAGAAAAACGTCAAGCTCGAAGGCGTCAACGGCACGCGCTATATGTATCACGAGCCTTGCCACAATCCGATGAAGTTGCAGGAATCGGGCAAGACCATCAATTCCCTGATCAGCACGGTAGACAACGTGAAGATCGAGAAGAATGAGCGTTGCTGCGGCGAATCGGGTTCCCTTGCCGTCACGCGTCCCGATATTTCCACGCAAGTGCGTTTCCGCAAGGAAGAAGAGATGCTCAAGGGTGCCGACAAGCTGCGCGGCGATGGTTTCACCGGTGATGTGAAAATCCTCACCAGCTGCCCGTCGTGCCTGCAAGGCCTGTCGCGCTACAATGATGATTCGGGCACGACGGCCGACTACATCGTCGTCGAGCTCGCCAAGCACTTGCTGGGAGAGAACTGGATGCCCGATTACGTCAAACGCGCCAACGACGGCGGCATCGAACGGGTGCTCGTGTGATGTCCATCAGTTGCGATCTGTGTAACTTGCTGGACGGCTACGCCAACGGGCAGGGTTTGGAGACCTTGCTGTGGCGTAGCGAATGCTTGTCCGTGGTGGCCGTCGATGAGCCTGCATATCCGGGCTTTTGCCGCGTGATCTGGCACCAACACGTGAAGGAAATGACGGATTTGACGCCAGGCGAGCGCCATGATGTCATGCAAGCCGTGTGGCAAGTCGAGCTGGCCGTGCGTGAAGTGATGCAGCCGGAAAAGGTCAATGTGGCCAGTTTCGGCAACATGACGCCGCATGTACACTGGCACGTGATTCCCCGTTATCGCGACGATGCGCATTTCCCTCATCCCAGCTGGGCGGTGATCCAGCGCGAGACGGCGCCCGAGGTGCTGGCCGCGCGCCGCGCCCGGTTGCCGGCACTGTACGCCGCCATCATTCAACGTTTATCCGCATAAAGTATTGTCATGACTGAAAAAACAGCAACACCCCAACCGACGGGCTTGACCGTGCACAACCAGTCGCGCGTGCTCGACGTAGCTTTTGACGACGGCAGCACATTCACGCTGCCGTTCGAATACCTGCGCGTGTATTCGCCATCGGCCGAAGTGCAGGGCCATGGCAAGGGCCAGGAAACCTTGCAGTTAGGAAAGCGCCTGGTGGGCATCACGGGCCTGGAACCGGTCGGCAACTACGCCGTGCAGCCAACCTTCAGCGATGGCCACAATTCCGGCCTGTACACCTGGGCCTATTTGTACAAGCTGGGCGCGGAAAAGGCTACCTTGTGGCAAGCTTACCTGGACCAGTTGACGGCAGCCGGCTACCCGGGCGACAGCGGCCGCGATGCCAAGGCCGACATGACGATCAAGCAGTCTTCCGGCCACGTCCACGGTCCGAGCTGCGGCCACAAGCATTAAGTAGAAATCATGCGCTAGTGTGGTCGGATTGCCACCGCGGCTTTCCTTGCAGGCAGGCGCGGAGCGTCTGAGCCTGACCTGATCCTGCTGCGCCTGCTGTGTGGCTGCTGTCATCGTGCGCTGGCGCTGGCCGCGTATACGCGGGCGGCAATGCTGGCGTTGAATGCAGTCGAAAGGCAATACCTTCTCCGGCGTCAGGGGAAAATGCGCCTGCCGCTTGTATAATGCACGCAAGTTCAAACAGACTGGCTACCATGACCAATACGACCCATTTCGGATACAAAACAGTTGCAGAAGACGACAAAGTGCGCGAAGTCGCCAAGGTGTTCCATTCCGTCGCTGCCAAATACGACGTGATGAACGACTTGATGTCGGGCGGTCTGCACCGTCTGTGGAAGACGTTTACCATTGCCAACGCGGGCGTGCGCCCCGGCTTCAAGGTGCTCGATATTGCCGGCGGCACAGGTGACCTGTCGAAGGCGTTTGCCAGGCAGGCCGGCCCCACGGGCGAAGTCTGGTTGACCGATATCAATGAATCGATGTTGCGCGTGGGCCGCGACCGCCTCTTGAATCGCGGCTTGCTCACCCCCACCTTGTTGTGTGATGCGGAAAAACTGCCTTTCCCCGATAACTATTTTGACCGTGTCAGCGTGGCCTTCGGGCTGCGCAACATGACGCACAAGGATGTGGCGCTGGCTGAAATGCGCCGCGTGCTGAAACCGGGCGGCAAGCTGCTGGTGCTGGAGTTTTCCAAGGTGGCCGCGCCGCTGCAAAAACCGTATGACCTGTATTCGTTCTCGGTCTTGCCATGGTTTGGACAGAAAATCGCCGGCGATGCGGAAAGCTATCGCTACCTGGCAGAGTCGATCCGCATGCACCCGGACCAGGAAACGCTGAAGACCATGATGGAAACGGCGGGCCTGGAGCGCGTGCAGTACTACAATTTGACGGCAGGCATTGCCGCTTTGCATACCGGCATCAAGATGTAATGCAAGAGCTAACTTCGTGTTGCCGGTGAATTTAGGAGATGGAATGAAATTGAAGAAATTTATGGTTGGCATGATGCTGGCCGCGACCACGCTATCCATGCTGGGTGAAGCGCTGGCTCGTCCGATGGGTGGTGGCCGTTCGATAGGTCGTCAGTCGCAAAACGTGGGCCGCCAGGCTCCGGCCCCGACCCCGGCTGCCGCGCCACGCCAGGCGCAAGCTGCACCAGCGCCGGCACCGGCAGCGGCACCCGCCGCCAAGCCACCGAGCCGTTGGAAAGGCTTGCTGGGCGGTGCCTTGTTGGGCCTGGGGCTGGGTGCGCTGCTGTCGCACTTCGGCCTGGGCGGCGCCATGGCCAGCATGCTCGGCACGCTGCTGATGGTGGCCTTGCTGGCTGGGGCAGCCTTCTTCATCTACCGCATGGTGCGCGGCAAGCGTGACGGCAATGCCAGCGGCAATACGCCGTTCGCGGGCTTTGGCGGCAACCAGCCGGCACCGGCCGGCAACGTGCCCGATATCGGTTCGGCCATTGCGCCGCTGCCGCCGCTGCAGCCCGTTTCGTCCGGCGTCGGCCTGGATAAGCCGGCGCCGGTCCCGGTCCCGGTCTCGGCGCCGCTTGCTGCGCCATGGGGCGTGCCAAGCGACTTCGACAAGGACGCCTTCCTGCGCCACGCGAAAAGTAATTTCATTCGCCTGCAAGCGGCCTGGGATAAGGCGGACGTCAACGATATCCGTGAATTCACGTCGCCGGAAGTGTATGCGGAATTACGCATGCAAATCCAGGAACGGGGTGCGCAGGCAGACTTTACCGATGTCGTTACCATCGATGCCGAGCTGATGGGGATCGAGACGAGTGCCAACGATTACTTGGCCAGCGTGAAATTTACGGGCCAGATCCGTTCGGCGCCGGGCGCCGCAGCCGAGCCGTTCGCGGAAGTATGGAATATGTCGAAACCCGTCAGCGGCAATAGCGGTTGGGTATTGGCTGGCATACAGCAATTGAACTAATGGTCAAAACTTGCTCAATCGTGGTTTAAGTTCCTGTGCATGCATGATGCATAGCAGCTATTGCCTGATGAACTGGTAAGATCGAAACCGCCCACGTTGTTTTCCGGGCGGTTTTTTCTTTTTAGGGGGGCGCGCGCAGCGCGCAGTATATAGATGGCACCGATGGCACCGATGGCACAGATGACACTACTTTCCGATCTCTCCCTGATGACGCCCGTCATCGCGACCATCAATCATTTGCTGGCGCAGGAACCGTGGGCGCGCCAGCAGTTGGCGCTGCACGCCGGTAAGGTGGCTTGCATCGATACGGGCGCCGTGGCCCTGCGCATGCGCGTCGACAGCGCCGGCATGCTGGAAGCGGCGCCCACGACGGCCGAGATACAGGCCAATGTCACCATCGGCGTCAAATTGTCCGATGTGCCCTTGATACTGCAAAACCGCGAACGGGCATTTTCGTATGTGAAGATCGAAGGCGATGCCGAGTTTGCCAATGCGATCTCGCAATTGAGCAAGGGCTTGCGCTGGGATGCCGAGCACGACCTGGAAAAGGTGATAGGGCCCATGCTGGCCACGCGGCTTGTTTCCGGTGTGAAAGATGTTGCCGCTTTTGTGCGCACGGGCCAGCAAAAGCTGGCGGAAAACGTGGCCGAATATTTTCTCGACGAACAGCCGATGCTGATCCGTCCTTCTACCTTGCAAGAGTATTCGGCTGGCGTGACGCGCATGCGCGATGACGTCGAACGCCTGGCCAAGCGCCTTGCCCGTCTGGAAAAGGCGGCCGCCGCCCTCCAGCCGCAGTCTTCCTCACCGGATTTGCCTACATGATATTGAAATTCCTGCGCCTGATTAAAATTATCCGTGTTTCCATCAAGTACGGCCTCGATGAGATAGCGATTTCTGGTCTGAAAGTGCCACGCACCGCCAAATTGATCGACACCCTGATTTTCTGGCGCGACCTGTCGTCGCCACGCGGTGTGCGCCTGCGTTTGGCGCTGGAAGAGCTGGGTCCCATTTTTGTTAAATTCGGCCAGGTGCTGTCGACCCGGCGCGACCTGATGCCGCCCGACATCGCCGAAGAACTGGCGCGGCTGCAAGACCGCGTGCCACCGTTCGATTCCGACCTGGCCATCGCGCAAATCGTCAAGTCTTTGGGCGCGCACCCGGAGCAGTTGTTTGCCAGCTTCGAGCGCGAGCCGGTGGCGTCCGCCTCCATTGCCCAGGTACACTTCGCCACCTTGAAAGACGGGCGCGAAGTGGCCGTGAAAGTCTTGCGTCCAGGCATGAAAAAGCTGATCGACGAAGACGTGGCCCTGATGCATATCGCCGCCGATTGGACCAGCCGCCTGTGGGCCGACAGCAAGCGCCTCAAGCCGCGCGAAGTGGTGGGCGAGTTCGACAAATACCTGCACGACGAGCTGGACCTGATGCGCGAGGCGGCCAATGCCAGTCAGTTGCGCCGCAACTTTGCCAATTCGAACTTGCTGCTGGTGCCGGAAATGCACTGGGATTATTGCTCCAGCAGCGTTATCGTGATGGAGCGCATGGTAGGCATTCCCGTGTCGCAGATCGACCGCCTGGTGGAGGCCGGTGTGGATTTGCGCAAGCTTTCCAGCGATGGCGTGGAGATTTTCTTCACGCAAGTGTTCCGCGACGGCTTTTTCCATGCAGATATGCACCCGGGTAATATTCTCGTGTCAATCGCGCCCGAATCGTTTGGCCGCTACATCGCCCTCGACTTCGGTATCGTGGGAACCTTGAATGACTACGACAAGGATTATCTGTCGCAAAACTTCCTCGCCTTCTTCCGCCGCGACTATAAGCGGGTGGCAGAGGCGCACATCGAATCGGGCTGGGCGCCGAAAGACACGCGCGTCGATGAACTGGAAGCGGCCGTACGCGCCTGCTGCGAACCGATCTTCGATCGCCCGCTGAAAGATATTTCTTTTGGTCAAGTCTTGCTGCGCCTGTTCCAGACTTCGCGCCGCTTTAACGTGGAAGTGCAGCCGCAACTGGTGCTGTTGCAAAAAACCCTGCTCAATATCGAAGGCTTGGGGCGCCAGCTGGACCCGGAACTGGACCTGTGGCAAACCGCCAAGCCGTATCTGGAAAAATGGATGAGCAACCAGGTGGGGCCGCAAGGCTTCATGGAGCGTCTGCGCGCCGAGGCGCCCCGTTATGCGCACATCTTCCCGCAACTGCCGCGTTTGCTGCACCAGGCCTTGACGGTGCATGGCGTGCCGCGCGAAAACGACGTGGAATTGATGAAAACCTTGCTGGCGGAGCAACGCCAGACGAATCGATTGCTGAGCTTTATCGTCTACTTCGTGGGCGCTTTTGCCCTTGGCGCGCTGGGCTTGCAAGTGTTCATGCGCTGGCATCAACTACCGTTTTAACGCACTGAGGACGTAGGCAATGGCTGACTTTCAAACCCGCGACCCGCTGTCGCCCGCCTTTTGGGACGAGCGTTTCGAGAAGCAATTCATGCCCTGGGACCGCGGTGGCGCGCCGTCGCGTTTGCGCAGCCTCGTTGCCGCTAGCCCGGCGCCGCTGCGCTGCCTGATTCCCGGCTGTGGTTGCGCCCATGAACTGGTTTGCATGCTCGATCACGGCTGGGATGCCACGGCCATCGACTTTTCACCGGCCGCCGTGGCCGCCGCGCGCGGCCAGTTAGGCGAGCGGGCAGGGCACGTGGTCGAGGCCGATTTCTTCACTTGGCAAGCTGTTGCGCCGCTGGACCTCATCTATGAGCGGGCCTTTCTGTGTGCGATGCCGCGTGCCATGTGGCCGCAGGTGGCGGCCCGCTGGGCGCAGTTGCTGGCACCAGGCGCCATGCTGGTCGGTTACTTTTTCTTTGACGATAATGCCAAGGGGCCGCCGTTTGGCATGTCGCGTGAGCGATTGCAGGCCTTGCTGGCACCGCATTTCGACTGCCTGGCCGATGAGGCCGTGGACGATTCCATCGCCGTCTTTGCCGGCAAGGAGCGCTGGATGAGCTGGCGTCGCCGGGCGCACTGAGTTGGCAGGCTGAGCGAGCTGGCATTTTCCGCTGGGAATGGCGGAAAAGCTTTATAATTCAGGGTTTTTGATGATTTTCTCGGAGTAGAGATGCCGATTTACGCTTACCGTTGTGACGAGTGTGGTTTTGCCAAGGATGTCTTGCAAAAGATCTCCGATCCTGTATTGACGGTGTGCCTGTCGTGCGGCAAGCCCAGTTTCAAGAAACAATTGACGGCCGCCGGTTTCCAATTGAAGGGCACTGGCTGGTACGCGACCGATTTCCGCGGCGGCGCGGCGCCCACCACGGCGATACCGACGGGCCCGGCCGATAGCACCAAGCCCGCTCCAGCGGCCGAGAGCGCTCCCGCCACTGCGCCTGCGACCCCTGCGGCTGCGGCTGCGGCGAAAGCGGACTGAAAGGCGCAGCGCGCCGATACGATCCATTACCGAGAAATTGATGCGTAAATATTTTATTACCGGCTTACTGATTTTGGTGCCCCTGGCCATTACTGCTTGGGTCTTGAATCTGGTCATCAGCACGATGGATCAGTCGCTGTTGCTGGTGCCCGGCAGTACACAGCCCAGCGTCTGGTTCGGCCACAAAGTTCCGGCCCTGAGCTCCATTCCCGGCCTGGGGACGGTATTGACGGTACTCATCGTTTTCTTCACCGGTTTGCTGACGAATAACCTGGTCGGCAATTACGTGGTGAAAATATGGGAAAAATTGCTGCAACGCATACCCATCGTCAATTCCCTGTATTCCAGCGTCAAGCAAGTGTCCGATACCTTGTTTTCCCCGTCGGGCAATGCCTTCCGCAAGGCCGTGCTGGTGCCGTATCCGCACCACAATTCCTGGACCATCGCTTTCCTGACCGGCGTGCCGGGCGGCGATGCGGCGAACCATCTGGTGGGCGACTATGTCAGCGTGTATGTGCCAACTACGCCCAACCCGACGTCAGGATTTTTCCTGATGATGAAGCGCAGCGACGTGGTTGAACTCGACATGAGCGTCGATGCGGCGCTCAAATATATCGTCTCGATGGGCGTGGTAGCGCCTGCGGAAGTTGTTGCTATAGCGGCCCCGGCAGCCAAAGAATAAAGGCAGGCGTCCCATGAGGGACGTGGCCGGATTGAACACTCACTAACCTGAACTGAGAATTTTATGTCTATGCGTACTGAATACTGCGGCCTCGTCACCGAAGCCATGCTGGGACAAACCGTCAGCCTGTGCGGCTGGGTACATCGCCGCCGCGACCACGGCAGCCTGATTTTCATCGACTTGCGCGACCGTGAGGGCCTGGTGCAAATCGTCTGCAACCCGGAACAAGCGGAGATGTTCAAGGTCGCCGAAGCCGTGCGTAACGAATTCTGCCTGCGCGTGACGGGTGTCGTGACCAGCCGCATCGACGGCACTATCAACAACAACCTGAAATCGGGCAAGATCGAGGTGGTTTGCGCGGAACTGGAAGTGCTGAACGCTTCCGTGCCCGTGCCGTTCCAGCTCGACGACGACAACCTGTCGGAAACGACGCGTCTGACGCACCGCGTGCTGGACCTGCGCCGCCCGCAAATGCAGAACAATCTGCGCCTGCGCTACAAGGTGACGATGGAAGTGCGCAAGTACCTCGACGCGCTGGGCTTCATCGACATCGAAACGCCGATGCTGACAAAGTCCACGCCAGAAGGCGCGCGCGATTATCTGGTGCCGTCGCGCGTCAACGCCGGTAGCTTCTTCGCCTTGCCGCAATCGCCACAGTTGTTCAAGCAACTGTTGATGGTCGCTAACTTTGACCGTTACTACCAGATCACCAAGTGCTTCCGCGACGAAGACTTGCGCGCTGACCGCCAGCCTGAATTCACGCAGATCGATTGCGAAACCTCGTTCCTGACGGAACAGGAGATCCGCGACCTGTTCGAAGACATGATACGCGTCGTTTTCAAGAACACCCTGAACATCGACTTGCCGAACCCGTTCCCGGTGATGGACTTCGCCGAAGCGATGGGCCTGTACGGTTCCGACAAGCCCGACATGCGCGTCAAGCTGGCCTTTACGGACTTGACCGAAGTCATGAAGACGGTCGAATTCAAGGTCTTCAACGGCGCCGCCAACATGAAGGGCGGCCGCGTGGTGGCCCTGCGCGTACCGCAAGGCGGCAGCATGCCGCGTTCGGAAATCGACGCTTACACGCAATTTGTCGCCATCTACGGCGCCAAGGGTCTGGCTTACATCAAGGTCAACGAGAAAGCCAAGGGACCTGAAGGCTTGCAGTCGCCTATCGTCAAGTTCCTGCCTGCCGACGTGCTGGCCACGATTCTCGAGCAGACGGGCGCGCAAGACGGCGACCTGATCTTCTTCGGCGCGGACAAGGCCAAAGTTGTCAACGACGCCATCGGCGCGCTGCGCGTGAAAATCGGTCACAGCGAGTTCGGCAAGAAAGCCGGCCTGTTCGAGGACGTGTGGAAGCCATTGTGGGTGGTCGACTTCCCGATGTTCGAACACGACGAAGAAGCGGACCGCTGGACGGCGACCCACCATCCGTTCACGGCGCCGAAAGACGGCCATGAAGACATGCTGGAAACCAATCCCGGCGCCTGCATCGCCAAAGCGTACGATATGGTCTTGAACGGCTGGGAACTGGGTGGCGGTTCGATCCGTATCCATCGCGAAGAAGTGCAGAGCAAGGTCTTCCGTGCATTGAAAATCGATGCCGAAGAAGCGCAGCTGAAGTTCGGCTTCCTGCTTGACGCCCTGCAATACGGCGCGCCACCGCATGGCGGCCTGGCGTTTGGCCTGGATCGTATCGTGACCATGATGACGGGTTCCGATTCCATCCGCGACGTCATCGCCTTCCCGAAAACCCAGCGCGCCCAGTGTCTGCTGACACAAGCGCCGTCGGAAGTGGACGAGAAGCAATTGCGCGAGCTGCACATCCGTTTGCGCGGCGCCGAGCCAAAAGTAGCATAATGCATCAGGCGGCCGCTGCGGCGGTCCCTGTTTAATAATGCTGGGCAACAAGAGGCGCTGACGAGGCGCCTTTTTCATTCTTGATATGACTGATAAAATTCCTGTTTCCGTGCTGGTCGTCATTCATACGGCTAATCTGGACGTCTTGCTGATCGAGCGCGCCGGACAACCGGGTTTCTGGCAATCGGTAACCGGTTCCATCGACGCCGTCGATGAGCCGCTGCAGCTGACGGCAGCGCGCGAATTGGGCGAGGAAACCGGCATCATTGCCGATGGCCAGCACATCGTGCTGCGCGACTGGAACTTGTCGAATGTGTACGAGATTTTTCCCATCTGGCGCCACCGCTATGCACCCGGCGTGACGCACAACACCGAGCATGTCTTTAGTGTGCAGGTGCCGCGCGACATCGCCATCACGCTCAGTGCGCGCGAACACTTGCAATACGCGTGGCTGCCCTACCTGGCGGCGGCCGAGCGCTGCTTCTCGTCGTCCAACGCGGAAGCGATTTTGCAATTACCGGCCATAACGGGCCTGGCGCGCCCCACCTGATTTCCCTAGAAAGCATGGCATGTTGAACTGGTTTAATCTCTCGCTGCAACAAAAACTGGCCGGCACATTCTGCCTGGCGCTGTGCCTGGTCGTGATTCTGGCGGCCAGTCTGTACACGCCGCCCGAGCGCACGCCGCCGGTCGGCTTGCCGCTGATGGCGATCGGCTGGCTGCTACATCCGGGCGCCTTTGCCAAGGGCAAGCGCACCGTGGCCTGGCGCGGCGCACCGTTGCTGGTCAAGGTAGTGTGGGCCGCCGGGATCGCGGCGGCCGGCGTCAGCGTCGCCAGCGGCCTGGCGCGCATGTTTGCCTGAGCCTGGCGGCGCCGATGGCGAGCCAATCCAGGAATTAGGTGCGCACGCGCACCTGAGTCGTTGCCGCACGGGGCCCGTCTGGGAGTAGAATCAGGGCATGAAAATCCGCGTAGCAACTTATAATATTCACAAGGGTGTCTCCTCCGTGCGGGGTTTGCCCAGAGTACATGCATTGAAGCAGGCGATCGCTCTCTTCGATGCGGATGTCGCCTTTTTGCAAGAAGTGCAGGGCAAGCATGATCGCAATGCGGCCCGCTTTGGCGCCGAGAAAAACGGCCATGCGCATTGGCCGCAAGCGTCGCAACATGAATTTTTTGCTGGCGCCGAGCATCATAGCGCCTATGGCATGAACGCCGTGTACGACCATGGCCACCATGGCAACGCCTTGCTGAGCAAGTTTCCCATCGGCTCGCACATCAACCACGATGTGTCCGACCATGCTTACGAGCAGCGCGGCATCCTGCATTGCGTGCTCAACACGCCGCATGCCGACGTGCACTGTTATGTCGTGCACCTGGGCCTGTTCGAATCGGGACGGGGAAGGCAGACGCAGGCGCTGATTGAGGCCGTCATGGCATCGGCGCCCGATGGCGAACCGGTCATCATCGCCGGTGATTTCAACGACTGGCGCAATACGCTCAGCGACAAGCTGCGCAATGCGCTGGGGGTAGTGGAAGTGTTCGACCAGCGCGCGTCGAACTCGGCCCTGGGCGACCTGGTGCGCACCCTGGCGCGGCGCCAGACGAAAACTCCGGTGCCCGTGCCGGCGCGCACCTTTCCCGCCGCCTTGCCGTGGTTCCGCCTGGATCGCATCTATGTGCGCGGTTTCCATGTGGAAGGCGCGCAAGTGATGCATGGCACCTTGTGGGCCAAACTATCGGACCACGCGCCGATAGTTGCAACTTTGAAACTCGCGTAGACTATTCGCATGCGCACCGTCAATTTCATCGCCCACAACGACATCCGGTTGCTGTATTGCGGCACCGATTACTTTCCCGCATTGATCGCCGCCATCGACGGCGCGCGCTCGGAAGTGTATTTCGAGACGTATATCTTCGCCGATGACGGCACCGGCACCCTGGTACTCGATGCGCTCAAGCGGGCCGCCGCGCGCGGCGTGCTGGTGTGCATGATCACGGACTGGTTCGGCACGGGCAATCGCCGCGTGAATGCCATGCATGCACAGCTGCAAGCGGCCGGCGTGCACCACCGCATCTTCAACCCCTGGTTCCGGCGCGGCATCACGCGCACGCACCGCAAGATTTGCGTGGCCGATGGCGAGATCGCCCTGGTAGGCGGCATCAATATCAATGACGACATGTTTTGCGACTACGACCACAGCATCAGCCTGCAAGCGCCGCGCTGGGACTTTGCCGTGCAGGTGCAAGGCCCGTTGGTGGCCGCCATCCATGAAGAGGTGCAGGCGCAGTGGGCGCGACTGGGCAAGATGAACCTGGTACGGCGTATCAAGCTGTATCGCAAGATGCGCGTGGTCAGCAATGAACTGGCGAACAACCCTGTGGTGGCCGGCTTTGTCGTGCGCGATAACTTGCGCAACCGTCGCACCATCCAGCGCGCCTACCTGCAGGCGCTGGGCCAGGCGCGCAAAAGCGTGATGCTGGCCAATCCATATTTCGCACCCGGACACAAGCTGCGCCACGCCCTGGCCCAGGCCGCCCAGCGCGGCGTGGACGTGGTCCTGTTGATCGGCGTGGGCGAGTTCCGCATGCAAGATGCCGTGGCGCACTCGTTTTATCCGAAACTGCTCGCTGCCGGGGTGAAAATCGTCGAATATCGCAAGACGCAGCTGCATGCCAAGGTGGCCGTGGTCGACGATGACTGGGCCACGGTCGGTTCCAGCAATATTGACGCGCTGAGCCTATTTCTGAACCAGGAAGCGAACGTGGTCATCAAGGACGTCGCTTTCGCGCAAAGCCTACGCCGGCATATCGAGCAGGGCGTGGCCGACGGCATCGTCATTCATCAGGACGATTTCAAGCACATCGGCCGTTTCCGGCGTATCGGTTACGAAGCCGCATTCCTCGCCTACCGGCTGGTGATGCGCATTTTTTCAGTGGGCAAGTACGCATGAACGAGATGACAACGGTAAGACTGGACAAATGGCTGTGGGCGGCGCGTTTCTTCAAGACGCGCTCGCTGGCCAGCGAGGCCGTCGACACGGGCAAGGTGAAAGCCGGCGGCGAACGCGTGAAGCCGGCGCGCAGCCTGCGCGTGGGCGACGAGCTGGCCATCGACAACGGCTACGATACGTGGGAAGTTGCCGTGCTGGGCTTGTCCGACAAGCGCGGCGCGGCAAGCGTGGCGCGCCTGCTGTATGGAGAAACACCGGCCAGCATCGCCCGCCGCGAGCAGCTGGCCGAGGAGCGCAAGCTGTTCCGCGAGCCAGGCACCACGATCAAAGGGCGACCGACCAAACGCGACCGCCGTCAACTGAGCAAGGCAGGCGACCTTTCCTGAGGCCTGTCTGTTGTTGTAAAGCAAGGGCGCGCGCCGCTTTTGCTCTTCTGCAATCGCTACAAACACTTAGCTAAAAAATGCTGCGGCGCACCAATAGAATATCAGCTCTAAAGTTCCCGTTTGACTTTTACGTGGTAGTGGATAATAGTACGAGCGTTCGGATTTTTTCGAGGCGTGCTTTTTTACCCTCGCTTCAGTCCGCCAAACCGGCAACATCACTTTGAGAACGGACCTCTTGAATACTTCAGTCAAATTCATGCGCAAGGGCGAACTGACCCGTGCCGCCATCCTCGACGTGGCGCTGGACTTGTCCAGCCGCGACGGCCTGGAAGGCCTGACCATTGGGCTGCTTGCGGACAAAATGAACATGAGCAAGTCGGGCGTGTTTGCCCACTTCGGCTCGCGCGAAGACTTGCAGATGGAAGTGCTGAAGCTTTACCACTATCGTTTCGAGCAAGAAGTCTTTTTCCCCAGCATGAAAGAACCACGCGGCATCCAGCGATTGCAATCGATGTATGCGCGCTGGGTCAAGCGGGTCAGCGTGGAAATCGCTTCCGGCTGCATCTATATCAGCGGCGCCGTCGAGTATGACGACCGCCCCGGTCCCATCCGCGATTCGCTGGTGGCGATGGTGCGCGCTTGGCAGGGCGCGCTGCTGCGCAGTGTCGAGCAATCGATCTCCACAGGCGACCTGAAAGTGGACACGGACGCCCAGCAGTTGGTGTACGAGATGTATGGCCTGATCCTGGCCCTGCATCACGATGCGCGCTTTCTGCGCGTGCCGGGTAGTATCGAACGCGCGCAGGCAGGGTTTGTCCGCTTGCTGGCGTCGTACCAGAATTCTGTAACAAGCAAATAAGCAGTCAGGCTGTATCCGCAGCAACGCACACGCAGTTCACAAGTATCACACTTTAGCTAAACGCTTTCAGGAGAAAATAATGGGTCAATACGTCGCGCCAATCCGGGATATGCAATTCGTTCTGCATGAGTTTTTGAAGGTCGAAGAAGAACTGAAACAACTGCCGTCGTACGCCGACGTCGACGCCGATATCATCAATCAGGTGCTGGAAGAGGGCGGCAAGTTCACTTCGGAAGTGTTATTTCCGCTGAACCACTCCGGCGACCGCGAAGGCTGCAAGCACGATCCGGTGACAAAAAACGTCACCACGCCCAAGGGCTTCAAGGAAGCCTACAAGCAGTACGTCGAAGGCGGCTGGGCAGCATTGGCTTGCGATCCGCAATACGGCGGCCAAGGCCTGCCAGTGGTGCTGAACAATTCGTTCTATGAAATGCTGAATTCGTCGAACCAGGCTTGGTCGATGTACCCGGGCTTGTCGCACGGTGCCTACGAGTGCCTGAAGGAACACGGCACCGACCATCAGAAGGAAGTGTACCTGCCGAAACTGGTGTCGGGCGAATGGACCGGCACCATGTGCCTGACCGAATCGCACTGCGGTACCGACCTGGGCCTGATGCGCTCGAAAGCGCTGCCTGAGGCAGACGGTTCCTGGACCATCACCGGCAACAAGATCTTCATCTCGGCCGGCGAGCACGACATGGCGGAAAACATCGTACACCTGGTGCTGGCCCGCGTGCCGGACGCGCCGGAAGGCTCGAAAGGCATCTCGCTGTTCCTGGTGCCGAAATTCCTGCCGACCGCCGATGGCAAGATCGGTGAGCGCAATCCGATCACCTGCGGCGTCATCGAAGAAAAAATGGGCATCCACGGCAATTCGACCTGCCAGATGAACCTGGACGGCGCGAAAGGCTGGATCATCGGCCAGCCGAACAAGGGCCTTAACGCCATGTTCGTCTTCATGAACGCAGCCCGTCTGGGCGTCGGCATGCAGTCGCTGGGCCTGACCGAAGTGGCCTACCAGAACGCGCTGATCTACGCCAAGGACCGCACGCAAATGCGTTCGCTGTCCGGCATCAAGAACCCGGAACTGCCGGCTGACCGCATCATCGTGCACCCTGACGTACGCCGCATGCTGTTGACGGGCAAAGCCTACGCCGAAGGCGCGCGCGCTTTCACTTCCTACGTGGCGCTGCAGATCGACCGCGAACTGCACCACCCTGACGCTGACGTGCGCAAGGAAGCTGCCGATGAAGTGGCGCTGCTGACGCCTGTCGTCAAGGCTTTCATCACGGACAATGCCTGGATCGCTACCTCGGAGGCGATGCAAGTGTTCGGTGGCCATGGCTACATCTCGGAATGGGGCATGGAGCAGTACGTGCGCGACGCGCGCATCAACATGATTTACGAAGGCACGAACACGATCCAGTCGCTCGACCTGCTGGGCCGCAAGATTCTGGGCGACAACGGCGCCAAGTTGCGCAAGTTCGGCGAAAAGATCAAGGCTTTCGTGGAAGACAACGGCACCGATGAAGCGATGAGCGAATTCGTCACCCCACTGGGCGACCTGGGCGACAAAGTCACCAAGCTGACCATGGAAATTGGCATGAAGGCGTTCCAGAATCCGGACGAAGTGGGCGCTGCATGCGTACCTTATCTGCGCGTCGTCGGCCACATGATCTATAGCTACCTGTTCGCGCAGATGGCCAAGATCGCCCTGGAAAAGACAGCGGCTGCCGAGGCACAAGGCGATAAGTTCTATGTCGCCAAACTGGCTACCGCACGCTTCTACTTCGCCCGCTTGCAGCCTGAGACGGCAACCCTGATTCGTCAGGCGCGTTCCGGTTCGGCCAACCTGATGGCACTCGACGCAGACCTGTTCTAAGACTTGAGGAAAATATGACTAATTTCATCGTTAAAAAAGTAGCCGTCCTCGGCGCCGGCGTGATGGGCGCGCAGATCGCCGCCCATTGCATCAACGCGAAAGTGCCGGTCGTGCTGTTCGACTTGCCGGCCAAGGAAGGTCCAAAGAATGGCATCGTGCTGCGCGCCATCGAGAACCTGAAAAAACTCTCGCCTGCGCCACTGGGCAACAAGGATGACGCCGCGCTGATCCAGGTAGCCAACTACGAAGACAACCTCGATCTGTTGGCCGGTTGCGACTTGATCATCGAAGCCATCGCCGAGCGCATGGATTGGAAACACGACCTGTATCAAAAGGTCGCGCCGCACATCGGCCCGAACGCAATCTTCGCCTCGAACACCTCGGGCCTGTCGATCACCAAGCTGGCTGAAGGCTTCGATGCCGACCTGAAATCGCGCTACTGCGGCGTGCACTTCTTCAACCCGCCGCGCTATATGCACCTGGTCGAGATCATCCCGACCGAGTTCACCAAGCCCGAGATTGCCGACCAGCTGGAAGGCTTCCTGACCACCACCCTGGGCAAGGGCGTGGTCCGCGCCAAGGATACGCCGAACTTCATCGCCAATCGCGTTGGCGTGTTCGGCATCCTGGCCATCGTGCACGAAGCTGAAAAATTCGGCCTGTCGGTGGACGTCGTCGATGACCTGACCGGCGCCAAGCTGGGCCGCGCCAAGTCGGGCACCTTCCGCACGGCGGACGTGGTCGGCCTGGACACCATGGGTCATGTCATCAAGACCATGCAGGATTACCTGCCGAACGATCCGTTCGCTGCCGTCTACAAGACGCCGGCCGTGCTGGCGAAGCTGGTGGAAAAAGGCGCGCTGGGCCAGAAGAGTGGCGCGGGCTTCTACAAGAAAGTCGGCAAAGAAATTCAACGCCTCGATTTCGCCACCGGTGAATACGTGGCTGGTGGCGCCAAGGCTGCCGACATCATCGCCCGCATCCTGAAAGAAAAAGATCCGGTCAAGAAGATGAAGGCGCTGCGCGAATCGACCAATCCGCAAGGCCAGTTCCTGTGGGCGATCTTCCGCGACGCTTTCCATTACATCGCCATTCATCTCGACACCGTGGCCGACAATGCGCGCGATATCGACTTCGCCATGCGCTGGGGCTTCGGCTGGAACGTCGGTCCGTTTGAAACGTGGCAGGCATCGAACTGGCTGCAAGTGGCCAACTGGGTCAAGGAAGACATCGACGCTGGCCACGCGCTGTGCAATGCACCTTTGCCTGCCTGGGTATTCGAAGGTCCTGTCGCTGAAAAAGGCGGCGTGCATACGCCGGAAGGTTCCTACTCGGCCGTGTCGAACAGCTTCGTGCCACGTTCGTCGCTGGCCGTGTACGACCGTCAGCAATTCCGCGCGCCAGTATTGGGCAGCGGCGCCATCGACGGCAAGACCTTTGGCACCACCGTCTTCGAAGACGAATCCGTGCGCGTCTGGCATACGGGCGACGACGTCTTGATCATTTCGTTCAAGACCAAGATGCACGTCATCGGCGAAGGTGTCATCAATGGCTTGAAACTGGCCCTGGCCGAAGCGGAAAAGAACTTCAAGGGCCTGGTGATCTGGCACGCCGACGCAGCCGAAGGCGGCGCCTTCTCGGCCGGCGCCGACCTGCAATCGGCCCTGCCAGCGTTCATGCAAGGCGGCGTGAAAGCCGTCGATCCTATCATCGCCGAACTGCAGAACACTTTCATGTCGCTGAAATACGCGAACGTGCCGGTGATCGCCGCAGTGGCCGGCCTGGCGCTGGGTGGCGGTTGCGAATTGGCGCTGCATGCATCGAAGCGCGTGGCCTCGATCGAGTCCTACATCGGCCTGGTGGAAGTGGGCGTAGGCCTGATTCCTGCCGGTGGCGGCTTGAAGGAAGCGGCGCAGCGCGCCTACAAGGAAGCCAAGGGCAACGACATCCTGCAATTCCTGAAAACCGGCTTCACCAATGCGGCCACCGCCAACGTGTCGAAGTCGGCACTGGAAGCGAAGAAGATGGGCTACCTGAAAGAAGACGACGTGATCGTGTTCAACGCCTACGAGCTGCTGCACGTGGCCAAGGTCGAAGCGCGCGCCATGTTCGACGCGGGCTTCCGTGCGCAACTGCCGTCGCTGATCCAGGTCACGGGCCGTTACGGCTGGGGCACCATCAAGGCGCAGCTGGTCAACATGCGTGATGGCGGCTTCATTTCGGCGCACGATTTCAAGCTCGGCGAAATGATCGCCGAGATCGTATCGGGCGGCGACGTGGACCAGGGCAGTTTCGTCAGCGAACAGTGGCTGCTGGATATGGAACGCAAGGCATTCCTGGAGCTGTTGAATCATCCGAAAACCCAGGAACGGATCATGGGCATGATGCAGACCGGTAAGCCGGTACGCAACTAAACCGTAGGTCGATGATGATCCTGTCGTTGGTATTTAAAGTATTACTGCGCGTGAGGCCAAGCATGGTGTATGACCGTATCAAACAACAGATGATGGACACCTTGCCCTTCGTGCGGCTGCTGGGGGTCAGCATCGACAACATCGGCGCTGGCACCTCGAAGGTGTCGATGCCGGAAGATCCAAAACTGAATAATCACCTGGGAACGCAGCATGCTGGCGCCTTGTTCACCCTGGCCGAAACGGCTTCCGGCGCGGCCATGGCTGGCGGCTTCGCCGAGCTGATTCTGGGTTTGCGCCCGGTGGCCAAGGAGTCGCGCATTCAGTACCAGAAGGTGGCCCGAGGCGCGACACGCGCCGAAGGCCGGGTACCGGGCGACCTGGCTGCATTGAAGGCGCAGCTGGCACAGGATGGCAAGGTGGCGTTTCCCGTGGAAGTCGATATCTTCGACTCCGAAGGCACGCTGGCGGCGCAGGTGACGGTGGACTGGTATTTGTCGCAGAAGCGATAGAGCGCCACTTCGGACATTCGACAGAACACGAACTTCGTTCAACATCTTTGAAAGAACAAAATGAGCAAACAACTTCAAGACGCGTATATCGTCTCTGCAACCCGCACCCCGATCGGCAAGGCGCCGCGCGGCATGTTCAGAAACACCCGCCCGGACGACCTGCTGGTGCGCGTGCTGCAATCGGCCCTGGCGCAAGCGCCTGGCCTCGACCCAGCGCTGATCACCGACGCCATCATCGGCTGTTCGTTCCCGGAAGCGGAGCAGGGCTTCAATATTGCGCGTAACTCGGTGCTGCTGGCCGGTTTGCCGAAAACCGTGGGTGGCGTAACCGTTAACCGTTACTGCGCGTCCGGCATCACGGCCATCGCCATGGCCGCTGACCGCATCCGCGTGGGCGAAGCCGACGTAATGATCGCTGGCGGCATCGAGTCGATGTCGATGGTGCCGATGATGGGCCACCACCCATCGATGAACCTGGACATGTTCAGCGATGAAAACATCGGCATGGCTTACGGCATGGGCCTGACGGCCGAGAAAGTGGCGCAGCAATGGAAAGTGTCGCGCGAACAGCAGGATGCGTTCTCCGTTGAATCGCACCGCCGCGCCATCGCCGCGCAGCAAGCGGGCTTCTTCAAGGCGGAAACGACGCCTGTGGAAATCATCACGCGCACGCCGAACCTGGCCACCGGCCAAGTTGATGTGACGCGCCGCACCGTCGACACCGACGAAGGCGCGCGCGCCGATTCGTCGATGGAGTCGCTGGGCAAACTCAAACCCGTATTTGCCGCCAAGGGCACCGTCACGGCCGCCAACAGCTCGCAGATGTCCGACGGCGCCGGTGCGTTGTTGATCGTCAGCGAAAAAATCCTGCGCGAACACAACCTGACCCCACTGGCGAAATTCTCTTCGTTCGCCGTGCGCGGCGTGCCGCCCGAAATCATGGGCATCGGTCCGAAATTCGCGATCCCTGCAGCGTGCGCCGCCGCCGGCATCACGCAAGACCAACTGGACTGGATCGAGCTGAACGAAGCGTTTGCCGCACAGGCTTTGGCCGTGATCGGCGACCTGGGCCTGGACCCATCGAAGGTCAACCCGATGGGCGGCGCGATCGCCCTGGGCCATCCGCTGGGCGCAACGGGCGCCATCCGCGCCGCTACCGTGATCCACGCACTGCAGCGCACCAAGCAGAAGTACGGCATGGTCACGATGTGCGTCGGCGCCGGCATGGGCGCCGCCGGCATCTTCGAGCGCGTTTGATGACACAGGCGTCGTGACGCAAGAGGCCAGATAAGATTGGTCAAAGCTTGGGCGCTGGGGATACCTCGGCGCCCTTTATCTTTTTGGAGACGACATGGATATTTTGTGCAGCAAGAGCGAGGGCATCCTCACCCTGGAATTCAACCGCCTGGAACGCAAGAATGCGATCACCGGCGCCATGTACCAGACCCTGGCCGACGCTTTGGTGGCGGCCGAGACCGATGATGGCGTGCGTGCCATCCTGATCTGCGGCAAGCGCGAGATTTTCACCGCTGGCAATGACCTCGATGACTTCATGAAGACGGCGCGGCCGAAGGATGGCTCGCTCGATCATGACCGTCCCGTGTTCCAGTTCATGCGCGCCTTGTATGGCAGCAGCAAACCCGTGGTCGCTGCCGTCTCAGGCCCGGCCATCGGCATCGGCACCACTTTGCTGATGCACTGTGACCTCGTCTACGCGGCCGACAATGCCAGCTTCTCGATGCCGTTCACGCAGCTGGGCCTGTGCCCGGAATTCGGCTCCAGCCTGCTGCTCACGCAGTTGGCAGGCTACCCGCGCGCAGCGGAAAAGCTGATGCTGGGCGAAGCGTTCCCGGCCAGCGAAGCGCTGGAAATGGGTCTGGTGTCGAAGGTCGTGCCCCTGTACGAATTGATGACGTTTGCGCAAGGCCAGGCCGCCAAACTGGTGGCATTGCCCGCCGCCTCGATCCGTGCCACCAAGCGCCTGATGAAGCAGAGCCGCATGGAACCGATGAAAACAGCCATCGCGGAAGAAAACACACTGTTCAGCGCCATGCTGGGTGGCGCCGAAGCGAAGGAAGCGTTTACGGCCTTCTTTGAAAAGAGGAAGCCGGATTTCAAGAAGTTTGCCTAAACTGACTGCACCTGACGTTTCGTGGGGCCGATTGTGCATGTTCCAAGGCAGCGGCGGGACTAAGCACTTCGAGCTATTCATGGACATGAGCGCCGTCTCAAGCGAGATCGGCGCTCTGGCGTCTACCGCTGTCAGCGGCGAGGAAGCACGGGCGGTGACAGCGCCCTTCATCGACAGCTCAGCGAATAGAAACCCGCCCTTTGGCCGCATTCTTGGCAGGTCCACCCTTACTAAAATCGAACAAGTTCATCAGGTCACCAATGGCGGGACGATTCATGGGAACGTACGGACTGTCGGCGCTGTGTAGCGGATTCGGTAGATTGTCGCGACTGCGTGCAGAGATCGGTGGCAATGTCCAATTGCGTTCGATGAACTTGCTAATCGATGCATGGTCATAGTAGGTGTGGTCAACGTATCCTTTGCGCGCGTATGGCGACACGGCGATCAGCGGCACCCGGGTACCGTCGCCAAAAAAGTCGATCGCTTGAATATAGCCCGAGTCGTAATAGCCTCCTCCTTCATCAAAGGTGACAAAGATGACCGTGTTTTTCCACAGTGCTGGGTTGGAACGAACGCGCTCCACCACGTCAGACACCAGCTGCTCAAAGCTTGGCTGCACGGCGTAGCCCGGGTGGCCGGAGATGCTATCGTACGGCGCAATGACCGAAACTGCGGGGAAACTTGCCTCATTCTTGACATCGACATAAAACTGCCCCAAATCGACGAGCTTTTCCTTATCCGGCCCGGTCATGGTCGAGGTAAAGAACGTCGGCGTGTCGCACATGCCGCAATACTCCTTGTCGGTGTGAATGCCGTCGTTGCGTCCGCCGCTATACCATTTCCAGGACACCCCGCCTGCTGTCATGACGTCGCCAATATGCGGCATCGACAATGGCGGCATCAAAAATTTTTCCTCATCAATCGGTAAAGCTGCGCCGAGCGGTGAGAATGCCGGGTCCATG
The DNA here is from genome assembly GCF_051380805.1 of Janthinobacterium paucivorans. NCBI lineage: Bacteria > Pseudomonadati > Pseudomonadota > Betaproteobacteria > Burkholderiales > Oxalobacteraceae > Janthinobacterium > Janthinobacterium paucivorans. The sequence goes on from NZ_JBNYXR010000003.1 coordinate 280,285, forward strand.
TTATTGACCATATAGTACGTATCGTCAGCACAATTGCCGTCGTTAAAGGCCCGATATGGCAGGCGCCTGAGAAAATCGCGGATACCGGCGACGCCAGGCTGCGTAACATCCGCACATTTCACGTAAGTACCGCCACGATAACCGTCTTCGATATACCAGTTGTTGGTTCCCGGCGCGGCATCCGGATTTTCAATTTGTTTGGCCGGAGGCGTGGCTGGACTGCCTTTCGCCGAGTAATACGATACGTCGGCGGTAGTCAGCGCAAGATAATTGGCCGCCGTACCGCCCATGACCGGCTGGTGATAATTGTCGCTGATCGCGTACGCTTTGGCGAGCTGCTTGAAGTAAGCGGCATCGCCCTTAGCCATGTTGTAGTAGCCCATGGCAACCCCGCCCTGAAAAGTTTTGCCGGGGGAGAGAGGAACAGGATTACTGCCACCGGGTCCCGTGTTATCGGCAACCCAGACAAACATATCGTTTTTTCCACCATTTACTTGCTGCCACATTTGAAAAAAACGATGGGTAGGATCGCCCGTGTGCGCTCCATAGCTGACGTGACGTGTTATCTGAAAAGGCCCGTTCGGCAAGTCGGCCGGAAAACGTGGATCGGCGATGTCGTGACGCTGACCAAATGCACCTGTCGCATACGGCTGCGGCAGCGAGGTATACTCACCGTCCGCCGCTGGTGTCGGGGTGTATGCGCCCCGGCTGAGTCCTTTTCGTTGCACGGCGGCGCGAAAATTGAGACCCGGCAAGCCATCAATCGTGACGATTTTCTTCGACAGCAAATTATCAATTGTCTGTCCTTTGGGCGGCAAATAGGTGCCGAACAAATTGTCAAACGTACGGTTTTCACCGATGATCACGATCACGTGCTCAATGGGCGTGGTGGCAACAGGTGCCGCATGCAGCGCACCTGGCAAGCCAAGCACAGCAAAAAAACTGACGAAAACGATGTGCCACGATTGCGAGTGCGATTGCGAGTGCGTCACGAGTTACCTTTTAAGAGTCATCCAGCGTTACGCGCGTTTGCGCGCAAAAGGAAGCGCGCAAACGCATCGGGAATTCTCAGTGTCCTGAATGCGAATGCGCGCACCCGGCGACTTACAGCTTGCCGGAAATGGTTAGGAAGGCCTGGCGTGGTGCACCGGTGAGTAGCGTTTGATTGGTGCCGGTCGGATCCGAATTGCTGAAACCATTCGATCCAACAGTACTGAAATATCGCTTGTCGAACAAGTTACTCACATTGAGCTGCAGTGAAATCTCCTTGAACATGCCAATTGCTTGCAATTTGTATCCTGCCGACAAGGTACCGACCCAGAAAGCCGGCACAGCGCCGTCATTCATATAGGTGTAATAGCGCTTGCCCGTATGTTTGGCGCCAAGCCGCGTAAACCACGTGGCGTTGTCATATGTCAGCTCAGTATCGAACATCGTGCGCGGGGCGTCGACGACTTGTTTGCCGCTGATAGCAATGGTTTTGCCATTGTCCAGATAGTTCGACTTGTACTTCGAGTTATTGAAAGTAAATGAATTGAACCATGATAAGTTGCGTGACAATTTCCACACTCCGATTGCCTCCACCCCATTCGTGGCAACCTTGCCGACATTGACGAAGGTACTGGGGCAGCCAACGATGCCGGCGCAAGTTGCGACACTTAACAGGCGGTCATTGAAGTCGGCGTGGTAGACGGCAAGCGATCCCTGCAGGGCATCACGCTTGAAGCGGATGCCGAGATCAAGCGTCGTTGATGTCTCAGGCTTGAGGTTGGGCGTACCCAGATTAAAGGCAGTCTGAGATTGTGAAAATGGACCGTTGACGCCTGGTTGGAAGGCGCGCATATTCTGCGCCGCCGAGGCAAACAATTCGTCGTTCTTGTTCAGTTGATAGCGCAAGCCCGCTTGCGGGAGGAAGGTTTTGGATGCAGTGATCGAACCGGCTGCACGGGTACCGACCAGACTGATCGCATCAATCGTTACCTTGGGGCTTTTAAATCCCGCATTGAGGGTCAAGCGGTCATCCATCAAGACCACGGTATCTTCGATATGAAACTGCGTGGTCGTGGTCGTAAATTCCTGCTTGAATCCTGTGCTTGTTGGATTTGACAGGAAATGATTTGTGTCCTCCGGGCCGCTGACCGCATAAAAATTACGCGTCAAGGTGTGCAAGCTGCGCTCGCCCCAGAAACCGGCATTGAGGGTATGCTTGCCGAACTCCCAAGCCAGGTTGCTGATCACACCGTCACGCCCGATCGAGTATTCGGTGGTGCGAATTGAAATCGGCATCGTCGCAGACGTCGCATTATATGGCGTATACCAATGCCCTTGCCCTTCATTGCCATGGTGGTAGATGCTGGTCTTCAGGCTGGTGGCAGGTGTCAGTCGCAGGTCCAGCGACAGCCCGCCCAAGCTGTCTTTGCGCAATCCGCCGCCTAGATAGTAGGCATCATCCAGGCTGTTCACATTACCGGTAAATATACCTTTTGCGGCATTGACCGCGCGCTGAAAGTCGGGGGCATAATTGTCCCAGTTATAGCCAAGACGGTTGGCCATTTCGAGCGACAAATCCTGGTAGTCCACTTCAGTGCGCGTAGAGTAATTGAAGAACCCGCTGATGGTGTTGTCGCCAAAGTCATGCACGAACTTCGAATTAAATTGGTCCTGGTCTTGCGCGCCGGAGCCCTTCCACTTGTCGGCGCGCTGGCGTGTGCCGCTGATATAAAATTTTGTTCCCGTTGCCAGTTCACCCGAGTCCACGCGTACAAACGTGCGCGATGTGCGGTCGCTGCCGATGGTCTGGGCAAACGTGGTGCCCATTTCTTGTGCCGGGTCCAGCGTCAAAAACTGGACTGTGCCACCCAGGTTGCTCGTCGATGCCGTACCCAGCGCGCCCACCCCTTGCGACACGGCGACTCGACCGACATTCTCCGACGAGATCGCGCGGCTGATGTGCAGGCCGTTGTTATTCCCGTAGCTCATATCGCCCAACGGAATGCCATCCAATGTGAAACCAAGCTGATTCTGATTGAAGCCGCGGATGCTGATCCGTGTCGACCATTCGTAGGCGCCAAACGGATCGGCCGATTGGAAACTTACGCCCGGCAATTTTTCGAGTGCTTTTAGCGGGCTCGAGCCGGGTATTGCCTTGGCAAGGTCAGCACGCGATATGTTTTGAACTTGGCGACTCTGGCCCTGGCCCATCACCTCGACAACTTGGGGCGCGGTAATCAGCGCGTTGGCTTCGCCCGCGTTCACAGCTTCTGCTGCTTGGGCGTAGCACGCCAATGCTTGCATGACGAAAAAAGACAGCGGTTTCAAACGGGAGTACATCGGCATTTTTATTCCTGTAGGTTAGACAAAGACTGCCAGCGGCAAAGCAGCGCTGCTGTAAAAGACGAAGCAAGATGAGAGCGGGAGTGTAGGTATTGAATATGACAAGCTAATGACCCGCTGGCCAAAACGATTTATTGGAACGGGTCGTCGCCAAGCCCGCATGCGCGACATGTCACGAAGTAGTCACTCGTCTGCGCGATACTGCCTCTGTTTTTACCGAAGGCTCACCATGCAAAAAATGACCGACTCTTTCTCAAACCGGCATCGTCTCGGCTTGATGATGCTTTTATCTTTATTCATGCAGCCAGCCAGTGCCGGTCAGGCGTCATCTCCATTGCTGACCCTTGATGGCAATGCACCACTGATCATCGGCCATCGCGGGCTGCCTGGCTTCTATCCGGAGGAAACCCGGCCCTCCTATGAGGGTGCGGCGGACGCAGGTGCAGATTCGCTCGAAGCGGACCTTCATCTTTCCAAGGACTGCGTGCTGGTCGCCCGCCACAATCCCTGGCTGAGCGACAACACCAACATCGCTAAGGTTGCACTCACCAACACCGAGGTCGCCGCGCGCAAGCGTACTGTCCCCGGTAGATACGTGCCCGTAAAATATGCGGTTGCCATGTATGGCGGCCCTGATCAGTATTTGAGCGATCTAAGCGATCCCAACAAACAAAAATCTGTCTTGAAGTCATTGATCGTCGATGGCGAGGATCACACAGGCGATTGGTCTATTTCTGATTTCACCGTCGCCGAGCTGAAGCAATGGATAGGTGGCACGACCTACGATGCGGGGGACCAACGCCCTACGGAGATGAACGGCAAATATCCAATTTTAACGATGCAGGAAATTATCGACATCGCCAAGGAAAAAAGTGCTGCTACTGGTAAGACAATTTCGCTCTACCCTGAGGCAAAAAATCCGTATTGGAACAATGCCCAAGCCGTCGCCAACGGTTGCGGCAGCGGCAACCATCCGTTCGAAGATGCCATCATCAAGTTAATTAACGACAATGGTCTGAATACAAAAAACGCCCCCGTCTACATACAGAGTTTTGACCCTGCGAGCCTCCAATATATGCGTTCAGCTGGTCTTCACACCAAGGCCGTCCAGTTGATAGACGGTAGCGGGGTCGACTACAAGACGGGCGAAGTGTTGTATGCGCAGGCTGATTTTCATAGTTTCGTTGAGGGGCGCCCTTATAGTTGGACGGTGGCCGGTGACGGTCGCTATTACAGTGCCATGCTCACGCCAGCGGGATTGGCTACAATCAAGACTTACGCTGACGGCATCGGCGTCTGGAAGCCCGCCGTGATCGCCGTCAAAGTTAAGGATGCAGAAAGGACTAGCGCTTCACTTTCATCTGCTACTGTGGCAACACCAACAAGCTTGGTTGCAGCCGCTCACGGCGCCGGTCTTTTTGTACACGTCTATACGTTTCGCAACGAAAAACAATATCTTGCTGGCGCCTTCCGTGGTGACCCAGTGGCCGAAATGCTGATGTTCTTCCAAGCGGGTGTAGACGGCATTTTCACTGACTTTACGCCTACGGCAGTCGCGGCCCGCGCAGCATTTTTGAGGACGCTGTCGCGATAAATCCCTGCGAACACAAGCAGTGCATGCTCGTACTAGATGTCGATAACTAAAAAAGTTGGACACAAATGACGCAGTCCGTAACAGGCTGCGTCATTTTTCCTTACTCGCGAGCGCGAATCAACGCTGCGCGGCGATCTGAAAGTCAATAACAACGGCATTTCGCAGTGCGCGGTAAACTCTAAGCGCCCAGTGGCCGCACCGGTATAGATGTCAACTTGTGTGATGGGCCACGCCCCCCGCGCCCGTTAGGGCAAGCCTCTGCGTCAGCGGTCCTGAGGGTCTGATCCCATCATTTTCTTTGGGTTAAATTAAATCTAGACGACTGGTCTAATTGTGCTACAATCATCGCATGAAAGCTGAATACACCGACGTGCGCCAGCACATCATTGACCAAGGCAAGGCCATCATCACGCGCAAGGGCTTTGCCGGCGTGGGGCTGAACGAGATTTTGTCGGCCGCCGATGTGCCCAAGGGGTCCTTCTACCATTACTTCAAGTCCAAGGAATTGTTTGGCGAGGCTATGCTGGAAGATTATGTGACCCGCTATCTGGCCGATATGGATGTGCTGCTGGGCCAACCGGGCCAGAGCGCGGCACAGTCGCTGATGGCGTATTGGGCCAGCTGGACCAGCGAGAGTCTCGATGGCAGCGGCTGCGACTGCCGTTGCCTGGTGGTCAAGCTCAGCAGCGAAGTGGCGGACATGTCTGAACCGATGCGCGTGGCGCTACTCGACGGCACCCACCGCATCATCGCCAGGCTGGCCCTGTGCATGGCGCAGGGCAGGGTGGATGGTTCGCTGCCTGCGATTGTCGATCCGGCGCAGATGGCCGCCACCTTGTACCAGCTGTGGCTGGGCGCGGCCATGCTGACCAAGCTGCGGCGCGACGCCAGCGCCTTGCAGACGGCTTTGCAGGCGACCTTGGCCATACTGCAACTGCCGCCCGATCACTAAGCGGGCACCCTCTGCGCGGATAATGCTTGTTCGCGTATTTTTGAACTGCACTATAGACGACCAGTCTAATAATAAAGGAGCAGCAGCATGAGAAATTTTGAATTCCATAACCCGACCCGTATCGTGTTCGGTGCCGATACTGTCACCAAATTGTCCACCCTGGTGCCGCACGATGCGCGCGTGCTGATCCTGTACGGCGGCGCCAGCGCGGAAAAGACCGGCACCCTGGCCGAAGTACGGGCCGCGCTGGGCCAGCGCAGTGTGCAGGAGTTTGGTGGTATTGAACCCAATCCCAGCTATGAAACCTTGATGCGCGCCGTGGCGCAGGTGCGTGGCGACAAGCTGGACTTCCTGCTGGCCGTCGGTGGCGGCTCCGTGATCGATGGCACCAAGTTCGTCGCCGCCGCCGCCTTGTACGACGGCGAGCCGTGGGAAATCGCCGAGCGCGGCGGTGCCAATGTGCAGCGCGCCCTGCCGTTTGGCACGGTGCTGACCTTGCCGGCTACGGGGTCGGAAATGAATTGCGGCGGCGTGGTGACGAAAAAAGCCACGCATGACAAGCTGAGTTTTCGCAATCCGCTGCTGTATCCGCAATTTTCCGTGCTCGACCCGAGCAAAACGTTCACCTTGCCGCTCACGCAAGTGGCCAATGGCCTGGTCGACGCCTTTGTCCACACCACGGAACAGTACCTGACCTATCCGGTGCAGGCGATGGTGCAAGATCGCTTTGCCGAAGGCTTGCTGCAGACGCTGGTCGAGATTGCCCCGCAGGCAGTCGCCGTACCCGACGATTACGCCACCCGCGCCAACCTGATGTGGACGGCCACCCTGGCCCTGAATGGCTTGATCGGCGCCGGCGTGCCGCAGGACTGGGCTACCCACATGATCGGCCATGAACTGACGGCCCTGTACGACATCGACCATGCGCGCACGCTGGCCTTGGTGCTGCCGGCACTGCTGGACGTGCAGCGCGAGCACAAGCGCGGAAAATTGCTACAGTATGCAGAACGCGTGTGGCATATCACCAGCGGTAGCGAAGAGGAGCGCATCGACGCCGCCATCGCCCGCACCCGCGCCTTCTTTGAGGGCCTGGGTATCCCGACCCGCTTGTCCGCTTACCAGTTGGGCCAGGAAGCGGTGGAAGCGGTATTGCAGCAACTGGAAGCACATGGCATGACCTCTCTTGGCGAACATCGCGATATCGACCTCGCGCGCAGTCGCCGTATCCTCGAAGCAGCACTGTAACCCTGACATAAAAGGAAACAACATGAACATCCTGATGGTACTGACCTCGCACGATCAACTCGGTGACACCGGCAAGAAAACCGGCTTCTGGCTGGAAGAATTTGCCGCGCCCTACTATGCCTTGCAGGAAGCGGGCGCCAAGCTGACCGTGGTTTCGCCCAACGGTGGCCAGCCGCCGCTGGACCCGAAAAGCGACGAGCCGGATTCGCAAACAGAGGCCACGCGCCGCTTCAAGCTCGATACTGCTGCGCAAGCCGTGCTGGCCAACACCGGCAAGCTGTCCGAAGTGAAGGCGGCCGACTTCGACGCCGTGTTCTACCCGGGTGGCCATGGCCCGCTGTGGGACCTGGCCGAAGACCAGCACTCGATCGCGCTGATCGAGCAAATGATCGCCGCTGGCAAGCCGGTTGCCGCCGTCTGCCACGCGCCCGGCGTGCTGCGCCACGCGAAGGCCTTGGATGGTACGCCGCTGGTGCGCGGCAAGCAGGTGACGGGCTTTACCAATACCGAGGAAGATGCCGTGGGTTTGACCACCATCGTGCCTTTCCTGGTCGAGGACATGCTCAAGCAAAACGGTGGCGTCTACTCCAAGCTGGCTGACTGGCAGCCGTACGCCGTCACCGATGGTTTGCTGGTCACCGGTCAGAACCCTGCGTCGTCGGAAGCGGCTGCCCAGGCGCTGCTCAAGCTGCTGGCCTGATAACCGCCTAGTGCGGCCTGCGAGCAGGCCGCACTTGCGTGGTGCATGTTCCGGCGACCATGCCCGCCAGTGTATAGCCGTGCAGAAAATCGACGAGTGTATCGTGCCCGCGCAGCCGGGTTTTCTTGTCCAGGCCGAGGCCTTCCAGGGCCAACTCGAATAGCGCAGAAAAGCGCTCGCCTACATCGGCTTGCGTTACCAGTGCGCGCGCCATCAGGCGCACGAAATAGGGCGTGGCGCTGATCAGTTCCAGGTACAGCGCGCACAGCCCGAGCTGGCGCCCGACTCGCCTGACGCCACCGGCTATACGGCCTTGATGGCGCAAGTCGATACCTTGCTGATCGGCCGTAGTACATATGATGCCGTGCTGGGCTTTGAACCTTGGCCGTATGCGGGCAAGCGCGTGGTGGTGCTCAGTCATCGCGCTTTCGTGGCGCGCCATGGGGAAGAGCGCCGCGAAGGCTGCGTGGCGCAGGTGCTGGCCGGCTTGGCAGCGGAAGGCCGCCGCCACGTGTATCTCGATGGTGGCGCCGTCATCCGCGCCGGCTTGCACGAGAGCGTCATCGACAGCTTGACCTTATCCATGCTGCCTGTGGTGCTGGGCAAGGGCGTGCGTCTGTTCGATGCGGCGCTGCCGCGCAGCAACTGGCGCCTGGACGCAACGCGTCAGCTGCCCAGCGGCGTGGTGCAGCTGGCTTATTCAAAAAGTTAAACCGTGTGGGCGAGTTCGACGATGAAGCCGGTGTCAAAGCGCTCGTTTCCCGGCGTACCTTCTGGCCGTTTGTCGCCGCAGCGATTGCACACGATGCGGCAATCATTCGGCCTCTATCGTAGCGCAAGTTGCTGCGTCCGCCCGCTTGACCGCGCTACGCTGGCGACGTTACCCTATGGCATCGCTTTCCTCATACTTACTCCTGGAGCCGCATGCCGCCTTTCTTCATCCCCAAGACCTTGCTGAGCCTTGCGCTGGCCGCCATGGCGCTGCCGTTGGCGACGCATGCCGCCACGCCCGCGATCGACCCTCTGACGCAGCCGATTGCCTCGCCTTACGCGGCGCAGTGGAACCGCGCGCAGCAACCGGCGCGCATCCATGGCGACACCTATTACGTGGGCGTGGGTGGCTTGAGCGTGGTGTTGATCGATACGCGCGATGGCCTGATTCTGATCGATGGCGCGTTGCCGCAATCGGTGGACGCCATCAAGGAGCATATCCTCGAGCTGGGCTTTCGCCTGCAAGACATCAAGTTCATCCTCAATACGGAAGCGCATTTCGACCATTCGGGCGGCATTGCCGCGCTGGCCCGCGACAGCGGCGCGCAAGTCGTCGCCAGCCCGCTGGGAGCGCAGGCGCTACGCGCGGGCGCGGTGCTCGCTGAGGATCCGCAAGCGGGCGAAATCGACGCCATGCCCGCCGTGGAGAACGTGCGCGAGATCGCCGATGGCGAAATCCTGCATTTGGGCGAGGTGAGCATCACGGCACGCTACACGCCGGGCCATACGCCGGGCAGCACCAGCTGGACCTGGGTGTCGTGCGAGGATGCCCAGCGCAAGGAATGCTTGAACCTGGTGTTTGGCGCCAGCCTCACGCCGGTGGCGGCCGACGATTTTCACTACCTGGCCGATGAACGCCATGCGGACCTGACGCCAGCCTTTCGCCGCGTCATGCAGGACTTTGCCAGGCTGCCGTGCGATATCCTGATCTCGGCCCACCCCGACCACTCCGACGGCGAGCGCAAGCTGACGCAACTGCTGGAAGGCATCACGCCGAATCCCTTCATCGATGTGCAAGCGTGCAGCAATTACGCGGCCAAAAATGAAGCCAAGCTCGATGCGCGCATCGCACAAGAAAAAGCGCAGGCGACAAAGTAACAATATTGTCGTCAGTATCGAGGGCTGATCGCCGCTATGGCGTTTCATAGCGGGCGCGTATCGCCGCCAGTACGCCGCGGTGCTCCAGGTGCACGATGGCTGCGTTCAGGCGCGCCAGCTCGGCCTCGCTAGTGTTGCGCGCATTGAGCATCAGGTGAATGGGGGCGCGCAAGGCAAGGAAAGGCAGGGCGGTCAGGGCCACGCCTTGCTGGCGTGCTTCATAGCGCACGGCCAGCACGTCGCCCAGTAGCAGTTCGGCGCGGCCCGCGTCGAGCATGAGGATGCCTTGGTGGAAGCTGCCGAAAGTATGCAGGCGGCCGTCTTGTTCCAGTGCTATGCGGGCTGCTTCATAGTCGGCCCCATACCAGCCCACCTTGGGTGCCAGCAGGGTGGACGCGCCGCGCGTCAGCTGGCCGAAGCTGCTGGCAGGATGCTGCACGGCGGGTCTGCCGGCCTTGCCGAAGATGCCCACGGTTTCGTCGCGGTAGCTCACACTGAAACGCGCATATGTTTGGCGTTCCGATGTGTAGGAGGCGGCGGGCAGCATGTCCAGTTCGCCTTTCTGGAACAGCAACTGGCGCCGCACCGTGGGCAGTTCCGGCAGCGTTACCAAGGTGCAGCGCGCTTCTTTGAAAATAGCCTGTACCAATTCCAGGTCCAGCCCAGTATATTTGCCATGGGCATCGCGATACAGGTAGGGCGGCCATTGCTCGAGCGCCATCGTCATGCGGCAGGCCAGGGCGGGCAGGGCGCAGATGCCGAGCACTGACAAAAATAAGAAATGGCGCTTGCGCATACGAGAGGTGTTTCCAAGGTGTGACACTAATGTTCAATTTGACAGAATGCCCGTGGAAGTCAAGAGCTTAGGGTCTACTTGACCGATAAAGCAGTGTTTTTACTTGATTTTTGCACGCTTTTAACGATTTTCTGTGCCGCCGCCCGGCGCCGTGAATACTGTATGGTGTAATCGGCTATAGTGGTGCGCTACCGCTACTGCCCGCAAAGGAAGACCGCTTGATTGCCCCGCTCGAGATCGCCGCCAATGTACTGATGACCGCCTCCATCATTCTGGCCGGACGCAATAATATTCATTCCTGGTCGATTGGCTTTGCTGGCTGCGTGTTATTTGCTGTGCTGTTTTTCCAGGTCAATCTGTATGCCGACGTGATGCTGCAGTTGTTTTTCATCGTCACCTGCGTCATCGGCTGGCTGCAATGGCGGCGCGGCGCCGGTGGCCAGCCCTTGCCGATCAGGCGCACGGGCTGGCGCAGCCTGGCCTGGGTGGTGCCGGCCGGTATTGCCGCCGTGGTCATTTACGGCATGCTGCTGCACCGCTTTACGAATGCCTATGCACCCTTCATCGATTCTGCAGTGTTGGTATTTAGCATCATCGCGCAATTCTTGCTGATGAACCGGCGCATCGAAACCTGGGCCTTCTGGCTGCTGGTCAACACGGTGGCCGTGCCGCTCTACTACAGCCGTGGCCTGCACCTGACGGCAGTCCTGTATGCGGCTTACTGGGTCAATGCCCTGATTTCCTGGTACGGGTGGAGCATGCAGGCACGCCGCGCGGCTCTGGCGCGCACGGCGCCCACGGCGTCATCTGCGACAATCGCCGATGCCTGATATTGCCAAATGTTAAATCCTTAGATTCAAAATCGTATATACAATAAATTTTTAATTCGTTCACACCATAAAGACACCGGGATATAGTGGCCTTTCCCCGCTTACCGGTGTTTTTTATGTTGCGTTTTAGTCTTTTTGCCTGTTTTTACGCCGCCCGGCACCAACTGGCCATGCACTGCATGGCCCAGTCGATGCCGATGCGTGCCCGTCCACGCATCGCGTAAGTCAATCCATCCATCCCGTTGTCGTTTGCCCGCTGGCCCAACCGGTCCGCGTGCCCTTGCTCGGTCTTTTTTTCGAAAAAAGGCTGCAATCCCACTAAGAGGAAACCATGTTTAAACCACTCGCCATCAGTATTGCCATTGCCGCCGCCTTTCCCGCTTTCCCCGTCCTCGCCCACGCCGGAGAGGACATGCTGCGTGTTAACGTCACCGGATCGAATATCCGCGTCAGCGAAAAGGAGGGCGCCAGCGCCGTGCAGGTCATCACGGCCAAGGAATTGAAAGCCAGCGGCAAGACCAGCGTCGCCGATGTGCTGCGCGCCATTTCCGCCAACAGCGGCAATAGCTACAATGAACAATATACGGGCAGCTTTTCGGCCGGCACCTCGGGCCTGTCGCTGCGCGGCATTGGCCAGCAAAATACCCTGATCCTGGTAAATGGCCGCCGCGTGGCCAGTTATGCCACGGCGCAGGATTTGCAGCAAACCTTTGTTGACCTCAATAGCTTGCCGATGGCGGCCGTGCAGCGCATCGAAGTGCTCAAGGACGGCGCCTCGTCCGTCTACGGTTCCGACGCCGTGGCCGGCGTGGTTAACATCATCCTGTACCAGCAATTCACGGGCACGGACATCACGGCGCAATGGGGCGGCTCGACGCAAGGCACGGGCCAGCATGAAAAGAGCGCGGCGCTGCAAACGGGCTTCGGCAAGCTCGAGGAAGATGGCTACAGCGTGGTCTTCTCGGCCGATGCCCAGCAGCGAGACAAGCTGCAGCAAAGCGACGTAGCATGGCTGCGCGATGCCGATTACCGCCAGCAGCAGCGCGGCAGCCTGGGCTGGATCGCCACGAATTACGCTGGTAACGACCCCACGCAGACCCTGGGCGGCGTGCGCGGTCCGCTGCAACTGGTGCCCTACAATGCCATCAATCCCGATCGCAACGGCCAGGTATTGGCCTACAATCCGGCTCCGTATAAAACGCTGATTCCAGGCATCCAGCGTATTCACTCGGCGTTGCGCGGCACATTCAAGCTGAACGCCGATACGCAAGCGTATGTCGACTTGCTGCACAGTTATTCGCGCGCCGACCAAACCTTCAGCGCGCCGCTGACGGTGAATAACGCGACGCGCGTGTGGAACAACAGCACCAAGCTGCTCGATACCATCGCCGTGGTGCTGCCGGTGGGCCATCCGAACAATCCGGGCATTAAGCCCTTGCCGTTCACGGCCACCCTGTTCGACCTGGGGCCGCGCCTGAAGCAGGACCGCGTCACCTTCTACCGCGCGCTGGCCGGTGCCAAGGGTACCTGGGCGGGCTGGGATTGGGATACGGCCGTTGCCCATTCCAGTAGCAAGCTGGAGGAAACGGTGCAGAACTTCGTCAATCGCTACGAATTCGAGAAAGTACTGGCCGAGGGTAGTTACAATTTCTATGATCAAGCGCAAAACAGCGAGGCGGTGCGCCAGCGCCTGCGCCTGTCGACCCTGCGCCCGGCCGAATCGACACTCGACACGCTCGACTTTTCGGTGGCCAAGGATATCTGGCACCTGCCCGCCGGTCCGCTGGGGTTTGCCGCTGGCGTCCAGTGGCGTCGCGAGAAGATGGATTCGCAAACCTCGACGGCCGTGCTGTCGGGGACGGAATTGCGCCCCGCACTCAATATTATCAATGGCTCGCGCACTGTGTCGGCCCTGTTCGCCGAATTGAATGTGCCGGTGGTGAAAGATTTGTCCGTCAACGTGGCCGGCCGCGCCGACCATTACAGCGACTTTGGCAATGCGTTTTCGCCCAAAGCCAGCGCCCGTTATCAGGCGGCACCATGGTTGTTGTTGCGCGGTACCGTTTCCCGTGCTTTCCGTGCCCCGTCGCTGCCGGAAATCACCGATAGCACCGCCGTCAGCTACACCAGCGTGATCGATGCTCGCGACCCCTTGACGCCAACGCAGTCGCGCGGCGTGACGGTCATGACGATCGCCAATCCAAACCTGCGCCCCGAGCGCTCGAACAACCTGAATCTGGGCGTGGTGGTCTCACCCACCAGCAGCTCGAGCATCGGCCTCGATTACTACCGCATCAAGCAAGATGGTGTGATCGGTACGGCCAGCGCCACCACCATACTCGCGAATGAAAACACGGCACCGCAAAAGATCACGCGCGGTGCCGACGGACGCATCACGACCTTGTATCGTCAGTTCCGCAACCAGGGGCAGCGCGAAGTGTCGGGTATCGATATCGACCTGCGCCAGCGCTTTGTCGACCAGGACTGGGGCAAGCTGACCCTGGCTGGCCAACTGAGCCGTGTGCTGCGCTTTGCCGAGCCCTTGTCCGATGGCGCACCACTGACCAATGGCGCCGGTAGCAATTACTTCGGTTCCATCCCGAAATGGCGCGGCGTTACGTCGGCCACCTGGGAACAGGGAAAATGGTCGTCGACCCTGACCTGGAACCATGTGGGCAGCTATGCGCAGCAGAAGCATCTCGACGAATCGGTGGCTGCCTTCAGTACCTTTGACGTGACCAGCAGCTGGCAGCTGACCCCGCAGGCGAACCTCACGTTCATCGTGCAAAACCTGGCCAATAAACGCGCGCCCTGGGACTATGCTTCCACCGGCTTTGACTTTACCCAGGCCGATCCGCGTGGACGCTTTGCATCGCTCAAGTTGAACTATAAGTTCTAGTACCCTGTTGCTGCCGCTGCCGCTGCGTCTGTTCCTGCAGGCGCTGGCGGTAGGCGCTGGGCGTGACGCCCATGCGTTCGCGAAAGGCGGTGGCGAAGTTGCCCGCGTTGTGAAAGCCGATCAGCAGGGCGATATCTTGCACGTCGATGTCCGTTTGCTGTAGCAACTCCACGCCGCGGGCGATGCGCGCCTCGCGGATGAAGGCAAACACGGTCATGCCCGTTTGCTCGCGGAATACGTGGGTCAGCTTTTCGCGGTACGTGCCGACGCTGCGGGCGATGTCGGACAGCTTGGGCAGGCTGTCCAGGTTGTCGACGATGAGCTGTTTGACCGCATTGACGAACACCATGTCGGGGTGCTGCAGCCTGTCTTGGGTCAGCGTCGTGGCTGGCAAGGTACTGTTGCTTTTACGCATCAATCCCAAGTGGATATGGATGCGCGCGACCAGTTCGTCCGGCGTGAACGGCTTCGAAATGTAGTCGACACCGCCCACCTGCAAGCCCGTGATGCGTTCCTTGGCGCTATCGGCACCGCTGAGAAAGATCACGGGTATCTGTTCCGTTTCGGGGTTGGCCTTGAGCAATCGACATGCCGTGTAGCCATCCATCTCGGGCATGCGCACATCGAGCAATATCAGATCGGGATGCGTGGCCAATGCCAGCTGGTAGCCCTGGTAGCCGTTGAACGCGATGCTGAAACGGTAGGGCTGCTCTCTAAGCAGCTCCATTAGCAAGCGCTGCTCTAACGCCGAATCGTCCACGATCAAGATGTTTTTTTTGGTGGTTTCGTTGGTCAATGACATGGCATGGATAACTTAACCAAAAAGCAATTTATTGTTTATTGTACCCGGCTTTTTCTTTTTTTTCTGCTTTTCTCGTGTTTCAAAAGAGCTTTCTCCGCCAGCAGAAGCGGCGATTTCCCAGATCGCTAATAATTCATTCATCCATTGACTTAAAGCAACGTCGATGATGAAAAAATCTGTTTTGTAAATGCAGCAAAAAAGTTGAAGATCTGATGTTCGTGGCTCTCGGCGCGAACATTGTGTTGTTCTGGTGTGCGTGCTTTAAAAAATGCCGGCAACACCGTGACGATCCTCGACGCCCGGCATATCAAGGGGACGCATGAATGATGTTCCATCATCGGGAGGTATCATGTTGCGAGTTATTTTCCTGCGCCGTATCGCCGCCGCCAGTGTCGCGCTTGCCAGCACGGCATTCTTGCCTGGCGCTGCCGACGCAGCCGTGTACTTGAACGCCAGCAACACCGCGACCATAGCCCCTGCCCTGAAAATCATCGCCAATTGCACCCTTGCGACGGCCAATCTCGACTGCGGCCAAAGTCAGGGTGTAGCGGCTATTGCCGTGAACGTCAATACGATCGTGGGTGTCACTCGCACCCATCCTGCGCCGACGGCGACAAGTCGACTATCACGGACACCGTTTACTTTTAGGCCTAGCCAAGTTTTTGGGTTGCAACTGAGATATTTTTCGATTGTTGTCTTGAGTTAATGTGAGGAGATGGTCATGAAACATACCAACTTTAATAATTTGCCTTGTCCGATCGCTCGCAGCCTGGGCAAGGTGGGCGAATGGTGGAGCATCCTCATCCTGCGTGAAGCGTTTTATGGCAAGACACGCTTCGACGAATTTGAAAAAAGCCTCAAGATTGCGCCAACTATCCTGACGCGCCGCCTGGCTGACCTGGTGGAAGGCGGCTTGATGACGCGTCGCCTGTATTGCGCCAAGCCGCCCCGCTACGATTATGTGCTGACCAAGTCCGGGCGCGCCTTCAAGCCTGTCTTACTAGCCTTTATTGCCTGGGGTAATGAAAACTTCGCGCCGGAAGGCGCCAGCCTCGTCATCGCCAGCCGCGACACGGGCCTCGCTGCCGATCCCGTGCTGGTCGATGCGATGACGGGCTTGCCCATCAATGATGAGTATTACGCGTTCGCGCCAGGGCCGGCTGCCAGCGACAGCATGCGCAGCATCATCCTCGATGCGGAGAAAAGCAGCGGCATCGCGCCCAAGCCGAAGGCCGCGCCGGCCAACCGTGGCTGGGTGGCTGAAGGCCATCTGGCCTGAGGCGCGACGGCAGGTGGGCGGCGCGCTGTGGGGCCAACATGGCGCGCCGCGCGCCGCGTCATTCTGGTGTCGACGGCGCTATCGTGCCTGACGTTGTCGGCGGCCGTCAGCGCGCTGGCGTGACGTTGGCGGCGATCAGCGCACCCAGCGCCCGCGCCGCACTAGCTTGCTTCCCCAGCGACAGTCCATGCGCCATGCTGGCCTGGTCTTGCATGCTGCGGTTCTGCCCCAGCTTCCATTTGCCCGTGATGCGCGTGAGGGCAATTTCGATGCCAACGATGGCATTTAACATCTTCTCGATATACTCGGCCGGCGCATCGCTGATGCGCCAGGGCGCAGCTTGATCCGCCTCATGGCGCGCCGTTAGCCGCTCCAGCAAGCCCATCAGCCACGCCGCATCGTCGATGGCGCGCAAGGGACCGTGTGCGTGTACGACCGCGTAATTGAAAGTGGGCACTTCCTTGCCGCTGCGCTGCTTCTCCGCATACCAGGCGGGCGTGATGTAGGCGTGCGGCCCCTGGAAGATCACCATGCATTCTTCTTGTCCATGTGGCGCGCGCCACAGCGGGTTGGCACGCGCCACATGGGCGCGCAGGATGCCGAAGGGGGCCTCGGGCGTGGGCGCGGCGATCTCGAACGGCAGATGGTCGGCGCATAGACCATCGTCGCCCTGGCGCACCAGCGCGCCCAAGGGATGCGCGTCGATCAGGCCATGCAGCACGTCGAGGCGTTCTTCGCGAAAGCTGGCGGGCGTGTACATCTAGGTTGCTCCTTCCACGACCACCTTGGCCGTGAGCGAATTGGCGATGTAGCAGCGCTCGTGCGCGTCGTGGTGCAGGCTGGCCAAGGCTTCTGGCGTGGGCGCCGTGCCGGAAAATACGATGTGCGGGCGCAGCACGATACGCGTCATGGCCAGGCGGCCCGCCGCATTTTTTCCCAGTTCGCCGACGGCGTCGTCGCGGTAGTCGTCGATGACGTAGCCGCGCTGCGCTGCCAGCGACAGGAAGAACAGCATGTGGCAGCTCGATGTGGCGGCCACCAGCGCTTCTTCCGGGTCGACGTTCTCTGCCACGGACATGGGTAGCGGCACGGACAGGGGCGATGATGAGGCTGGCACGTGCAAGCCGCCATCGAACTGCCATGCATGGCCACGGCTATAGCGCTGGCTGGCGAAATCCTGGCCGTCGCGCTGCCAGACCACGGTGGCGAAAAACTGCTGCATGGGCGCTCCACGAAAGTAAGAGGGAAAGTGTCATCTTAGCGCCCCTCTTGGCTATTTAAAACAGCCAATAAGTGCTATTTTGCAGATACCAATTTAAGAGCGCCGCCATGTCAGCTTCCTGCCTGTTCCAGATCATCGCCGCCTTGCCGCTGCAGCGCGGCGCTACCGAGCCGCTGTTCCGCCAGCTGTACGCCGCCATCAAGGCCGCCATCCTCGATGGCCGCATGAGTGCCGGCATGCAGCTGCCGCCCACGCGCGACTTTTGCCGTCTGCTGGCCGTGTCGCGCCAGACGGTGCTCAATGCGTATGCGCTGCTGGCGGCCGAAGGCTATCTCGACGGTGCCGTGGGACGCGGCACGTTTGTCAGTCGCGATGTGCCGCAGCCCGTGGCCGCGCCGGCCGGCAAGGCCGAAGCAGCCGGTCTGCTGCGACCTCTGTCGGCGCGCGGGCGAGGCGTGGTGGCGGCCATGCGCCAGGTGGCGTTCCACCGTGGTCCGCTGCGCGCCTTTCGCGTCGGCATGCCGCGCATCGATCATTTCCCGTTCGACGTATGGAACCGGTTGGAAGCGCGGCGCTGGCGCCGGCCCGACCAGCATTTCGGCTATAGCGACCCGGCTGGCTACCTGCCGCTGCGCGAGCTGCTGTGCGTGTACCTGAAGGCCTCGCGCGGTGTCCAGTGCACGCCGCAGCAGATTGTCATCACCTCCGGTTCGCAGCAGGCGCTGTTTTTGCTGTCGACCATCCTGCTGGCGCCGGGCGATTCGGCCTGGATGGAGTCGCCCGGTTACCGGGGCGCCAGTGGCCCCTTGCGCGCGGCTGGCGCGCGCGTCTTTCCCGTGCCCGTCGATGCACAGGGGCTGGACGTGGCGTACGGCGTGGCGCACTGTCCCCAGGCGAAGCTGGCGTACGTGACGCCATCGCACCAGATGCCGCTGGGCGTGAGCATGAGCTTGCCCCGCCGCATGGCCCTGCTGGCCTGGGCCGCGCAAAACAAAGCCTGGCTGGTGGAAGATGACTACGACAGCGAATACCGCTACACGGGCGCGCCGCTGGCCTCGCTGCAAAGTCTGGACCGGGCTGGCTGCGTGGTCTACGTGGGCACCTTGTCGAAAGTGCTGTTCCCCGGCCTGCGCCTCGGCTACATGGTGGCGCCGCCCGCGCTGGCCGAAGCATTGGTGCAGGCCAAGGCCGTGATGGACCGCCACACAGCCATCGTGCCGCAGATGGCGCTGGCCGATTTCATCGCCGAGGGACATTTTGGCCGGCACATTCGCCGCACGCGCGACAGCAATGCAGAACGGCGCGACCAGCTGGTGAGCGGCTTGGCGCGCGAACTCGACGACCAACTGGTGTGCGGCCCGGCCGATAGCGGCCTGGAGCTGTGTGCGTATTTTCGCGCCGGCCACGATGAAGAAATAGTCGCGCGCGCGGGGCTGGAGCGTGGCATCGAATTGCGCCCACTGGGGCACTATGCCGATCCGGCAGCGGGGCCTGCGTGCGCCACGCCACCAGGGCTGCTGCTGGGCTTCGCCGCCATTCCCCCGGCAGAGATGGCGCACGGCTTGCTGGAGCTGGGGCGCATCCTGCGCGGCCGATAAACTATACTGGCACTTGCCTGCACACCAAGACCAAGACCATGACGATCACCGCGACCACTGCGACTATTGACACTATTGCCGCCATACCCCGCTGCTCCTGGGCCAATTCGGCCAACCCCCGCTATCTCGACTATCACGATACGGAGTGGGGCGTGCCTTGCCACGATGAGTGCCGCTTGTTCGAGATGCTCAATTTAGAAGGCGCGCAGGCGGGCCTGAGCTGGGAAACCATCCTCAACAAGCGCGACACTTACCGCGCCGCCTTCGACGGCTGGGATGCCGAAAAAATCGCCGCGTATGGCCCGGACAAGGTGGCGCAGTTGCTGCTCGATCCCGGCATCGTGCGCAACCGCCTGAAGGTGGCAGCGGCTATCACGAATGCGCAAGCCTACCTGCGCTTGCGCGCGCAAGGCCAGACCCTGGACAGTTTTTTGTGGGCCTATGTCGATGGCCAGCCCATCGTCAACAGCTGGCAGCCGGGCCAGTTCCCGTCCAAGACGGCCTTGTCCGACACCTTGTCGAAAGACTTGCTCAAACTGGGTTTCAAGTTCGTCGGCTCGACCATCGTCTACGCCTATATGCAGGGTATCGGCATGGTCAACGACCATGCGCCCACCTGCTTTTGCCGCGCGGGGCTTTGATGCGCCGCGCGCAGGTCTTGCTCGACACGGATTTCGACGGCGCGCGCTTTGGCGCCGCCTGTGCCGCCCATGGCGGGCGGCGCCTGCATTACATCGCGCTGGCGCCGCGCTGCGTCGACGCCAGCGACTTGCCCGAGCAATGGCGCACGCAATGGCCGCCCTGCGTGCCCGGCCTGCACCGCATGGTCTCGCGCGATGGCTTGATTACCCTCGACCTGATGATCGGCGAAGCCCTAAGCTGCCTGGCGCAGATAGCGGCGCGCATCGATGAAGTCTTGCTGGCATGGGTGCCCGCCGCCGTGACGGTGCTGGCACGCCTGATGGTGGATGGCGGCCTGCTGCAGGCCGTGCACCTCGACGAGGCGCAGCGCGCGGCGCTGCAACAGAGCGGGTTTGTCTTCGACGAGGGCCGTTTGCGCGCCGTGTTTCATGCACGGCGTCCAGAGCATGCCGCCGTCACCGCGCCTGAACGTCGCGCCATCGTCATCGGCGCGGGTGTGGCCGGCGCGGCTGCCTGCGAACGGCTCGCCGCGCGCGGCTGGAAAGTGACCTTGATTGAGCGCCACGCCGAGCCGGCCAGCGAGGCATCGGGCAACCTGGCTGGCATCTTCATGCCGCTGATGTCGAAGGATGACAATATCCCCACGCGCTTGGTGCGCGCCGCTTACCTGTACGCGCTGAATCGCTGGAAAGACCTGGGCGGCATCGGCGCCGCTATCGAGGGTGTGCAAAGCGGCGTGCTGCACCTGGCGCGCGACGGCGCGCATGCGCAGGTGCAGCGGCAGATCGCCGCCAGCGGCGTGTATCCGCGTCAGTTCGCCCGCTGGCTGGAGGCACCCGAGGCAAGCGCCATGCTGGGCGCGCCTGCGCCCGATGGCGCCTGGTGGTTTGCGCAGGGAGGCTGGGCGCGCCCAGCCTCCGTCTGCGCGGCCATGCTCGACGCCTGCGGCGCCTTGCTCACGCGGCGCTTTTCCAGCAGCGCCCTGCGCCTCGAACGTGGCGATGAGCAATGGCTGGTGCGCGATGCCGACGGTGACTTGATCGCGGCGGCACCCACAGTCATCCTGGCGGCAGGCACGGGGGCCGTGGATTTCGAACAGGCGGCCGGCCTGCCGCTCGACGCCGTGCGTGGCCAAGTTACGCATCTGGCCGAAGGCAGCTTGCCTGGCTTGCCCTTCGTCGTCTGCCGCGAAGCCTATATGACGCCGGCGCACCAGGGCGCCGTATGCGTGGGCGCGACCTATGATGCCGATGCAGACAGCAGCCTGCGCGTGGCCAGCCAGCACGACAATATCGCGAAGATCGCCGACATCCTTGGCGTGGCCCCGTTCGAGGCGCCGCTGGCCGGGCGCACGGGCTTTCGCTGCATGGCACCGGACCGCCTGCCACTGGCGGGCGCCTTGCCCGACCCCGGCGTGCCAGGCCGCTGCGAGCGCTTGCGCGACGTGCCGCGCTGGCCCGGCCTGTTTGGCTTGCTCGGCTACGCCTCGCGCGGCCTGATATGGGCACCGCTGGCGGCCGAGTTGCTCGCTTGCCAGCTAGAGGGCGAGCCCTTGCCGCTGGAGAGTCAGTTGGCCGCCGCTTTGGACCCTGCCAGATTTTTGTTACGCGAACGCCGCCGCAACGCCTGAAAAGCGCAAGGCCTTGTTGCGTCATGTCACGCTCTTTGCGCGCGGCTGGCTGGCATCCAGATGCGGGCGGTATAATTTACCTTCGGCAATATTTAAGCATCGCCCCCAAGGAGATATCCGGTGGAAGATCAACACAGCTCGCCCGAGCTTTTCCTGTTCCTGGCGTCGACCGTGCACGATATGAAAAACTCGATCAGCGTGGTCAGCGGCACGCTGGAATCCTTGCTGGCGGCCGAACAGGCCAAGCCCGTGCCCCAGGCCGACCCGGCCTACCTGCAGATGGCGCAAATGCTGTACCAGACCAAGCGTCTCAACGATAACCTGATCCAGCTGCTGGCGCTGTACAAGGAAGTGGGCAAGCCCGGTTACCCCTTCGACGTGCAGCCACAACTGGTGAGCCAGGTAGTGGAGCAGGTGGTGGGCCAGGAAAAGATCCTGCTGGCATCGAAAGGCATCGGCCTGGAGATAGCCTGCCCGCCGGAGCTGATCTGGACCCTGGATGAAGACCTGATCATCGGCGTGCTCGCGCATGCGATCAACAATGCCATTCGCTACACGAAAGACACGATCCGCTTGTCAGTGCGGCAGGTGGGTGCCTTGCTGGAGCTGCGCGTGGAAGACAATGGCGACGGCTACTCGCAGGCGCTGCTCGACGCGGGCAGCGCTGCCATGGATGGCAAGGCCGCCGGCGTGGATTTTTCCACTAACAGCACCGGATTGGGCCTGTATTTTTCCAGTGTCGTGGCGAAGATGCACAAGCACCGTGGCAGTAGCGGCAGCATCGCCCTGGAAAATGGCGGCGCGCTGGGCGGCGGCTGTTTCATCGTGCGCCTGCCCTGAACGAGGATGCCATGACGACAGACAGCCAAGCCACCGAAGCCGGTAGCACCGACTGGGCCGACAAACATTACCTGCTGGTCGACGATTTCATCGGCATCCGCATCCTGCTGCGCGAATCGCTGCGCAACTTGGGTGCGCGCTATATCGACCAGGCGGCCAGTGGCGGCGAAGCCATGAAGCTGCTGGCCAAGACGCGCTATGACGTGGTGCTGTGCGACTACAACCTGGGTGAAGGCAAGAATGGCCAGCAGGTGCTGGAAGAGACGCGCGTGCGCAACCTGACCGCGCCGTCCAGCGTGTGGCTGATGGTGTCGGCCGAAAAAAGCGTGGAATCGGTGATGGGTGCGGCCGAGCACCAGCCCGACGCCTACCTGATCAAGCCCATCACGGAAGGCGTGCTGCTGACGCGATTGAACCGCGTGTGGCACAAGAAGCAGGTATTTCGCGAAATCGACCAGGCTTGCTTGGAAAAGGACTACCGGCGCGCGGCCAAATTATGCGATGCGCAGATCGAGGTCCATGCGCTGCACGTGCTGGAATTGCTGCGCATGAAGGCATCCTTGCTGCTCAAAAGCGGCGAGCCGGAAAAGGCCCGCGCCGTGTATGAAAAAGTGCTGGCCGAGCGCGATTACAGCTGGGCCAGGGCGGGCCTGGGCAAGATCCGCATGAATAACGGCGAGCATGAGGCGGCGCGACAGATATTCCAGGGCGTGATCGTCGAAAACAAGTATTACATCGACGCTTACGACCAGATGGCCGTCGCCTACCAGTTGATGGGCCAGCACGAGGAAGCGTGCGCGGTGCTGGAAAAGGCGGCGCGCCTGTCACCCAATTCCGTGCCGCGCCAGCGTAACTTGGGACTGGCCGCCCTGAAAGTCGGCAATGTCAGCATGGCGGAGAAAGCTTTTCGCAAATGTATTTCCATCGGCGAGTTTTCCGTCATGAAGACGCCCGACGCCTACCTGGGGCTGGCGCGCGTGTGCGGCTTGAAAAAGGATGCCAAGGAGGCGCTGCAATGGTTGCTGATGGCGCAGCGCGAATTTCCGCCTGAACAAATTGGCTTGCGCGCGAAGATCACGGAAGGCATGGTGCACCACGAAACCGGCGATTACCGGCGTGCGCGCAAGTGTGGCGACGAACTCGAAACCATGCTGCTGGAAGACCCGGCGCGGCCTGAAAAAAATATTTGCATGGAATTGGCTACGCTGCTGTTCGCCGTCGGCGTCAAGGATGTGCCATCCGGCCTGCTGTGCTATGTGGTGAAGAATAACCACGATAACCAGGTGGTGCAAGACGAGGTGCAAAAAATCTTCGACAAGGCGAAGATGGGCGATGAAGGCAGCAGCCTGATCATCGCTGCGCGCAAGGAAGCATCGGATTTGATGAACAAGGGCGTGCTGCTGTGGAAGACGGATAAGCTCAACGAAGCGGTCGCCTGGATGCGCACGGCGCGTGAAAAATTACCCAACAACCTGCGCATCTTGTTCAATTCTGTGCAAATCATCGTGTCTTTCCTGGAACAGCGCGGCTACCAGGCGGCATTGGCGGCCGAAGCCATGGAAGTGTTGTTGTATGTCGATAAAATTGCTCCAGGACAGCAGCGCTTTGCACAGTTGATGGAGCAACTGGTGCAGTTGACGCCGCCGTCCGGGGTGGAAGCGGCTGCCGAGCTGCCGGGAAAAACGCCACCGGCGCCGGAAAACGGCGGGAAATCCATGCGCGAGCGTGCCGGATGATAAACTAGGGGTCAGCGTGGGTAATCCCGTGCTGAGTTGCTTTACAACAATAAGGAAGAAACTATGCGTGATGTGGTCAATGAAGTGTACAAAAAAATGAAGGTCGGCAGTATTGCCTGGGTACGCCCGGTCGCCGCCAAGGGAGACACGCTGGAAACATTCCAGTCTTCGTACGAGCACGCCAAGGCGCTGGCCGACGAAGGCTTGATCACGATCGGTGACGTAAAACGCCAGGCCGACAACATGATCGAGGCGATCCGCATTCATCGTATCGCCTGATTACCTTGCCGGCTTGAACTATTCAGTGAGCCCGACTATTCAGTGAGCTCGAATAAATGCTTGCGCTTTCTGGCCAGCCCAAGCGGCGCCCTGCAAGATGGCGCCGAGGCGAGCCCACTGCCGGCAGTGCGCGCACTGCTGTGCAGCGCCTTGCATGGCATCGGGCGCTGTGACGCATGATGGCACGATAATTTTCTGACGCTTACTGGGCCTTGCCTGGTGCCTTGGACTTGGGCGCTGCGCGTTTCGCGGGCGCCTTGCGCAGCGTAGCCTTGGCTGCCGTGCCTGTTTGTGCAGGCTTGCTGGCGGCTGGCTTGGCCTCGCTGCTCTGGCCAAAGCTGGCCGCTGCCGCAGCAGCGGCGTCGGGCGACATGGCCGTCGACACCGCCTGTTTGAACTGATCTTGTAATAAATTCCACCAGGCACTCGGATTGGCCAGCTGGGCTGCTGCCTGGCTGCCGGCATCGCCGGGCGCCGCCGCAGCGGGCGCCGGGGCCGGCACCGGTTTTGGTGCCGGTGCGGGTGCTGCGGGTGCTGCAGGCGACACCTGCTGGAAAAATGCGGAAGCGTAGGGCACCGATTCCAAGACGGTTTTCTCGCTGGCGCCGGGCTGGGTGATGGCCGCCGCCAGTGATGCACCCATCGATTTCAGGGTGGCGATGGTGCCGCGCTGTACTTCCAGCGCCTGGATACTGCCACGCAGCATGCTGGTATTGAGGTTCAGCCATGCTTCGACGGCTTTCAGGTCGCTGATTTTCTTGTCCAGCTCTTCCACCGACATGGTCGGCGCCGTGATGCCAGGCATGCCCATGCCGGGCACGCTCATGCTGCCCCACAGGTTCTTGACGAAGTCGAGGGTGTCGGTCACAACTGCTGCGCCCGGCATTTGGGGCATTTGCGGGTTTGCCATGCGAAATCTCCTGGTAGGTGGATGTCCCTAGCGTAGCAGATATCAGCTTGCAACTGACGTAAAGAGGCCAACATTTTCTTACATAAAATATCAGGAGTTGAGCGCGGGCAAGCAGCTGAAAGTGGGGTGTAAGCGTTACACTACCGCTCATGATGCCTGACTCCTTCTTTTCGCCATCGCGTCGCCGCAGCGTCATCTGTGTCGCGCTCATCGGCGCACTGCATTACTTGGCGCTCGATTGGCTCACCTCGCATGCGGGCATGGTGCCGTCGGGGCAGGACCATGCGCATCTGGTCAGCATGGTGTTGATCGCCGAGCCACCCAAGCCCTTGCCGCTGCCACCGCCGCCGCCGCCCGAACTGCCGCCCGTGCCCAAGCCACCACCGCTACCACCGCTACCACCGCTACCACCGCCACCACCGCCACCACCGACGGTGCTGGCGTCGAGCGTAGCGCCACAGTGGACGGCGCCGGCCAGCGACGTGCCGGCAGGCGCGGCTACGTCCGAGCCCGCCGTCGTGGCAGCGCCTGCCGCCGTGGCGGCTGCGCCCGCGCCGACCAGCGCGCCACCGCCAGATGTCGAGCAGGTACGGCACTACAGGACGGATGTGCCTGCCTCGGCCCAGTTCGACTTGCACGTGGACCGGCGCGATGCGGATGGTACCAAGTGGCAGGGCGTGGCCACCATGGCGTGGGAAAACAGTGGCGATACTTACCACCTGACACTGGAAGTGGGCTTGAGCATGCTGATCACGCGCATTAACTTGCTGGTGCTGAGCAGCGAAGGTGTGGTCGATGCGAGCGGCATCGTGCCCGTCATGGCTACCGAGAAACGCAAGGGCCGCGCGCAAACGGCAACGCATTTCAAGCGCGACGCCAAGGTCATTACGTTTTCGGCCACGACGGCCACGGCGCCGTGGCAGGAGGGCGCGCAAGACAAGGCCACGGTGCCGTTCCAGCTGGCCGCCATCGGCCGCGCCGACGTCAACCAGCTGGCTGGCAATATCGATATCCTTGTCGGCGAGGAAAAGGAAGCTACCGTGTTCCGCTTCCAGCTGGTGGGTGAGGAAGAGCTCGATACCAAAATGGGCCGTCTGCTGACCTGGCATTTGCGCCGGCCACCGAAGCCCGGCACCTATTCGTCGCAGCTCGATATCTGGCTGGCGCCGTCCATGCAATGGTATCCGGTACAAATACGCAATACTGAGGCGAGCGGGGCTTTGACCACGCAAACCGTGACCCATATTCGCGTCAATGACGCTACAGGAAAATAAATGACTGCTTTGATCACGTTGAAACGCGTTTTGCTCGCCAGCTTGCTGGCCGCTAATTTCACTCCCCTCACTCCCGCGATGGCCGACGCGCCCGTGGAGCATCCCGTCATCAAGCGCCCGTACAAGCTGGCGCCATCGGCAGACCTCGTCTACTCGATCAAGGCCAGGCAGCGCGGTATCGGGCTGTCCGGCGAATCGGTCAGCAACTGGCGCGTGGGTGGCGGCAAGTATTCGCTGCTGGCTGAAACCAAGTCTGCCCTGTTCGGCAAGATATTGGAACAGCGCAGCGAGGGCGCGGTCGACGATTTCGGCCTGGCACCGGCGCAATTCGTGGAAAAGCGCTTCCGCAAGGATGCCGTCACGACTACCTTCAAGCGCGACAGCAAAACCATCGTCTTTGGCGAAGGCGACGAGAGCTATGCGCTGAAAGGCGGCGAACAGGACCGCAACAGCGCCGTCTGGCAATTGGCCAGCGTGGCGCGTGCGGTGCCCGAAAAATTCATCCCCGGCTCGGAATGGGCGTTCTTCGTGGCCGGCGCGCATGATGCGGAAGCGTGGACTTTCAAGGTCATCAAGGAAGAGCTTGTTTCCACCGGCATGGGCGAGGTTGCTGCGATTCACCTGGTCAAGGCGCCGCCGCCGGACAAGAAGGGCCAGCAAGTGGACCTGTGGCTGGCACCGTCGCTGGAATGGTATCCGGTGAAGGTGACGTTTGCCGATGCGGACGGCGGCGATTATGTCGAGCAAACCTTGCAAAAGATCGTCAAGAAGTAGGTTTCTACGCTTGCTTGTATTCGATTTTCTTACCCCAAAGCAAGTGCCGGGGTCAGTCCTGACGGATTGGAATGCCTTCCATTGGCAGGCATTCCCCCAGCCGGGTCTGACCCCGAATTTTCGTTGTTGCTTGTTTTGCTGATGCAACACTCGATTTGTCGACAGCGCCATCCCCCTCTTCCACAAGCCGAATTGCATGTCAGAACTGATATACTGACGCCCCCGCCCCGCAGCGCTGCTTTCGCCCGCTGCGCCGCCCGCTTAACACTCATCCGGAAAAGAATGATTGATATAATGGCAAGTGCAGCCGTGGCTACGGATGCAAATCAGACAGAGCAAGAGCATCACGATTCCTTGCAGGCGCATTTTCAGCCCAATATTTCTGCCGATGAAATCGAGCAAGTTTTTCACTTGAAGCGGGCGCAGCCTTTGCTGCAAGTGTTTACGGCCCTGTTCCATGGTGGTTTTGATGGCGTGCTGGTGCGTCTGCTGGTGTTGCGCGAGCTGGCGTCCGATGCGGCCACCTCCGCGTATACGCGCGCCGATATCAATACGAAACTTGCGTATCTGTTGCCGGAAAGTTTGGAAACGGTCTTGCTGCGCTTGCGCTCGAACCAGTTGCTGGCCTGGGATGCGCAGCAGGGCGTGTACCGCGTCACGCCGATGGCGCGCAATGTGCTGTCCGCCATCGACAGCTTGCTGGGCCTGGGCCAGACGGAAGACGAAGCGGAAATGGGTTTCTTGCTGTCGCAGGTGGCCGGTGCGCAAGCCGTCGGCGGCGTTTCCGTTGAGCAGCTCCAGCATTTGCTGGGTCGCCTGGTGGACTTGACGGAAGAGTTTTCCGACGCCATCGCCTCCGGTTCCGAATTCCGTTTGCGCACGGCTCAAGCGAAATGGAATATGGCCTGCGACTGGGTCGAGAAAGGCTCGGAAATTCTCGTCGCCATCACCTCCGATGAAAACGCGGACAGCGCCACGCACAGAGCGGCGCAAGCGATCGGCCGCGCGCAAAGTAAATTGCTGAACATGCAGGGCATGTTTTCGCGTGCGCTGAACCAGATCGAGCGCCAGCGCGTGCACCTGGGGCAGTCAGGCTTGTCGACCACCGACATCAAGCGCTGGCTCTTGTTGCATGAGGACTTGGCCAGCCTGGCCGAGGGCGCCATCGACCAGCCTGTCGTGCCCCTGTTCGCCACGCCGGCCGAGATGATCGACGTGGCAGAAACGGAACTGCTGTCCGAGCGGGCGGCAGGCGTCACCAACACGGGCCTGCCTAGCGGCGAGGATGCGCCCACTACCATCAGCGACGGTCCCGCCATGCAGCTTGAACTCGATGACTTGCTCGAACGCCTGTCGAACTTTGCCAGCCTGGGCAATTTCCCCAGCATCGTCGAAGAGGGGCCGAAGAGCGTGCCGGTGCAGGACTCGCTGCTGCCGGCCAGCTTTGCCGTGGCGTCCTACCGTGCCTCGATGCTGCCGTTGCTCGGTGATGTATCCGAAGCGAGCTTGCAAGGCTCGACGGCCGAACTGGCACGTTTGCCGATTACCTTTACACCGACCGACGAGATGGTCCAATTGACCGACCCCCACGTGGCGGCCATGTCGATCGCCTCGCTTTCACTGAATGTTTCACTTGATTTAGATGGCGCCACCTTTGATGAATGACGATTCCCAAATCCTGATTGCGCGCCTGCTCACGCATCAAACCTTGCGCCGCGACGACAAGCTCGTCAAGCGCGTGCTGTCCGACGAGCTGTTCCGCGCCGAGATCGATGCGCGCCTGCTGGCCTGCGGCTTGAAACTGCTCGACAACGTGTATGCCGACCATGTGACTTTGGCCCTGACGCGCACCATCGAACCGAAGATTTTCGGCGCGCGCGACGTGTGGCAAAACAATAATTTCGGCCTGGCACGCGATGGCGTGGCCTTGCTGGTAGTGCTGTGGGCGCAGATCATCTTGCCCAAGCGTGAACGCCAGGAAACGCACCAGCACGCCGACGATGATCAAAATGATATGTTCGGCATTGAAAAACCGCTGCCGCGCGCGGAAGACGCCTCGATCGGCATTTCTTACAAGGCACTGCTATCTGACTTCGGCGACAAGCTGGGCAAGAAGACGCGCATGGACATGAATTTGGGCACCTTGGCCAAGCTGGGCTTCATCGAGCGGCGCGGCGACTTTATCCTGGAAGGCCCGCTGCTCGATCTGATGATGGATACCGACGTCTTGAAAGAGCGCATCATCAACGGCGCCCTGGCCGACGTGTTCAAGCGGGCGCCCGCGCGCCTGGTCGCCGTCGACCCCGATGCCGACCTGAGCGACGAGCTGTCCGCCGATAGCGGTGACCTGTCAGACGCCGGCGATGCCGGCGACGCAGCTTCGCCCGACCTCCCTCACTGAAAGCGCCCATGTTTCATATCAAATCACTTGAACTGGTGCACTGGGATTACTGGCAGCGCATCAAGAATATTCCGCTCGACGCGAAGATCATCACCATTGCGGGCCAGAACGGCTCGGGCAAGACCACCTTGCTCGATGCCTTGCGCACCCTGTTCGGCCTCGACTGTTCGATGGGGCGCACGTATAAGCACTATGCGCGCCACTCGGGCCAGCAAACGGCCTGGCTGCGCGCCGTGGTCGATAACAAGAATGTGGGCAAGCAGTTGTCGAATCGCCCCTTCCGCAGTTCCGGCTTCTTCAGCGACGATGAAGTGACCCTGTTTTGCCAGATCCAGAAGAATGGCGGCGACTGGAAGCGCCAGTATCTGATGCGTCCAGGCAATGTACAGATCGAAGACATCACGGACGCCAACGACTGGCTCGGCGTGGAAAATTACCGCAAGCGTCTGGCCAATGCGGGCCTGTCGCCCGCCATGTCGAAAGTGCTGGCGCTGGAGCAGGGCGAAACGGACAAATTATGCGAATACGCGCCGCGCCAGCTGCTCGACCTGGTATTTCAGGTGTTCGGCGACAAGGAAGTACTGGACGCCTACGATGAAGCCAAGCGCCACCAGCGCGATACGGAAGTGGAACTGAAACGCTTCGAGACGGAACTGGAAGCGTCCAAGACCAACCTCGAAGGCTTGCGCCTGCGCGTGGCCAATTACCACCAGTGGGAAGGCCTGCATAAAGAGCGCCGCAACCTGTTGGAAGAAGTGCTGCCCAGCCTGCAGTATCACGAGGCGCGCGAAAAGGCGGCCACGGCCAGCCGGCAATTGCGCGATGCGCGCAAACCGATGGCGCAGGCGGACCAGCAACTGACGGATAAACGCAATGCGCTGGCGGCGCAAGCGAAGGCCTTGTCCGACGCGCAGATGAATGAGACTTTGCTGGAGCAGGAATCGATCGGCCTGCAGAGTCGCCTCGCACTGATCAATGCAAAACTGAAACCGCTCGACAGCCTGCTGGAACAAAAAGACCGTTTGCACAAGCTGGCAGCGGACTCGGGCAGCGATATCGCCGCAGTGGCGGCGCAGCTGGAACAGAAGGAAGCGCAATTGCTGCAGCAGCGCCAGCAGCGCGACGCCTTGTCGGCGCGCATCGCGGGCGAGCAGGCAACCATCGCCGCGCTGCAAGGCAAGACGGCCATGCCGGAACCGGACAATGTGCGCGGCATGCGCCGCGCGCTGCGCGATGCGGGCATCGCCCACGCCATGCTGTCCGACATCGTCGAAGTGACGGACAGCCGCTGGCAAGGCGCCGTCGAAGGCGTGCTGGGTGCTTACGCCTCGGTGGTCCTGCTGGACCAGGCCAAGGATGCGGCTGCCGCCTACCGTTTGGCGGAAAAAGAACGCTATCGCCACTTCATCGTGCCCGAGCTGGTTACGGCACCGGTGGCGAAAGACGAGAGCTTGCTGGCGGTGGTGAAATTTTCCGCGCCCGTGCCAAGCTGGCTGATCGAGCAGCTGTCGCGCATTGCGCGTGTCGATTCCGTCGAAGCGGGCTTCAAGCTGGGCAGCCATGAAGAGTGGATCACGCCCGAGGCGTATCACCGTGAACGCCGCGGTGGTCGCTCGCTGTTCGTCGAAGCATCGCGCTACCGCTTCGGCCAGGCTGGCCGCAGCGGCCGCCTGGAAGCGCTGCTGCGCTCCCTGCCGGGCCTGGAAGGACAGGAAGATACGCTGACGCTGGCGATCTCGAAACTGGCGGCCGACGTGGGCGCCCTGAAAGCGCGCATCGCCGGCGTCGACGCGGCCAAGGAACTCAGTGCGCGCCAGGACGAATTTGCCGAAGCGCTGCGCAATTCGAAGCCGCTCAAGGAAGAGCGTCTGGACGTGGGAGGCCGCCTTGGCGAGTTGCAAAATCTGACCAAGAACGCGACCGTAGCGCGCACGCGCGCCGATACCGTGTGGCAAAACGCACGCCTGGCCCTGTCCGAAGCGGAAGCCGGTGCGCGTCTGGGCTACAAGAAGCAAATCGAGCAGCGCGCCGAGCATGCGCGTGCCTTGCTGGCCTTGCGCCATGCGTGGCGCCACTTGCCGAAAAGCTGGCGCCGTCCTGCGCGCCGCGCGGCGCTCGTGGCCGAACACCAGAATGCGCACCAGGTCGACTTGCGCGTAGCCAGCCTGCAAAACAGCCTGGCGCGCGACGACTGGGAACTCGACGCCACCGTCATCGACCAGCACCAGCGCCTGTCGGAGCAGTTGCATGGCCGCCAGTCGGAAACGGACGAGCGCCGCTACCAGAACAATCGCGCCATCGAAGCGACGGGCAATGCGCGTGGCGCCTATATGGAACGCTTGCGCTACACCATCAAGACTTACAGCAAGAACATCAAGGAACTCGGTGAACTGGCCGGCATCGAAGTGCATGCCGACCCTGTGCGCCTGGAAAATGACGATGTGCAGCTGTCGCAGGCGGGCTTGCACGTGCGTTTCAAGTTCGATGGCAAGGGCATCATCGGCATGAATGATGGCGAAGCGTCGGGTGGCCAGCAGGTGATGAAGTCGCTGGTGCTGCTGATCGGCTTGCTGAAATCGGAAGACGGTTCCGGCGGCTTCGTCTTTATCGATGAACCGTTTGCCCACCTCGACATCCGCAACATCCAGTTGGTGGGCGAGTTCCTGAAGAACACGCAAGCGCAATACCTGATGACGACGCCGTTGACGCACAACACGGATGTCTACGATCCGTCGGAGCTCACTTTGATTACCAGCAAGAAGAAAAAGGATATGCAATGGGCGCAACCGATTTTCGTGCTGCAGCGCAGAGTCGAGCCCGTACCAAGTAAGGCTGCGTGATACGCTGCGTCAGCATGCTGGCCGCGAGCATGCTGGCGCTGACGTGTAGCGGGGGTCGGACCCGCCGGGTCCGACCCCAGTCCTTGTTCTTGGGCTAAAAATAGCATCACTAACACTAACTTAGCGGCATTAGTATCTGACCCCAGCCTTACTCGGCGGCCTGCAGCGGTTTGTTGCTCTGGCGCCAGCGCAGCAGGCCCCATGCATACACGGCGTAGTAGCCGATGACGAGGCCGTAGGCGGCCATGGTCAGCGCGCTTTGGCCGAATGGCGGTGGCGGCACCGGCACGTCCAGGCGCGTGTTCAGGTAGATTTCCATGCCACGGTAAAGTAAGCGGGCGATGAACAGCATCGTGATGGCCGGCCCCAGATAGCGGTGCTGGGTAAAGAAAAAATCCTTGCCCACTTGCTCGAAGCGGGTCAGCTTCAAGCCCAGCACGCCCAGCCAGCCACCGGCCAGCGCGCCTGCGCCCAGGCTCGACAGGGGTAAGACGTCGAATTTCGTCGTCGTGGCCAGGAACAGCAGCAGCGCGGGAAAGGCGATCGCCACGCTCCAGTGCTTCCACGGTTGCGATTTTTGGCGCGCAACCAGTTTCTTCAGGCGCGAATAAATGCGCCAGACCAGCAGCGGGACCAGGAGCAGCAGGGCGAGGGTGGTGGTTTCCATGTCGGCATTCGGGTACGGGTAAAACAGCGATTGTAAGCGAGATGGGGGTAGGCGGTGACGTTACTCAAACGGTAAAGGTTGCTTATTGACATTTGCATGGCATGAACGCACTATGCCCTGTCACCCCCCCCATGAGCGGTGCGGTGCGCTCGCCTGTTGTTACCACTCTCATCCATCGGAGCTCCATGTCTACTCGTTTGCCTTTGCTGCCCATCACTCTCGGCTTGATGGCCTCATCTTCCCTCGCCATGGCGCAAGATAGTGCATATCAAGCCCCGCCGGCTCCCCTGCAAGCCATCGTCGATGCACCGCGGGCGCCGACCCTGAGCCTGAGCCCGAAACGCAATCTGGCCGCCGTGCTGGCCACGCCATCCTTGCCCAGCATGAGTGAAGTGGCGCAGCCGGAACTGAAGCTGGCGGGCCTGCGCATCAATCCGCGCACGTATTCGGCCAGCCGCTTCAGCTTCCACACGGGACTGGGTTTACTCGACATCGATACGCAGAAGGAAATCAAGGTCAGCGGCTTGCCTGTCTCGCCCCGCATCGCCGACCTGGCCTGGTCGCCCGACCAGCGCTACCTGGCGTTTACGCATATCGCCTTTGCCGATCCGGCCAAGGGGGTCAAGGAGTCCGGCGTTCAATTGTGGCTGCTTGACGTACAGACGAAAGCGGCGCGCAAGCTGGCCAGCGTCCCCCTGTCGACCGTGTATGGCCGGGGCTTTTCCTGGATGCCTGACAGTAAGACCTTGCTGGTGCAGTTGAAGCCGGCCAAGCTGGGTGCGGCTCCGGTGCCGAGCGGTATTCCGACTGGCCCGTCGATCCAGGACAGCGTACCCGGTGGTGGCGTCAAGCAATTGCGCACCTATCCTGACCTGCTGAAAAACGAACAGGATGCGCAGCTGTTCGAACACTACATCACCGTGCAGCTGGCCTTGCTCGACGTGACGGGCAAGCAGCGCCTGGTGGGCCAGCCGGGCCAGTTCTCGCGCGCTTCGGCTTCGCCCGATGGCAAGCACCTGCTCACGACTAGCATTGTGCGTCCGTACTCCTACAGCGTGCCGGCGCGTGATTTCGGCCATCATATCGATGTGCGCGACCTGAATGGCAAGGTGGTGCATGCGGTGGCGGCCCTGCCGCTGGAGGAAGGCTTGCCGCCGGGTAATGATGCCGTGTCCGCCGGCGTGCGCGCCGTCAGCTGGCGTGTCGATGCACCCGCCACCCTGGTGTGGGCCGAGGCGCAAGATGGTGGCGACCCGGCCAGGGCGGCCGAGATCCGTGACATCGTCTACACGCAGGCGGCGCCGTTTGCCAACAAGCCGGCCGTGCTGGCCAAGCTCGGTTCGCGTTATGCGGGCGTGGCCTGGGGCCGTGGCGACCTGGCCCTGCTCAGCGAAGTGTGGTCCAAGACGCGCGCCGTCAAGCAGTGGCGCATCGCGCCGGACCTGCCGTCCGCCGTGGCGGGCACGCCTGGTGACCTCGTGTACGCCGGTTCCTTCGAAGACCGCTACAACGATCCGGGCCAACCGGTCATGCGCGCGGACGCTGCCGGCTTGCCGCGTTTGCTGATCGCTGCCGACGGTTCCATCCTGCTCGACGGCCAGGGTGCCTCGAAAGAAGGCGACCGTCCCTTCATCGACCGCCTGAACCTGGCGACGAAACATAAGCAGCGCCTGTTCCAGAGCGCCGCGCCTTACTATGAAAACGTGGTGGCCGTGCTGGACGAGGATGGCAGCCGTTTGCTGTCGACGCGCGAATCGCCGACCGAGCAGCCAAATTTCTTTGTGCGTAACCTGAAACTGCAAGGTGCCGCGCAGCTGACGGCCCTCACGCATTTCCCCCATCCGCTGCCGCAGTTGAAGGATGTGCAGAAAGAGTTGATCCGCTACAAGCGCGCCGATGGCGTGGACCTGACGGCCACGCTGATGCTGCCGCCTAACTATGACGCCCGCCGCGACGGCCCGCTGCCGACCCTGATGTGGGCGTATCCGCAGGAATTCAAGACCGCCAGTGCCGCCAGCCAGACCAAGGGTTCGCCGTATAAATTCAATGCCGTCAGCTACTGGGGCCCGGCTGCCTTCCTGTCCATGGGCTACGCCGTGCTCGACAATCCATCCTTCCCCATCGTGGGAAATGGCGAGCAGGAGCCGAATGACACCTACTTGCCGCAACTGGTGGCCGACGCCGAGGCGGCCGTCGAGGAAGTGGTCAAGCGCGGTGTCTCTGACCGCAACCGCATCGCCATCGGCGGCCACTCGTATGGCGCCTTCATGACAGGCAATTTGCTGGCGCACACGCGCTTGTTCCGCGCCGGCATCGCCCGCAGCGGTGCCTACAACCGCACGCTGACGCCGTTCGGCTTCCAGGCGGAAGAGCGCTCGTTCTGGCAGGCGCCGGCCGTCTACCAGGCCATGTCGCCATTTAATTATGCGGACAAGATCAAGGACGCGCTGCTGATCATCCACGGCGAGCAGGACAATAATTCTGGCACCTTCCCCATCCAGAGCGAGCGCATGTTCCAGGCCGTCAAGGGGCTGGGCGGCACGGCGCGTCTGGTGATGCTGCCGAACGAGAGCCACGCCTACCGCGCGCGCGAATCGATCATGCAGATGCTGTATGAAAGCAACAATTGGCTGGAGAAATATGTGAAGAACGCCGTGCCACCGGCCGCCGACGTCAAGCCGGCAGCAAATTAAGGGGCGCGCAGGACAGGTGGCGCGCATCTCGTGGTATGGTCTTTCTTTGTTTGCCGGGAGACCAGCCATGTCTGTCATCCATGCCCACCGCGCGCCCGAGCCGGCGCCTGTCGATGTACCCATGCCGGCGCCGGTGCCACAAGAAGCGCCCGGGCACCATCCGGGGCCCGTGCATCCGGTGCCGCAGGACGATCCCGTGCCGCACCCGCATCCTCAGTAACCCTCGTCAAGAAAGGCTGTTTTAGATGGAAATTTTCAAGGAAGTCTACACACGCAAAGTCAGTGGAGAATCGTTCAACTATGAACTCGAGCACACCCAGGGCGCGGACGTGGCCTGGATTGCGCGCGTGTACCACGACGGCGTACTGAAAGGCTCGCCCTACGGCACGCTGACGGCCAACGTGCTGTCCGGTCCCGCACTGGAACAATATTTGCGCGCCTATGTCGAAGGCATGATCGAGCGGGGGCTCGACGTGGCTGAATAAGATCGCCTTTGCGGCCGATCAAGAAAAAGGGCGCCGAGGCGCCCTTTGTTGTTTCTGTGGTGTCGGATTACGCGGCTGCGCCGCTAATCCGACCTACGCACATGCACATGCACATGGACATGGACATGGACTGTAGGTCGGATTAGCCCGCAAGGGCGTAATCCGACAACATTGTTGGCCGCCACTCTAATCAAACGCCCACGTGTACAACACGTCCAGCGCATTGTTGGTCCCGGTCTGGAATTGCAGGGTGATGCGGCGGTTCAGCTTGTAGCGCAGTTTCACCAGGCTCGTCGCCGTGCTCGTGCCTTGCTCGAACGTCAGGTAGGCGCGCGACGACAGCCGCTTGCCAACCGTGACCACCGTGCTTTCCAGCCCTTGCGCCTGCGACAGGCCGACTTCATCGAGGCCCAGTGAATTGGCCAGCTTGCCTTGCAAGCCGCCGCCGGAGCCGCCGAAGAGGGCGCCTGCGGCCGTCGTCAGCAGGGCCATTTCATCGCCCGCTGTCGTCTCCGCGCCGTGGCCCAGGATCAGCCAGGCCAGCTTGTCGCTGTCCGACACGCTCGGCGTGGACACGAGCTTGGCCGTCGGTGCCTGCGCCGTGCCGCGCACTTCCACGCCTGCTTCCACATTTGTTTCCGACAGCGCCTCGCCTTCGGGCCGCTTGCGCACGGCCAGGATATTGAGCGATGGGTTGTCATAGGCCCCCGTGAAGGCGATCAAGCCGCGTTCGATCGACAGCTTCTGCCCGTAAGCGGCGTACTGGCCGTTGCTCACTTTGATGCTGCCCGTCACGCGCGGCGCGGCGCGGTTGGTGACGCGGGCGCGCACATTGCCCGCCAGGTCGGCATCGAGTCCCATGCCGCGCAAGTGGAAGGCATTGCCCAGGTCGAATTCAAGGTCGATATTGAGCGGCAGCGACGGTGCTTCCTTGCTGCCCTTGACTTGCTTGCCCAGTACGATCACGTCGCTGCTTTGCGTGGGGGTATCTTGCGGCGCCAGTTCGATCAGCGCGCGGTTGGCCTTGAACTTGCCTTCGAAGCTGAAGCGCTTGTCGTTGCGCACCAGGCTGCTGTTGCCCGACAGGATCAAGGTGCGGTCAGGACGCGACAGCGCCTGCAGGCGGTCGGCCATCAATTTCAGTTCCATGCTCGCTTCGCCATTGGCAAAACGTACCCAGCCATCAGCCTGCAGCTTGCCATCGCCGCCGTCAAAGCTCAGGCGCTGCAATTGCAACTGATCGCCGGCCAGCTTTGCTTGCAGCACGCCATTGCGCAATTTCAAGCCCTGGTCGGCCCAGTTCAGCAGCAACTTGCTGCCGCTGATGTCGCCATTCAATTGCGGCGCACCGATGGTGCCGCTGCCGGTCAGGGTCACTTTCAAGGCCCCGCCCAGCTCCAGGCCCGGCTGTCCTGTCAGCGGCGCCAGCCATGCCAGTGTATCGATGCTGGTCGTGCCCGTCAGGGAGAGGGCGCTGTCGTTGCTGATGCGTCCGCCCAGCATTTGCACGCTGGCATTGATATCGCTTTGCCCCGCGCGCGCGCCATCGAGTTTCATGGCCAGGCGCAGTTGCTGGTTGGCCACATCCACGCGCGCATCGAAGGTGCGCAGGCCCAGCGCCAGCGGCTGTTCCACGCCCACCGTCACATCGCCTTTTTCGCGGTAGATGTGCAGCATGCCGGCCAAAGACGGGTCTTTTTGCTTGGCCGTCGCTACCTGCATGTCGAGCGACCATTGCGCGCCCAGGGTCAGGTCACTGCGCGCATTGGCTTGCAGCGACGGAATCGCTTGCGCCAGATAGCTCAGGGCCACGCCGGCCGCCTGGCCGGAACTGCTCCAGCGAGTGCCGTTCTTGGCCAGGCTTTGCATGTTGATGCTGCCTGCCGGTAATTTGATGACAGTGTTGCCCACGCTGATTTGTTCAGGCTGGCCCAGGCCCGCCACGCCGCTGTCGGCGGGACCGGCCACTTTCACAGGCACGGGCGCTTGCAGCACCAGTGCATAGCGGCCCTTGTTTTGCAGGCTATCGAGCGTGCCCGTCCAGTTGGCGCCGCTCTGGCTGCCCCGGATGTGTGCGCTGGCATCGACATCGTCGTTGCGCGCCGTCAAACTGAGCGTATGGCTGCCGCGCGTGCCCGTCGTGCTCAAGCGGGCGCTGGCCAGCTTGAAGGTGGGGGTGCTGTAGCCCGCGATGTCCAGGCTGCTGACCATGGGGTCGAGTGCGCCTTGACCGGCGCCTACGCTGGCGCTGCCTTTGATGGCTTTCAGTTGCTGGTCGCCAAAGAAGGTCAGGTCACGGCCTTCGAGCGTCAACTGTGCGGCCGGTGCATCCATCTTGCCGCTCACGGAACCGGCTGCCTGCAGCATGCCGGCAAAGCGTGGACCCAGGGTCGACAGTTGCGGCGCGTCGAGTTTCCACGTCAGTTGATCGGTGGCGCCACCCAGCGCGCCCTTGGCCAGCAGGCTGTTCGGCCCCAGGCGCAGTGCCGCATCGACGCTGTCGACGCGTTTCGCATTGGCCGACAGCTTGGCATAGCCGGCCAGCGGCGCGTTTTGCAGCGTCGATTCGCGCAAACTGAGGTTCAGGGCCACTTGCCAGTCGCCGGTTAGACGGCTGCTGCCGTTGAAGTCCGCATTCACGCTGCCGTTGGGTAAAGTTGCGCCGAAGGCGGCCGGATTGATCTTTTGCAAGGAACCCGTCATGCTCAATTGCGCTTCCTTCTTCGGCCCCGTCAAGCCCACTTCGCCGCTGGCGTGAATGGCGCTGTCAGGCGCCGGGCGCTTGCCACTGGCGAGGCCTAATCCTTTCGCAGCGGCAACAAACGTCGTGCGTGGCTGCTGCAGGCTGCCTTGCAGCACGCCGCTAGCCAGCACGGCGCCCAGCAAGTCGTTTTTCAGGGCCGAGAGCTGGCGCGCATCGACATTCCAGTTGAGTTTTTCGCCGGCGCCGCCAAAGTTACCCTTGGCTGTCAGGTTGTTCTTGCCCAGCGCCAATAGCACGTCGATGCCGCTGAAATGGCTTGCC
The DNA here is from genome assembly GCF_051380805.1 of Janthinobacterium paucivorans. Lineage (NCBI taxonomy): Bacteria > Pseudomonadati > Pseudomonadota > Betaproteobacteria > Burkholderiales > Oxalobacteraceae > Janthinobacterium > Janthinobacterium paucivorans. The sequence continues at coordinate 319,600 of NZ_JBNYXR010000003.1, forward strand.
TCGGCTGTCAGCTTGCCCTTGCCCGATAAAGGCTGGTCGAGCAGCTTGCTGGGGCGGACGGTAAAGTCCGCATTCGCCAGCCATTGCGGGGTGACGTGGCCGCTGGCGCGCACGTCGAGGTTCAGGTCGGCCACGGGGAAGGCGCCGAAGTCGGCCGGGTTCAATCGGCTGGCATTGGCCATGGCCTTGAACGGCTGCGCGTCCTTCAGGCTGATCTGGCCCGTTGCGTTGACGCTGCTTTTGCCAGCTTGCAAGCTTGCCTTGCGCAGTTGCACCAGGGAATCTGCCAGGGTGGCTTCCAGGTCCAGGCGCAGCTTGGCTTCGCCCAGTGTGGCGCGCAGCGATTGCGTCTTGCCGTCGCTGTCGAGCACGATATCGCCCGCGATTTTTGTGCTGTTGATCCTGCTGTCAATATGCTGCAAGTCGATCTTGTCTGTGTGCAAGGTCAGCTGCGCGGTGCCGATGGGCGCATCGGCGGCGTTGCGCTTGAGCTTGCCGCTACCCGTGAATTTTCCTGCGTTGCCGAAATCGATGATGGCCGATTCCAAAGTCGTCGCCGTCAGGGTGCCGCCCAGGCGCGCTTCGAATTGGCGCAGCGGCAGCTTTTGCTGGTCGATGGGGCCGGGCGTGGCGTGGTTAAGGATGGCCAGCTTGCCCGACACGGTTTGCGCATTGGGGCGCGTGTCGATGGCGGCGTCGAGCTCCAGGCTCAGGTCTGCCTGCGGCAAGGTGGCCTCAAAACGGCCCGGATTGATCTTGTGGCCACGGATGCTGGCCGAGCGCAGGATGATGATGGGATCGAACGGTGCCAGCGCTAGCTGGGCATCGGCCGTGGCCGCGCCCGCGCTGCCCTTGGCCGTCACGTTCAGCAGGTTCAGGTCGCCGCCCAGTTGCAGATTCAAGGCCGCTGGCTTTTCATCGGCGGCGGCAGTGCGCTGCGTCAAGCTCGCCTTGCCGCTGAGCTTGAACGGCTGCGTGGCGGCAATGGTCGCGCTGGCCGTGGCTTGGCCGAATGGCGTCAGAGCTGATGCAGCTTCCAGCTGCCATTGCGTCTTGTCGCCCGATAAGGTGAAGTGGATTTTTTCAAATACCGTGTTGCCGCCCGCACTGATGAGTGTGACCTTGTCCAGGCGCGCGTCGGAAATGCCGATCTTGAACGGCGCAGCCAGGCTGGCCGGCATCGTCGATGGCTCTTCGGAGGGCGCCGTGCTTTCCACGGTCAGGCTGGCCACGTGCAGTTCGCTGATGGCGATGCCTTCCGAGAAGAACTGGAACGGCGACCAGTCGATGTCGATGTTGTCGGCCGTAATGTGCTGCGTCTTGCTGCGGTAGCTGACGTGGCCCAGGTGCATGCGCTTGTACAGCGAGCCCGACACGCCCGACACTGCGATGTCGCCGCCGCTGGCGCTGGCCACTTTTTGTACCAGCATCTGCAAGGTCGATTCGCGGCCCAGGAACCAGAAGGCTGCGCCCAGCAGCACGGCCAGGCTGGTGATGGCGATCAGCACATAGCGCAGCGCCCGGCGTGGTTTTTTTGGTGTTGCGGGTGGTGCGGCATCGTGCGATTCGGTAGGCATATCAGACATCAGAAAGTGAATCCAAGAGAGAAGTGCAAACGGTATTTTTGGACCGCGTGGCCATATGCCACGTCGACATTGATGGGGCCGATGGGGCTCTTGTAGCGCCCGCCCAGGCCATAGCCCGATTTTGGCGTCATGGCCGCTTTCACGGTGTCGGCGGCATTGCCGGCGTCATAGAAGGCGGCAATCGCCCATTTCGGCTGGAACCAGTACTGGTATTCGGCGCTGCCGGTGAGCATGTAGCGCCCGCCGATGATGGCATCGCCTTGCTTTACGCCCAGTTCCTGGTAAGCATAGCCGCGCACCGACTGGTCGCCGCCCGCACGGAACAGATACACGGCTGGCACGCCGCGTTTTTCCTTCGAACCCAGCGCGCCGATTTCGCCGCGCACGATCAGCTCGCCTTTTTCACCGAGCGGACGGTAATACACGGCCTTGCCGGCCACGCGCACGAAGCGCTCGTCCGTCAGCACCGGCAGCAGGGCGCCGCCCACCTGCGCATTGATGACATAGCCCTTGGTAGGGAACAGCAGGCTGTCGAGGCTGCGCTTGGTGATGGCATAGGTCAGGGGCAAGCTCTTGCTGCGCGTCTGTTCCAGCCCCACCACGGTCTTGTCTTCGCTGAGGAACTCGAACGTCAGGCTGCGTTCAAGGTTGGTGCCGCCCCAGTTGCGCTTGGCCGAGATGGTGGTGACGGCCGTGATTTCGTTGGAAATATCGCTGCGCTCGAACGAGGCGCCCGCGCTGTCGTTGTAGCCGCGTTCGGTGGTGGGGAAGTAGAAGTTGGCGTGCGCCGTCTGTTTCTTCGTTTCCATGGTGACGGCGCTCTTGAAGCGCGTGCCCCACACATTCAGGTTGTCATAGTTGAGCTGGGCGCGATTGCCCGTATTCGTACTGAAACCGAGACCGGCGCTGACGTTTTGCTGCTTGTTTTCCGTCACGCGCACCACCAGCGGCAGCAGTGGCGCGGGGCCGCGGTTGATGGGTTTGGCTTCTGCGGCGGCGGCCTCGGCTTGCTGGCTTTCCTGGCCCGCTTCGATCTGCTCGCTCAGGATGCTACTCATGTCGGTGCTCACTTCCACGCTGGCAAAGTAGCCCGTGTCCTGCAGGCGTGCCTGCAACGATTGCAGCGCCGATTCGCTGTAATAGTCGCCCACGCGTATTTTGTCGAGGTTGCGGATGATCGCTTCCGGGTAGCGTTTCAGGCCTTCGATGCGCAGTTCGCCGAAGCGCAGTTCAGGGCCGCTGTCGAGCACCACCAGCAAGGACACCGTGTGCGTTTCCGGGTCGACGGTAGCTTGCGTATCGACCAGCTGGGCGCGCGGGTAGCGCGTCTGCACGACTTCGCGCAGCAGTGCGCGCTTGGCCGATTCCCATTCGGCCTGGCGAAACACGCTGCCCGTCTTCAACGGCCAGCTGCGCTTGAGCGCGTCTGTATCATATGCTGCGGACGCTGCCAGCGGCGGCGTGGGATCGAAGCCGCGCAACTCCAGCTCGACCTTGTCGATAGTGACCGGTGCGCCCGCTTCGACGTCGACGATGACGAGCGTTTTGGCGCCCGTCGTATCGACGCGCACCGTGATGACGGGTGTGTAGTAGCCGGCCGTGGCGACGAGGTTTTTGGCTTGCTCAGGCGTATCACGCACGAGGCGCTGCAATTGTTCGCGGTCCATGCGCGGGTTGCCGCGGAAGCGTTCCAGGTCCAGGTTTTTTTCAAGCAATTCATCAAGATCGCCGGGCGCATTGATCTTGACCTCATACTGCAGCGGCGCGGGCGCCGCTTCCGTGCTGGTGTCGGCGACAGCGTCTTGGGGGCGCTCTTGTACGCGCTCTTGTGCTCCCTCTTGCGCGCGGGCTGCGGCGATGGGAAACAGCAAGGTCGCACCACCGGCGACGGCCAGTGTCAGTTGACCCATTACTTTTGTCACGACTTGTGCCAAAATTGGTGATCGTATCGCCTTGCCGGCAGCGCTTTGCCGTATGCGTCGTGCAGAAAACATGGTGCTCCAGATGAGTAAATGCTGACTGTATGTTACCGGAATAGGTAAACTGATGGCGGACGGATAAGTATTTTTTGCGCAGGGAATCACGTTTCCTCGCGCACGATTGCAACAGAGTAAAACTGAAAAGAAAGAAATTATGCTAGCAACGGACTCCGCACTGGTGCTCTTTAGCGGTGGACAAGATTCCACCACCTGCCTGGCCTGGGCCTTGAAGCACTATAGCCGCGTGGAAACTATCGGCTTTGACTATGGACAGCGCCATGCGATCGAGCTGACCGTGCGTCCCGGCCTGCTTGCACAGATACGCGAGCAGTCGCCCGAGTGGGACAGCCGCCTGGGGCAGGATCACATGATAGACCTGTCATTGATTTCTGCCATTTCCGATACGGCCATGACGCAGAACGTCGAGATCGTCATGCAGGAAAATGGCTTGCCGAACACCTTCGTACCTGGACGCAACTTGTTGTTCATGACAGTGGCCGCCACCGTGGCGTACCGCCGCGGCTTGACGGTGCTGGTGGGCGGCATGTGCGAGACGGATTTTTCCGGCTACCCGGATTGCCGCGACGATACGATGAAGGCGCTGCAAGTGGCCCTGAATCTGGGCATGAACACGCGCTTGAAACTGGAAACGCCGCTGATGTGGCTGGACAAGGCGCAAAGCTGGGACTTGGCGCAAGACCTGGGCGGCCAGCCGCTGGTCGACCTGATCCGCAGTGGCACGCACACCTGCTACCTGGGCGAGCGCGGCGAACTGCACGACTGGGGCTATGGCTGCGGCACCTGCCCCGCCTGCGCCCTGCGCGCGAACGGCTACCAGCAATACGCTGCGCGCAAGGCGGCGAAGTAAGCGGGGCTGCCACAGAAAGCTTGCGCCGTTGCGTCCAACGGTGCGGCAGGCTGTGCGCCCATGCCGTGTTTTTGACACGCCAGCGCCTTGCCATGCACGCTCTCTTCGCCGCGCTGTACCTGCACGCGCTCGTCAATGAAGCGCGGCACTTGCCGCGGAACACGTGATGGCAGTCACGAAATATGTGGTCTTTTTAATACAATATTCAGTATTGCAAGGGCGCCCGCTGTAACGTACTATCATTTACATCGACTACCGCTGGTAATCGTGCAGCCCGCTGCCAGTCATGCTGCTGGCCGTGTAGCGGTTGGATAACTGTTCTGCTTTTCCGCCTGTCATGCCTACACGCGCATCTCCGTCTTGGTTTGTTCGCTCAGCGTCGCACTGGGTGGGGCCGCGCGTGCTAGCTGCGCTGGTGCTGTCGCTGTGCCTGGGGCTGACGTATGGCGCCTGGCGCAATGCGCATGACGCCAGCGAACAACAGGTGCAGGCCGATTTTGAGTTCCGCGTGCGCCAACTGGCGGGCAATATCGTGGTCCGTATGCAGACCTACATCCAGGTGTTGCAAGGCGTGCAGGGACTGTATGCCAGTTCGCAGGACGTTGCGCGCAGCCAATTCCATGCCTATCTGGCGGTGCTGCAGGTGGAGCGGCTCTTTCCCGGCATCCATGGCATCGGCTACCTGCCGCTGTTGCCCGGTGCCGGGCTGGCGCGGCACGAAGCTGGCGTGCGCGCGGAGGGCTATCCCGGCTATGCCGTGCGTCCGCCCGGCCTGCGTGCCTGGTACGCGCCTATCACCTATCTGGAACCTTCGAGCGAGAGCAACTTGCTGGCGCTCGGCTATGACATCTGGCATGACCCCGTGCGTCGCGCCGCGCTTGAACAGGCGCGCGACACGGGGCAAGCGGCCATGACGGGCAAGATCGCGCTGGTGCAAGATGCCGGCAATGTCCAGGCGCACGGTTTCCTGATGGTATTGCCCGTGTATGACAATGGCTTGCCGCATGCCAGCGTGGCGCAGCGGCGCGCCGCCTTGCGGGCCTGGGTGTTTGCACCATTTCGCATGGGCGATCTGATGGCGGGCGTGGGCGGCGAGGGCGCGCGCTTGCTGGACCTGGAAATCTATGACGGCACCCGATTGGCCGAGGCGACGCTGATGCATGACAGCGTGCCCGGTGCCTGGTCGCTGGCCGCGTCGGACGGCTTGGTGTCGCAGCAAGCGATCAGTATCGCCGGCCATGCGTGGACCCTGCGCGTGCGTGCCAAGCCTGGCTTCGATGGCGAGCTGCTGGCGCGGCCTCGCCTGGTGGCCTGGACCGGCGTGCTGGCCAGTGTCTTGCTGGCGCTGGCTGCCTGGCGGCTGGCGCTGGGCCGCGCCCGCGCACAGGTGGCGCTGGCGCGCTCGAGCGAGCTGACCGAACAGCTCGAGCAGGGCCAGGCGAGCGTGCTGGCGATGGCTGAGGCGGCGCAGCGCAGCCAGGCCATGTTGCGCAGCATCCTCGATTCGACGATCGACGGCATTCTGGTCGACAACATCGATGGCCACATCTTCACCTCGAACCGGCGCTTCCGCGACCTGTGGCAAGTGCCCGACGTGCTCGACTGGCAAGCCGATGACGCTGCGCTGGTGCGCCATGTGGAAGGCCAGCTGGAGGAGGCGGCGCCTTTCCTGGGAGCACGCGCCGATACGCCGCACGGCCACCGCGAGCGGCGCGACGTGCTGCGCCTGCGCGATGGACGGGTGGTCGAACAGTATGTGCGCAGCATGCAGCTGGGCAACGAACAGGCGCGTCTGTGGACTTTCCGCGATATCAGCGAGCGCAGCCAGATGGAACGGCGCGAGCACACGCGCCGGCAAGTGCTGGAAATGCTGGCTACGGGCGCACCCCTGGAACGGGTGCTGGAAAGCGTGGTGCTGGGGGTGCAAGCCGACCATCCCGCCATGCTGTGCAGCATCTTGTTGCTCGATGAAAACCGCCACCGCCTGGTGCTGGGCGCGGCGCCGAGCTTGCCCGCATTTTTCAATCTGTCCAGCCATGGCCATGACCTTGACAGCCTGCAGGGCGTGCATGGCATCGCCGCGCAAGCCCTGCATGATGGCCAGCGCGTGATCGTCGGCGATCTGCATGCCGTTGCCGATGCGCAAGAGACGATGGAGCTGGCGTGGCGGGCCCAGTTGCAAGCGTGCTGGGCCGAGCCCGTACGTGGCGGCTCGGGCAAGCTGCTTGGCGTCCTGATGGCATATCACCGCCAGCCCACCTTGCCGGGCGCGGCGCACCTGGCGCGGCTCAGCGAGGCGGCGCATCTGGCTGGCATGGCCATCGAACAGGCGCAGGTGGCACTGGCCCTGCGCGCCGGCGAAGCGCGTTTCCGCAGCCTGTACGACCATGCACCCGTGGCCCTGTGGGAACAGGACTGGTCGGCCGTGCGCGCCGCACTTGATACGTTGGAGCAAGCGGGGGTACACGACCTGGGTGCTTATTTTCAGGCCAATCCGGACGCGCTGCGGCGCCTGGCCAGACTGGTGCGCATCATCGATGCGAACGGCGCCGCACTGGCACAGGTGCGTGCCAATGAGGACGACCAGCGGCGCGGCAAACTGGGCCTGGCGCAGAATTTCGATGACAGCGCCTTGCCCCGCTTCGGCGATGCGCTACTGGCACTAGCGGGCGGCGCGCATCTGTACGAGTGCGAGAGCAGCTTCGTGCGTCTCGATGGTGCTGCGCGTCAAAATGAATTGAGCTTGCTGGTGATGCCCGGCCATGCGGACAGCCTGGACTTCGTCATGGTGTCTACCCTCGATATCACCGAGCGCAAGCGCATGAATGCAGAACTGTTGCAGCTGGCTACCACCGATTTCCTGACCGGCTTGCCGAACCGGCGCCATTTCATGACGGCGCTGGAAAACGAGCATGCACGGCTGCAGCGCGAACTGGCCAGCTGCGCCAGCGTGCTGATGCTAGACATCGATCACTTCAAGCGCGTCAACGACGCGTATGGCCATGCGGTGGGCGATACCGTGCTACGCCATCTGGGCGCGCTGATGTGCCAGGCGCTGCGCAAGGTCGATGTGCCGGGCCGCATGGGCGGCGAAGAATTCGCCATCTTGCTGCCGGGCACAGACCTGGCTGCGGCGGCCGTGTTTGCCGAACGGCTGCGCCGGCGCGTGGCGGACAGTTCCTTGACCACCGATGGCGGTATCTTGATCAGTATCACGGTGAGCATCGGCATGGCCGCCCTGGCCGGCACCGATGCCGATTGCGACGCCGTGCTGGCACGCGCCGATGAAGCGCTATACCGGGCCAAGCGGGGCGGGCGCAACCGCGTCGAACAAAACGACTGCGGCAGCGATGGCGTGCTCAGCAAGTGCATGGCGCAGTAATTACAGGCTGTGCTGACGCGCTTGCGCCTGCTTGCCATGACGCTTGCGGCTGACGATCAGCCAGACGATGGCGACGGGAATCAGCAGTGGCAGCAGCACGGGCGTGCTCAGCGCCAGCAGCAGCACTACGCACAGCACCAATGCGGTGATCATCACCACGCCCACGCCGGCCAGAACCACGCCCATGACGACCGCAGCGCACACCAGCGCAATGGCGCTGACCAGCAAGCCGCCGCTCGCAAACACCAAGCCGAATAGCCATTCCAGCGGGCCATCGAGATCGTCGCCCTGGAACTGCATGTGCATGTCGCTGCCGCTGACCTTGTCGAGGAACAGGCAGGCCAGCATGATGATGAGAATAAAGGTGAGTAATTTTTTCATGCGATGCCTCAGTGTGTGGGTGATCGGGTGTTGCATGAGTACACTGTAGGCGCTCGCGGCGGGCGTAGCCAGCGGCGTGCGACAGGCGGTTATTTTCACGGCATGGACGGTCGCTACGGACAAAAAATGCTGATATGAAACAAGATTTCTTTTCTTGTAATAGGCGCAAGCCGTCCTATACTGAATACCTCAGTCGAGCAAGGAGGGCAACATGCTTTTGTTTGCAGATACCGGGGATCAATCACTCTCGCTTTCCCCCCACCGAACCACGCGCCAGCGTAGCGCCCCGCAGTCCTGCGCCGAGCCCGTTGGCGCGCCATCGGCGATACCGCCGATCATCATTACTCCCTTTCATTACCATGCGCCGCTGCCAGCCATCGACCCGCGCTGGGTACCACCCGGTCCACCGCTGACTTGGCCCAAGCTGCCTGTCATGTCGCTGTGTTGAGCGCTGCCGTGGCGGCAGGCTGGCCCGTGCCGTGTGACCTGCCGTCGCGCTTTTGGTGAGGCGGCACGGGAGGGCGTTTTCGACTATCATGCTAGCCCCGATCCTTCAACACGAGCACCGCCATGCGTAGCGATTTTCCCGCCTTTCCCGATGAACCCGCCGAGCACGATAATGACGCCCCGATCCAGGAGCCGCGCCTGTGGGTAGGCAATGGCTGGACGGCGCGCGTGATGAAGAACGAGGAAGATGAAGGCTGGGCCGTGGCCATGATCAAGGATGGCGAACCGGAGCCGGCGCTGGTGGGGCCGTGGACCATGGGCCGTGACAAGAAAAATCCGAAGCCGCTCGATGTCAACGCTTTCAATACCCTGGTGAAGACGGCCTCGGAAGTGCTGCGCCGCCACGAGCAGCAGCTGCATGCGCAATTGCACAAGCACTTGTTCGTCGCCACCGAAGACGGCCAGGTCAAGGTGATGTTCGACATCGTGCCCGATGAAGAGCACCCGTACGCGGAACTGAGCGCCTACGACGCCGATGGCGAACAGATTGCCAAGGTGCGCACCTCGGCCGCCTTCAAATTTAGCGCCACATCTGCGGCGAACTGGATCGAAGGCGGCTACCGCAAACCATGACCAGGTAGGTCGGATGAGCGGGGCTTTGCTCCGCTCATCCTACCTATTGTTGGCGCCAGTGGTGGTGTCGGATTACGCTCCTTCGGATCTAATCCGACCTAATTCCTCTTCCTCCTCCACCTCCTCTTGCCGGCGGTACGCGAGGCGGTACAGCAGCGGCAGCACCAGCAAGGTCAAGGCTGTCGACGACAGGATGCCGCCGATCACCACGGTGGCCAGCGGACGCTGCACTTCGGCGCCCGTGCCCACGGCGATGGCCATCGGCACGAAGCCTAGCGAGGCCACCAGCGCCGTCATCATGACAGGCCGCAGGCGGGTGATTGCCCCCTCGCGTATCGCCTCTTGCAGGGGCATGCCCTGTTCGCGCAACTGGCGGATATAGGCGATCATCACCAGGCCGTTCAGCACGGCCACGCCGGATAGGGCGATGAAGCCCACCGCTGCCGAGATCGACATGGGAATATCGCGCAGCCACAGGGCGACGATGCCGCCCGTCAAGGCGAACGGTATACCGCTGAACACCAGCAAACCATCTTTCACGTTGCCGAACATGGCGAAGAGCAAGACGAACACGAGCGCCAGCGCCACCGGCACTACCAGCTCCAGGCGTTTCGTGGCCGACTGCAATTGCTCGAACTGGCCGCCCCAGCTGGTCCAGTAGCCGGGGGGAATGGCCACCTGCGCTTGCAGCTGCTGCGTGGCGTCGGCGACAAACGAGCCGATATCGCGTCCGCGCACGTTGGCGCTGATGACGATGCGGCGCTTGCCATCTTCGCGGCTGATCTGGTTCGGTCCTGGTGCCACTTGCAGGCTGGCCACTTCGCCGAGCGGAATGAAGCGCGCGCGGCCATCCGTCGCCGTTCCCAGGGGCAGGGAGATGGGCAGGCGTTTCAGCTGTTCCAGGTCGCTGCGCAGGCTGTCGGGCAGGCGCACGACGATGTCGAAGCGGCGGTCGCCCTGGAATAGCGTACCCGCCTCTTGCCCGCCGATGGCCGTGGCAATCGCTGCTTGCACGTCAGCAATGTTGAGACCGTAACGGGCCGTCTGCTCGCGGTCGATCTGTACCGTCAGCATGGGTAAACCGGTCGTCTGCTCGACCTTTACTTCCGTCGCGCCTGGGATCTTGCCCAGCACTGCGGCAATCTTCGCCGCCGTGCTGTCGAGGACGGCCATGTCGTCGCCGAACAGTTTCACGGCGACGTCGCTGCGCACGCCGGAAATCAGTTCATTGAAGCGCAACTGGATCGGTTGTGAAAACTCGTAGTTATTACCAGGCAAGCTGTTGGCCGTGGCTTCGATTTCCGCCAGCAATTGCTCGCGCGATTTTTTCGGTTGCGGCCACTGGTCGCGCGGCTTGAGCATGATGTAGCCGTCGGAAATATTCGGCGGCATGGGGTCCGAAGCGATTTCTGCCGTTCCCGTGCGGGCGAACACGCGGGCGATTTCCTTGTGCTTGTCGATCAGCTTGCGTTCCAGTTGCTGCTGCATGGCCAGCGATTGCGTCAAGCTGGTGCCGGGGATGCGCAGGGCCTGGATGGCGATATCGCCCTCGTTCAAGCTGGGCACAAACTCGCTGCCCATGCGCGTGGCCAGCAAGCCCGACAGCAATACGGCAACCGCCGCTCCCGTCAGCACGACGGGCGTGTTGCGCATCACCTTGTCCAGCAGCGGCGCATACCAGCGCTTGGCCGCGCGCATGATGGCGTTTTCCTTTTCCGCTACCTTGTCGCCAATAAACAGCGCCACGGCGGCAGGGATGAAGGTGATCGACAGCAGCATGGCGCCCAGCAGGGCGATCACTACCGTCAGGGCCATCGGCGTAAACATGCGCCCTTCCACGCCCGTCAGCGCAAAGATCGGCAGGTACACGACCATGATGATCAGCTGGCCGTACAACAAGGGGCGGCGTGCCTCCTGCGAGGCCGCAAACACTTCATGAAAACGTTCTTGCAAGGTCAGCGGTCGTCCCAGTTTCTGCTGCGCATGGGCCAGGCGGCGCACGCAGTTTTCCACGATCACCACGGCGCCATCGATGATGATGCCGAAGTCCAGCGCGCCCAGGCTCATCAGGTTGGCGCTCACGTGGTATTGCACCATGCCCGTAAACGTGAACAGCATGGCCAGCGGAATCACCATGGCCGTGATGACGGCGGCGCGAATATTGCCGAGGAACAGGAACAGGATGGCAATCACCAGCACGGCGCCTTCCAGCAGGTTTTTCTTGACCGTATTGATGGCCTTGTCGACCAGGACCGTGCGGTCATACACGGTGACGGCATGCACGCCTTTGGGCAGACTTCGGTTGATTTCCAGCATCTTTTTATCGACTGCCTGCGACACGGCGCGACTGTTTTGTCCGATCAGCATGAAGACCGTGCCCAGCACCACTTCGCGGCCGTTTTCCGTGGCCGCGCCCGTGCGCAATTCGCGTCCCAGCACCACGTCGGCGACGTCGCGGATACGGATCGCCACACCCTGCACGTTGGCGACGATGATGTTGGCGATGTCGTCCTTTGACGCTACCTGGCCCGGCGCGCGTATCAACAGCTGCTCACCCTGCCTTTCGATGTAGCCGGCACCCACGTTGCCGTTGTTGCGCTCGAGCGCTGTCACCACCTCTTGCAGGCTGATGCCGTAGGCGGCCAGTTTTTCCGGGTAGGGCGCCACTTGGTACTGCTTGGCGTAGCCACCGATGGCATTGATTTCCGTGACCCCCGTAACATTGCGCAACTGCGGCTTGATGATCCAGTCCTGGATTTCGCGCAGGTCGGTCGGCGTGTACGGCGTGCCGTCCGGCTTTTTCGCGCCGTCTTGCACTTCCACCGTCCACAGGTAGATTTCACCAAGGCCCGTGGAAACGGGGCCCATTTTGGGCGTGATACCGACCGGCAAGCTTTCCTTGGCTTCTTGCAGGCGCTCGTTGATCATCTGGCGGGCAAAATAGATGTCGGTGCCATCCTTGAAGATCACGGTCACTTGCGACAGGCCATAGCGCGACAGCGAGCGCGTCTGTTCCAGGTTCGGCAAGCCGGCCATGGCCGTCTCGATGGGGAAGGTAACCCTTTGCTCGGTTTCCAGCGGCGAATAGCCGGCCGACTGGGTATTGATTTGTACCTGCACATTGGTGATGTCGGGTACGGCGTCGATGGGCAGTTTTTGATAACTGTAGATGCCCAGGCCGGCCATGGCGGCCACGGCCAGCATCACCAGCCAGCGCTGGTCGATGGCGAAGCGGATCAAGCGTTCAAACATGTTGGTGTCCTTGGTGTCAGGTGATCAGTGTTCATGGCCGGCGGAGTCCTTGCCCAGCTCGGACTTCAGCACGAAGCTGCCCTGCGCCGCGTACGGCGTACCGGCGGCCAGGCCCTGTTCGATATGCGTCAACGTGCCATCGCTGCGTCCCAGCACCACCGGCGTGGCCTGGAAACCACCGTTGACTTGCACGAAGATGACGCTCTTGTCTTCCACCGTCTGGATGGCCGTGTTTTGCACGGTGACGCGCGCGTCCGCTTCGCCCGACACCACTTCCACGCTGACGAACAGGCCCGGGCGCCAGGCCATGTCCGGGTTACGCAAGCTGATGCGTGCCTTGGCCGTGCGCGTCTGCTCGCCCAGTAAGGCACCCACATAGGTGATCGTGCCTTGCGCGCTGGCGTCGAATGCACTGGCCTTGACTTCCGCCTTGCCTCCCACGCGCACGGTGGCCAGGTCTTTCGCCGGTACGGCGATTTCCGCCCAGACGCTCGAGAGGTCGGAAATGACGAAGATGTTGGCGTCTTCCTTGACGGCCTCGCCCAAGGTGATGTGTTTTTCCAGTACCATGCCGTCGAACGGCGCGCGGATCTCGTAGCGGTTCAGCGGCCCTTTGCCGACGCCAGCGGCGCCACTCGCGGTGCCGCTGCCACTGGCACTGGCACCCAGCGCGCTGAGCTTTTGCTGCGCATTTTGCACAGCGATTTCTGCTTCGCGCCACGCTTGCTGCGCCTGCAGATAATCTTGCTCGGCCGAAATCTTCTCGCGCCACAGCTTTTCTTCACGCTCATAGGTGGAGCGGGCCAAGGATAAACGCCGCTGCGCCGACAGCAGTTCGCTGCGCTGTTCCGACAGTTCCGTGCTGGCGATAACGGCCAGCACTTGCCCTTTTTTTACCAACTGGCCCAGGTCTGCCTGTACCGCTTCTACCACGCCCGCCAGGCGCGGCACGACGTGGGCCGTGCGGTCTTCATTGAAGCGGATTTCGCCGGGCAGGGCGACGGTCGTCTTGATGCGGCCGGGCGCGGCGGTGGCGATGACGACGCCAGCCGCCTTGCTTTGCGCGGCGCTCAATTCCAGCCTGCCTTCCACGGCTGCGTGGCCGTCTGCGTCTTTCTTTTCAGCCTGTGCTTGCGTTTTTGCGGCGGCGGGCGGCGCGCTCTTGGTGTCGGAATTGCCCGTGCCGAGGATGAGGCTAGCGAGCACGACGCCGGCGGCCGCGATGGAGGCGATGGCGATCGCTTGTTTCTTGTCGAGTTTGATATGCATGTCGGGTCTTCCTTACAGGGTGGCGGTGGCGCCAAGCAGGCGCTCGATCTCGGTGGCGGCGTGCTGCGCTTCAGTCAACGCGCGCAGGTATTGGTTTTTGGCTTGCAGCAAGGTGCGCTGGGCGTCGAGCACATCGAGGAAGGCGAACTTGCCGAACTCAAAACCCTTGCTAGCCGCGTCGTAGGCACTTTGCGCGCCGGGCAAGATATCCTGACGCAAGCTCTGTACGTCGAGCCGGGCCGTGGCCAGCCGTTCGCTGGCGGCAGCCACGGCCGTTTGCACGCCGATGCGGGCGGCGGCCAGCTCGTCGCTGGCCTTGTCGCTGCGGCGCAAGGCGTCGAGCTTGTTGCCGGCATTGCGGTCGAACAAGGGCAGTGGCAAGGCCAGGCCGATGATGGCTTGGTTGCGGCCCAGTTCTTCCGAGCGCTTCACGCCTATGCTGAGCGTGACGTCGGGCGTGGCGCGGCGCTGTTCCACGTCCAACATGGCTTGCCGCTGCGCCAGAGCGCTGCGCGCCTGGCGCACGGCCGGTGCCTGCTCTAGGCGCGCCGCTTGTGCGCTGGCCGCTGGCAGCTCGGGCAAGGTTTCCAGTTGTCCCTCAGCCAAGGTGAAACGGGGCGTGGCATTGCCCCATAGGGCAGCGAGGCGCTGACGGGCGCTCGACAGCGTGCTGCGGGCCAGGTTCAGCTCCAGCCGCACGCTCGCTTCGGCGACGCGGGCACGGGTTTCCTCGACAGGCGAGGCTTTGCCGGCGGTGACCCGGCGCGCCGTGATGTCGCTGGCGCGCGCCGCCAGCGCCTGTGCGCTGTCGGCGAGGCGCAAGCCTTCCTGCGCGGCCAGCACCTCGACAAAGGCGGTGGCGACGGCGGCGCGCGTGTCGGCTTGCTGCAGGGACAGGCCCGCTTGCGCCAGGTCTGCGCCGCGTTGGGCGACGCTCGTGCGGGCGCCGCGCTTGCCGCCCAGTTCAATCAGCTGGTTGAGCTGCACGGTGGTGGTGCGCGCGCCACGCCGCGTATCCTCCAGCACCGTTTGCAGTTCCGGATTGGGCAGGGCGCGTGCCTGTTGCAGGGCGCCGCCCTGCGCCGCCAGCTCATGACGTGCACCCGACAAGGTAGCGTTGCCGCCTTCGGCGAGCAGCAGTGCGGCAGACAAGGTCAGAGGAGCAGCCGGCTCCGCAGGTACTTGCGCATGGGTAAGATTGCCAGCCAGCAGGCCAGCGCAGAGACAGAATAGAGAGATGGAACGGTACATCGAATTCTCCAGGGTAGGAAAAAAGAATTCGACGGGACGCGCAGGCTTGCGCCAGACTCATTGCGCCAAGATTAATCCGGCGCAGCGATGGCGATTAGTGATTGAGACGTCCCGTCGGCCTAGGCGGCCGACGACCAGTCAGGGCGCTTGGGAGCGTCCGGGATGTGGGAAGCGTAGAAGAAGGGAGCGGTGTCGGCGTTGACGCAGGCCGTGTCGCCGACGGGCAAGCTGGAGCCGGCCGGCAGCCAAGCATGGCCTATGCCATGGCAGACGTTGCAGTCGTTGTGCGGCTGGCCTTTGGATTGTTTGTCAGCTTTATCGGCGACAGGTTTTTTGTCCGCATCGGCCTTGTGCTGGTGATTATGGTGGCCCAAGTGCTGCGCCGCCTTGCCTTCCTCGTGCAGGCAATACGCGCTCGCCGCTGCCCAGGACATCTGGAGCGGAAGCACGAACAGCAGCAAAATGAGGAACAGTCGTCGCATGGTGAGATCTATTGTACAGAAAAGAGGGCGGGCGTGGCTAGCGTTGCTGGCTGCGCCACGCCTTCAATTGCGCGGCGATGGCCTTGCCCTGAAACATTTGTGGCTCGGAATGCTCTTGCGCTGCCATGTCGCCCGCGCGGAAATCTGCCGCTTCGCGCGCCTGCACCAGCCCCCTGGCCTGCTCGAAGGCTTCGGCAAAGCCTGCACTCTTGGGCAAGGATTGCTTGAAATACGCTTCGCTGAAATACGTGAAATCGTTCTGGTCGTCGCAACCGAACGAGCTGCGGTCGCCGCGCGCGGCCGTGATGATGAGGGTGTTGTCATCCTTCAACGGCGCAATAAAACCACCGGCATAGCAGGCCGAGACGACGATGACCTTCCAGCGGATGCCGCTATGCTTGAGCATGGAGGCAAGTTCTTGCGCGGGCAAGCCGTGCAAGTCCATGCCGTTTTGCGCCAGCGCCAGTGCATGTTCGGGCGAACCATGGCTGGTGAGGAATAGGAACAGAATGTCGTTCTGCTTGTCCATCTTTGCGCCCAGTGCATCGAGGCTGGCGCTGATGCTGGTGCGCGTGGCCATCGGCTGTTGCGCCACTGTATTACGGCTGTTGACCAGCACCAGGGAGCGGCCTGCGGTGCCGTAATCGCGGTCGAACTGGTGCTGCACGAAGGCCGTTTCGCGGTGGAATACTTCTTGCGCGCCGTCGCCGGCCACGCCCAGCAGGTACAGATTGATCTTTTTTGCCGCATCGCGCGGCGCAATGCGCGCCAGGGCCCGGTCGAGCAGGGTGCCTTGGCGGTACAGGGCCAGCTCGACATTGTCGCGCGTGAGCTTGTCCAAGGCAGGGTCGTCCAACAGGCCTTGCGTCCAGTTGCCGCTGTCTTCGCGCCGGCCGTCCGCCTGCGCCACGGCGTAACGCAGCACGCCCTTGCCGTCGAACTGGCCATTCTTGAAGCTGCCCCGGTATTGGTCGCCGTCGGCCGTGCGCAGCACGCCTTCGCCCTCGAATTTCCAGTCTTTCAACTCGCCTTCGTAGTCGATGCCGTCGCTGGTGCTGACCTTGGCCTTGCCCTGCAGTTGGCCCTGGACGAACTCGCCTTCGAAGACGCTGCCGTCCGTGTCGGTCAGCTTGCCGCTGCCGTGCGGGCGCCAGTGTTTAAAATGGCCTTCGAAGCTGGCACCATCGGCGCCCTGGAAGTGGCCTAGGCCCTCGAAGCTGCCCTTGGTGAAGGTGCCCGCATAGATCTCGCCCTTGGGCGAGGTGTAGCGGCCGATGCCATCGAAGGCGCCCTGGCGGAAGGCACCCACGTATTCGACGCCGGACGCCTGGCGCAGCGTGCCCTGGCCGGAAAACACGCCGCGTGCAAAGCCCCCTTCATAAAATGCACCGCTGGCATATTCCAGCCTGCCCCTGCCATGCATCTTGCCCGCGACGAGGGGGCCAAAATAGCGTCCGCCATCGGCTGTTTCGGCCGCCGGCGTCTTGGCTGGCGCGGCGCACAGCGGCGGCATGCCCAGCGCTGCAAAGGCCAGCAGGCCGGCGAGGGTATAGGGGCGTAGCGAGGCGCGTAGCGTGGCGGACATCTGTATGGTCTGGTCTGTAGGAGGGTGCCCAGTCTGCCACTGTATTGCCAGCGTGGCAAATGCTGGCATGGCCTGTGTTGCTCTGCCTTAAGGCAAGATTCTGCGTTTTATGCCGTGCCAAGGCTGGACTGAACTGATAATATTGATTTTCAGAATATATTGACACAAGGCATATAGCTACCCATGGAAAGCCGTCTCAGCCGTCTGGAAGCTGTCCAGACCGTGTTGCTGGAAATCGGGCAGCGCTCGAGCACCTGCAGCGATATCAGCGAATTCCTGCAGGCGGTGCATGCGGCGCTAGGTCGCATCATGTATGCGGCCAATTTTTATGTGGCGCTCAGCGACCGCGACGACGGTCTGGTGCGCTTTCCGTATTTTGTCGATGAATTCGATGCCGCGCCCGACCCGGACGTGGGCGTGCGCCTGGCCAGCGCGGCGCAATCGCCCACGGCATGGGTCATCGTCAACGGCAAGCAACTGGTGATGACGGCCGATGACGACGCCATGCGCGCCATCGATGGCGGCGCCTGGGGCGGCGGCACGGCGGCCGAGCACTGGATAGGCTGTCCGCTGCTGGACCAGCAACACCAGGGGCTGGGCGTTATCGTCATCCAGAGCTACGACGCGCAGCACCGCTTCAGCCAGGAAGACCAGGCCTTGTTCGCGCTGATTGCCACGCACGTGTCGAGCGCTCTGCAAGGCATGCAAAGCATGGACCGTCTGGAAAAAGCGGTGCAGGAGCGCACGGCCCTGCTGGCGCACGAGGTGGCCGAGCGGCGCCGCGCGGAAAACCTGCAGCATGCGCTGTATGAAATCGCCAATCTGTCGGCGCAGGCGTCCGATGCGACGACTCTGTATACGCGCCTGCACGCTATCATCAGCGAGCTGGTCACGGCGAAGAATTTCCTTATCGCCCTGTACCATCCGGACAGCAAGGACATCACGATCCCGTATTTTGTCGATGAAAAAGATGCGCAGGCGCCGGTGAAGCGCTTTCATTACGGCATCGGCATGAGCTCGTACGTGCTGGCGCGCCGCCAAGCCTGCCTGCTCGATGCGGACAGCTATGCGGCGCTGGTGGCCAGCGGCGAGATCGGCGAGCCACTGGGCAATGTGAGCATCGCCAGCTGGATGGGCGCGCCCATGCTGTTGGGCGAGCGCAAGTATGGCGTGATCATCGTGCAAAGCTACGACAGCTCTGTCGTGTATGGCCAGGCGGAACTCGACGTGCTGGCCTTCATGGCCAGCCACGTGGCCGTGGCGATGGCCCGCATCCAGGCCGACAGTGCCATGCGCCAGGCCAAGGAAGCGCTGGAAGTGCAGAACGCGGCCCTGAACAGCGCGCTGAGCGCCTTGCAGGAAGCGCAGTCGGAACTGGTGCGCCAGGAAAAGCTCGCGTCGCTGGGTCGGCTGGTCGCTGGCGTGGCACATGAAATCAATACGCCGCTGGGCATTTGCGTCACCGCCACCAGCCATCTGGTGCAGGAATTGAAGCTCACGCGCGAAGACCTGGACAGCGGCCAGCTCGATGCAGATGGCTTGCAGCAGTTTTTCGATATCATCGACCAAACCCTGCGCATCATGACGACCAATACGCAGCGCGCCGCAGCGTTGGTACGCAGCTTCAAGCAGGTGGCCGTGGACCAGTCCTCGGACGAATTGCGCAGCTTTAATTTGCGCAAATACCTCGATGAAATCGTGCTCTCGCTGCAGCCCAAGCTCAAGGGCAAACCGATCAAGGTGGAAATCGATTGTCCACCTGATGTGCAGCTGCGCAGCTATCCGGGTGCCGTCTCGCAGATCGTCACGAACATGCTGGTCAATTCACTGGTGCATGGCTTTGTGGAAGGCGAGCCGGGCAAGATCAAGTTGTCTGCCCGGACGGCTGGCGAAATGCTGGAACTCGACTACAGTGACGATGGCATGGGCATGGACAGCGCCACCCTGGGCCAGCTGTTCGACCCCTTCTTCACGACGAAGCGCGGTTCGGGCGGCAGTGGCCTGGGCGCGCACATCTTGTACAACCTGGTAACGGGGCCGCTGGGCGGTACGGTGAAGGTGGTCAGCGCGCCAGGCATGGGTCTACATTATAAAATTCGGTTCCCGCTGGAGCCTAAGAGCACCTGAGAAAACGTCCATGGCTGCGTTGCTTGGTCTTGCCGTGCTATTCGCACTGTCTGCGACCGCGCGCCTTGCCCTGAACGTTTTTCAGGCGCTCTTGCGACGCGGATTTGCCACATGAAATCGCGGCGTACGGGGTCAGACCCTCAGGGTCTGACCCCAGTATTCGTACTTGGGTTAAATGTGCCGCCTAATCAGGGAAACGCTTGTTCAGGGCCAGAGCCTCATCCAGGTTCGCGATCAGCAACTCCACATATTGCGGGTCGAGGTGGCTGCCGCTCACTTCGCGCAGATAGCTGACCACGCGCTCCAGGGGCCAGGCATCCTTGTAGCAGCGCTTGTGCATGAGGGCGTCGAAGACGTCGGCGACGGCGGCGATGCGCGCGTAGGGGTGGATGTTTTCGCCCACCAAGCCTTGCGGGTAGCCGCTGCCATCGTACTTTTCGTGGTGCTGGTGGGCGATCACGGCTGCCGCTTTGAGCAGCGGGCGCTGCGAGCCGTCGAGGATGGACATGCCCACCGTCGGATGCTGTTTCATGATTTCCCATTCGGCCGCGTCGAGCTTGCCCGGTTTGAGCAGCACGGCGTCGGGCGTGGAAATCTTGCCGATGTCATGCATGGGTGCCGCGTGGCGCAGCACCATGGTTTCCTCTTCCGACATGCCGGAGGCCTGCGCCAGCAACTGACACACTTCTGCCATGCGGCGCACGTGGTTGGCGCCTTCATGCGAACGCGATTCGACCACGTCGCCCATGCGCAGGATCAGCTCGGCCTGGGTGTCGGTGATTTCCTGCGTCAGCAGGATGTTATCGAAGGCAATCGCCACGCCCGAGCAGAACACTTCCAGCAATTGCGCGTCGAGGTCGGATATTTCTTCCACGCCTTTTAAAATCAGCACCGAAGCCTTGCCGCTGCTGTTGGGGAAATAGCCGACATAGGTGTCGCCGTGCAGGCGCGAGATTTTATTGCTCTTCGCATGGTCCAGCTGAGATAGCAGAGCAGGGCTGAGAATGCCGCCATCGGCTTCATGGTCGCCGATCTGCGCGAGGATTTCATAATCCTGTTCGCCCGAGATGGCGCTGGCGCCGCGCAGACGCAGCAGCATGCTCGTTTCCAGGCGCAGCAGGGCGACGACTTGCTGCAGCAGGCCGCTGGCAAAGTCGCGCAGATTGCGTTGCTTGAAAATATGCGCCGAGGCCGCGATGACTCTTTCCAGGCCCTCGCGGTAATGCAGTTGGGCCAGGCGCGCTTCCTCGACCTTCATGATGTCGCGGTAGGCGCGCAGCGCGGCAAAGGTGGTGGTGAACAGCTTGGTGCGGTCCAGTTCCGTCTTTTCCTTGTAGTCGTTGATGTCGTAGTTGACGATCACCCGCTCTTCCGGCGCCTGTCCCGGCTGCCCGGTGCGCAGCACGATGCGCGTAAATTGGTTGCCCAGGTCTTCGCGCATCCAACGCGCCACTTCCAGGCCGCTGTCTTCGCGTTCCATCACCACGTCCAGGAAGACCAGCGCGATGCCCTCTTCGCGCGCCAGCACTTGCTTCGCTTCGGCGCCGCTATACGCATGCACGAAGCTCAGGGCGCGGCCCTCGAGGCGGAAACGGTTCAGTGTCAGTTTGGTGATGTCGTGGATGTCGGGTTCATCGTCGACGAGCAGGACTTTCCAGGGCGGTAACGTGGGTGAGGCTGAAGACAAAAATGACATAAGGACGAGTTCCGCTAAAAGGCATAACTGACGCAATGCTGAGACGCCTGCGCCAGGCTAGCCTGTGCGCCACTGACGGCGTTGCGCGTTTTTCGGGCGCATTTTTCGATTGTAGACTGACAGCTAAGTATTAACAATAAGCAAGAATAATTGACTGAAATCATGCGACATATATGCTAAAAAAGCATGCTAAATCCAGGCTCCTCACATCATCTGAAATTGATCGCTTAGACAACTATATTTTCAAGACAATACTTTGTTTTAATTAATATTACCAATAAATCTGCAAAAAATACCGCGTAGCGCCTTTCTGGCAGCAAATCGAAAAAGTAACAAGGTATGAATTGCGCAGCAAAGTAGGATGCGCTGCGCTATATTGGTCAGGTGTAAGCAGTCGCTCCATACCACTCACATTGACTGAAAAGGTGACATCATGCAAAAGCAGACGACGCGCGCCCTGGTCGCTGGTCTGGCCTTGCTGGCCAGTAGCGCGGCCTGGGCCGGAACGCAAGTGCAGTTCAGCAAACCGGATCAATTTACCGATGTCCCGTTCAAGCCGCAGGAACGCGATGAGGTGTTGAAGGAACTGAGCCAGCATTTCGAGAAACTGGGCGCATCGCTGCCGCCCGGCCAGAGCCTGAAGATCGATGTCACGGACGTGGACCTGGCGGGCCGTGAAAATCCCGCTTTGCGTGCCGGCCAGGATATTCGCGTCATGAATGGTGGGGTCGACTGGCCGCGCCTGCGCCTGCACTACGTGCTGGAACAGGATGGCAAGGTCATTCGCAGTGCCGATGCAGCGCTGTCCGACATGGCGTACCTGAGCCGCATCAATCATTACTTCAGCAATGAAAAGCTGCGCTATGAAAAGCTGATGATCGATGACTGGTATGCCGACACCTTCGGTATCAAGGTGCAGCGCCAGGCGCGCAAGTAAGCGCGCATTCACCGCTGCCTGCATCGCCTTGTCAGGGCAGGCTCATTCTTGCCCTTATCGCTGCCTGCCTGTCGCCCCAGTTTTCATGTTTTCCTGATAGACATGCAGCATGGCGACATGCTTGATCGTTGCCTTAATCGATCCAGTTTACCTGCGTGAATTTGCTGCCGAACTCTTCCGGCATGGGCACGACTTGGCTGCGCTTGTAGTTGAAAAACACAAAGCCGGACTTGGCCATCGCGATCAGCGTGTTGTCGCGCGGGCGCGTGATGCGAAAAGTGATGTCGCCGCCATATTTATTAAAATCCATGACACCCACTTCGAACAGCAGCTGGTCGCGCGCATGCGCTTCGGCACGGTAGGTGGTGGCCAGGTCGGTGACGATGATGCCGGTGCCGTCCGCTTCAATGTCGCGCACGCCGAATTCGAACAGGAAGCGAGCGCGGGCTTCGGAAATCATGGAAATCATGGAATCGTTGCCGAGATGGTTGCCGGCATTGATGTCCGTGGTGCGTACCGTCAGTTGCGAGGAATAGCAGTACTGGTCTTCGGGAAATTCAAGTTTCAAACGGGCCATGGTGTTCTCTTGGGCTGGTGCGCAGGGCGCGACGGGAAAAACCCATTCTAGCCGGTTCCCCGCGCCCCGTCGAAAAACGCCCCAGCCGCATGCGCCGCTCCGCTACACTGGCGTACGCTTATTTGTGTACGATGCGATACACCTTGCCCGTGCCGCTCAGCATGTACAGCTCGTTTTGCGCATCCTGGCCGAAGGACACGATGTTGCCCACGTTGGTGATGTTCCAGTCCGTCACTGCGGAGGCCGTGCCATTGCTGTAGCTGAAACTTTTTAGCCAGCCGCTGCAGTAGTCCGAGTACAGATAGTGCCCCGTCAGTTCCGGCAAGGCCGTGCCCCGGTACACATAGCCGCCCGTGATCGAGCAGCCGCCGACCATATCGTGGCCGTATTCGATGGCAGGCAGGACCAGCCCCGCCTGGTTACAACTGGCGCTGTTGTAGCACTGCGTGCCTTCCATGATGTTCCAGCCATAGTTGTTGCCCGCCTGGCCCACGGGCCGCACATCGACTTCTTCCCGGTTGGCCTGGCCCACGTCGGCGATATACAGCAGCTGGGCCGTCAGGTCGAAGGCGTAGCGCCACGGGTTGCGCAAGCCGTAGGCCCAGATTTCAGGGCGCCCGCCTGCCGTGGCAAATGGATTGCCGGGTGGAATGGCGTATGGCTGGGCCACCGTGCTGGCGTTGACGTCCAGACGCAGCAGTTTGCCCAGCAGGACGTTGGTATTGTGCGCGTTGCCGGGCGGGTCACCCGCGCTGCCGCCGTCGCCCGTGCCCGCATACAGATAGCCATCCGGGCCAAAGCTGAGCAAGCCGCCATAGTGGTTGCTGAACGTGGGATGGGGAATCGTGAGGATGGCCAACGCGGACAGGGAATCGGCCACGTTGGCGTTGCCCGCCGACACTTGCCGCCGCTCGATGACGATATTGCCGGCCAGGTCGGTGTAGTAAATGAAGAAATAGCCGTTGCTGGCGTATTGCGGATGGAAGGCCAGCGACAGCAAGCCCCGCTCGCCGCTGGTGGTGGTGAGCGCGTTGATATCGAGGAAGGGCGTGGCCAGCAAGTTGCCGTTCTGCACCACGCGGATGCGTCCGGGGCGTTCGAGGATGAACAAACGGCTGTCGCCCGCTGGCGCCGTGAGGAAGATGGGCGCGCTCAGGCCGGAGACCACCTCTTGCAGGGCCAGGGCCAGCGGCGCTGTGGCCGCATACGTGACGCTGGCGCTGGCCGTCGCGCCCGCATCAACTTGCACCTGCTGCGTGGCGGGCGTGGGCGCCAGCGTTCCCGTGCCGTGCGCCACGCTGGCGGCGCTGAGCGCGTAGGCGCCCGGCGCCAGGTCGGTGAGCGTGGTGCTTGCCGTCAGCAGCTTGCTGTAGGACGCGGGTCCGCTGAGCGTGACGGCGCCCGCCACGCCGGCCGACAAGCCGCCGATGCTGACCGTCAGGCTGCCCGAGGTCGCGCCGGGCGGGTCGTCGCCGCCACCACCACAGGCGGCCAGCAGGGCCAGGCAGCATGCCAGCAGCAGGGCCAGCCAGATACGCGTGCGTTGGGAAAATAGATTGCGCATGTCAGTCTCCTGCGGGAACGACGCAACGGCTACGCGATGAATGTCGCTTGTGCCAAGAATGCGCGTCTGGATGCCGGGAAGATTGAGCAGGCGCAAACGGACATCGCAATGACGCCAGCATACGCCACGCGCCTGCCGCGCTTGTGTGCGCTGCTGCACGGTACGGCGGCAGCGGACAATTGCGCCGCGTTTTCAGACAAGGGTGGGAGCCGTTGCCTTGCCGCGCCCGCAAGCGCCCGATAATGGCGCATCTGAAACCGAGCAGGAAGAAACCCCATGAAAACCAAAGCCGCGATTGCCTGGAAGGCGGGTGCCCCGCTGACGATTGAAGAAGTCGACCTGGCCGGCCCGCGCGCCGGCGAAGTGCTGGTCGAGCTGAAAGCCACGGGCATTTGCCACACCGATTACTACACCCTGTCGGGCGCCGACCCGGAAGGCATCTTCCCGGCCATCCTGGGCCATGAAGGCGCCGGCATCGTCGTCGACGTGGGCCCGGGCGTGACGACGCTGAAAAAGGATGACCACGTCATCCCGCTGTACACGCCGGAATGCCGCCAGTGCAAGTTCTGCCTGTCGCAAAAGACGAATTTGTGCCAGGCCATCCGCTCGACGCAGGGCCGCGGCCTGATGCCTGACGCCACCAGCCGTTTTTCCCTGAATGGCCAGCCCTTGTTCCATTACATGGGCACCTCGACCTTTTCCAACTACATCGTGGTGCCGGAAATTGCCTTGGCAAAGATCCGCGAAGACGCGCCGTTCGACAAGGTGTGCTACATCGGCTGCGGCGTGACGACGGGCGTGGGCGCGGTATTGTTCTCGGCCAAGGTGGAAGCGGGCGCCAACGTGGCCGTGTTTGGCCTGGGCGGCATCGGCTTGAACGTGATCCAGGCGGCGAAAATGGTCGGCGCCGATAAAATCATCGGTATCGATATCAAC
>NZ_JBNYXR010000039.1:0-1233 GCF_051380805.1 Janthinobacterium paucivorans
CGCTCCCTTTTTTTTTACCAGATAGATCACAGCGGCCACCGCCGCAATGATCGCCGCCAGCTTCACCGCTTCCATGTTGTCCATCATTGCCACCACATCCCGCTAGTCGTTTTGAAAAGTCCGTCGATCAGGTTCGGCGTGTCGCCGTAGTCGATGCTGTCGGACACGCCGTCACCGTAGGCATACGGGAACATGTCGCCCAGTTCTTCGCCTACCGGCTTGCCGTCACTTGTCACGGTTTGGCCCATCCAGTTTTTCATGAGGAAAGCCGCGCCGCCTTCCTTGTTCTGTGCATCTTTCAATAGCTTCCACGCGCCGCTTGCCAGCGCATTCCAGCGCTGATCTTGAATGTTGGTGGTCTGCGCCTGATTGCCCTCCGGGTCCTTCGTCGTCGGCTTGGCCTTGGCCCGCTTCATGTACAGGACGGCACCGACGACCAGCGCGGCCATCAGTACGATATCTCGGTTGCTCATGCGACGTTACCCCCTGCATCTGCGAAATTGTTGAGGAAAGCGGCTAGCTTTACTTCACCCTGGCCGTACCCGGCACCGGGCAGCGATGCCCATACCTTGCTGACCTTGCTTACGGCAACTTCTACCCGCCCGGCGCGCACGTCATTCAGCGCGCCTTTTTCGCTAATCAGGTACATCGCCGCCGCATCCTGGCTAGCTGGCGAAAAATCGTTCAGGCCCAGCTTGCGGCTCACGCGCAGCCAAGTCGGCTTATTTATCTGGAAAGCGCCCGCCGCCGTCGATACGCAGCCCGGACCGAAACCGGCCCCCGCGCACATGGCAGCGCTCAAGCTGCCGCCGCGCCAGCCCAGCAGGGCCGGATGATCGTCAAAGCTGCCGAACGTCGCCCCGCCGAAGAGGATCGAGTAGCCGTTACCGGCGCTCGTTCCCTCCCCCACCCTGATCGCGGCCAAGAATGCCCGCTCGTTTGCTTGTGCCGTCATTTCGTCTATCTCACTAAAATATTCACTGCCGGCGTCCAGCGCCTGATTGCCAAGGTCTTCCAGATCGGCGCTGTTTGCGCTTTCGCCGTCGCCTTCATCCAGCAGGTACAGCAACAGCAACGCCGCGCCGCCCACTATTGCCAGATTTAGGACGTCTTTCACTGTTGCGGCTCACACCAAAATTCAACGATTCCTGATACATCCTGATTCAGCGATCCGCCAGAAATGGCAAGCCCGAAACCCGGCTGCATGACAATCGGCTCTTTTAGCGATACGGG
>NZ_JBNYXR010000040.1:0-1182 GCF_051380805.1 Janthinobacterium paucivorans
GTGCCGCTGGTATTGTTGTTGTAGATCGGGCCGCCATTGTTCGACGCGTTGACCGAAGCGGTAGCGGCATCGTTCCATTTGCCGTACGTGACGAAAGCGCGCAGTTCAGGACGCGACCACAGGCCAGGACCGGCCGAAATCGTCGGGGCGATGGTCAGCTTGGTCAAACGCTTGGCCGGCAGGCCGCCCGCTTGCGTGACACGGTCGGTACCCAGTTCGCCCACCAGCTTGAAGTTGTCGGTGAACGCATACACGGGCCGCACGCCGACCGAAGTCCAGGTCGAGGAACCGGTGGCGTTCGACTCGTCTTTTTGCCACAGGGCGACCAATTCCATGCCGAAGTTGGCCATCGGCTGGATCGCCATATCATTGAAGATGCGCGTGCGCTTGACGTCGGAGCCGAAAGACGTGTCGCCCGAGGCACCGAACTGGCCGTTGCCCGCACCACCGACGCCAGGACCGACGCCGTACTGCACGCCGAAGGTGTTGCCGCCGCCAAAGACTTTACCTTGACGGTGGAAGGCCGACAGTTGCCATCCATTATGCTTCTTGCCGTAGAAGTCGTTGTCCTTGCCTTCGGCCGTGATGACGGTGGCGGCCAGGTCCAGCGTGCCGTTTTCGTTGACGGCAATTTCGCCGTAGATGAAGTTCTGGCGCACAGCCGAACGGGTGCCGACGATGGCGCCCGTTTTCGGATCACGCTTGTTGATATCGTTATCCTTGAAGAAGGCATACGAGAATTTACCGGGGCCCGCAGGGATGCGGTCCAGGCCGGCGCCCGTGCCGTTCATGTTGATATATTGCATATCGAGCATGTGGATGTCGGGACGGTAGTAGAAGCGTTTGCCGACCCAGGCCGTGCCGCCGTTCAGGAAATCGAGTCCTTGTGCTTCGACATAAGCCTTGACGATACCGAGCTTGTTGTCGCCGAAATCGGAATTCGGTGCATAGGCGTTGACCCAGATGGTGGCCAGGTAGTTCACGCCGCCGGACTTGGCGACGGACTTGGTGTAGCCGAATTCCGCGTAGGCATCGCACTCATTGCCCAGACGGTATTTCATGGTGTTGCCACCCAGGCCGAAGCAGCCTTGCGAACCGCCGTCGCCCGAGGTATTGCTGCCGGCGCCGGCGCGCAGGTAGCCGTGGAAGCCTTCGGCGTCGGATGGATACATGGGATCGGCG
>NZ_JBNYXR010000041.1:0-1062 GCF_051380805.1 Janthinobacterium paucivorans
ATAGGGAAGCCGTAGAGAAATCGAGTCCGAATAGGGCGATCAGTCGCTGGGTGTAGACCCGAAACCAAGTGATCTACTCATGGCCAGGATGAAGGTGCGGTAACACGCCCTGGAGGTCCGAACCCACTAATGTTGAAAAATTAGGGGATGAGCTGTGGGTAGGGGTGAAAGGCTAAACAAACTTGGAAATAGCTGGTTCTCTCCGAAAACTATTTAGGTAGTGCCTCAAGTATCACCATCGGGGGTAGAGCACTGTTATGGCTAGGGGGTCATTGCGACTTACCAAACCATTGCAAACTCCGAATACCGATGAGTGCGAGCTTGGGAGACAGACGTCGGGTGCTAACGTCCGGCGTCAAGAGGGAAACAACCCAGACCGCCAGCTAAGGTCCCAAAGATTGGCTAAGTGGAAAACGAAGTGGGAAGGCTAAAACAGTCAGGATGTTGGCTTAGAAGCAGCCATCATTTAAAGAAAGCGTAATAGCTCACTGATCGAGTCGTCCTGCGCGGAAGATGTAACGGGGCTAAGCCAGTCACCGAAGCTGCGGATATTGTTCTGTGATTTATCACAGATATATATGGTAGGAGAGCGTTCTGTAAGCCTGCGAAGGTGTCTTGTAAAGGATGCTGGAGGTATCAGAAGTGCGAATGCTGACATGAGTAGCGATAATGGGGGTGAAAAGCCTCCACGCCGTAAGCCCAAGGTTTCCTGTTCAACGTTCATCGGAGCAGGGTGAGTCGGCCCCTAAGGCGAGGCAGAGATGCGTAGCTGATGGGAAGCAGGTTAATATTCCTGCACCGTCGTATGATGCGATGGGGGGACGGATCGCGGAAGGTTGTCCAACTGTTGGAATAGTTGGTTTTTGGCTCATAGAAGGCGCTTAGGCAAATCCGGGCGCGGAATTCAAGGGGTTGAGACGAGTGAACTTGTTCACGAAGCAATCGGAAGTGGTTCCAAGAAAAGCCTCTAAGCTTCAGTCATACGAGACCGTACCGCAAACCGACACAGGTGGGCGAGATGAGTATTCTAAGGCGCTTGAGAGAACTCGGGAGAAGGAACTC